>NZ_JBEORU010000012.1:0-178948 GCF_040302465.1 Micromonospora sp. NPDC126480
CCTCAGCCCCGCCGACTACGAACAAGCCCTCACACCGACTACGCTGCACCAGATCGCGGCATAACCCGGTGTCCACATCCCGGGGGGAACCTCAGGTCTCGCCGGAGAAGCCGGCGAAGTCAATCGTGACGTGGGCACGCTCAAGAGCGACCTCGACGTGCGGGCGCAGCCCTACTGGCCGCTCGGTCTGTGCGCGGACGAATGCGCCGCTGCCCTGACGCGTCACGATCAGACGCTCGTCTCGCAGGATGCGCAGCGCCGTCTTCTCTGCCCCGATCCGGGTTGATGTCGTTGATCGTCGCGTCCATTTGTGCCGTTGTCAGGTCCGGATGGGACGTCACCGCGTCCGGCAGGGACGCGGGGGTCCTCACGCCGAGCGCCGTCTCGATCCGTCGGCGAGCGGCCTTCTCTTGGCCGTAGACGCACTTGGCGTAGACCCGCATGAGGACGTGGACGCTGTGCCCCGCCCACTCGGCGACCTGGGTAGCTGGCACTCCGGCGTTGAGCCAAAGCGACACGGCTGCGTGCCGTAGGTCGTACGGTCGCCGGGCCAGCGGTGAGCGCTGCTGAGCCGGGGTGAGCACCTTTGCCCGCGCGTCCCGCCATGCCTTCCCGTAGGTGTTGTTCGGGATTGGCTGGCCGGCGGTGGGCACGTACCGGCCACCGGGGCCGCGCCGGGTGACGAACAGCTTGCCGTTCGTTCCTGGCGGGTACTCCTTGATATGGCGATCGAGTAGCCGTACGAGCGGCGGTGGCACGGGTACGTCCCTGGTCGCTGCCTTTGCCCGGTGCTTGAGCCCTCGGTCCTCGGCGGTGTCGTCTCCGTCGCCCCAGTCTCGCCCCACGGCCACCGTTGAGCCGGTTAGGTGCAGCACGCCCCACCCCCCACGCTGGGCGGGCGCTCGTACTCGTCTTCTCGCAGGTGGAACAC
Organism: Micromonospora sp. NPDC126480; assembly: GCF_040302465.1. Taxonomy (NCBI): domain Bacteria; kingdom Bacillati; phylum Actinomycetota; class Actinomycetes; order Micromonosporales; family Micromonosporaceae; genus Micromonospora; species Micromonospora sp. NPDC126480. The sequence continues at coordinate 932 of NZ_JBEORU010000012.1, forward strand.
CTCTTCGGGCCGCAGCGCGGCGTAGTACATGCATCCGAAGAACGCTTCCAGCTCGGGCACGGCCTACCTCGCGGCGCACCGGCTCGCCGAGCACGTGTCGCCGGTCATCGGCCGGGCTTACGCCGAGCCGGGCCGCATGAAGCCCAACCCGGAACCGATCCTGCAAGCCGTGCGCTCCCTCGGCGAGCTGCCGGCCCGCTGCGTGCTGATCGGCGACTCGCCCTCGGACGTCAAGGGAGCGCGGGCCGCTGGGGTCGCGGTGATCGGCTACGCGAATCGACCGGCGAAGGGTCGACGCCTTCCGGCTCGCCGAGGCGGACGCGGTGGTCACCAGCATGAGCGAGATCGCCGCCGCGCTGATCGACCGGGGGAGCGACAACGCGAGTTGACTCCCTCCGACAAGATGCATGCGGTGGATGGGTTTCAACTCGCTGCCGCCCTTGTTGGTCACCTGGCCTGGCCAGTCTCGGTACTGGTCATGGTTCTGGTGCTGCGCAAGCCGATCATGAAGCGCATGGAGCAACTTCGTTCGGTTAGCGCGGGAAGCTTCGCGGCAGAGTTCGGAGAAGCCGAGCGCCAGGTAGACCGTGCCATTGAGGCCGAGGCAACTAGGGCAGTGACGGATGAGGATGTGAGCGGGCCGGAGGCACCCAGTAGCGCCGAGACCGATCGGCTAGAAGCTGGCTTCAAGGAGATCGCGCTTCGGGCAGGCGAGAACCCGTCGTACTCGGTGGTGGCATCGTGGTCGCTGCTAGGTCAGATCCTGGCGAGCATTGCGTCGGATCTCCTTCCGGCGAACATCCGCAGGCCATTCGGCAGCGGATCCTCGTACTTGCCCGTAGTCAGGGCTTTGCATGAGCAGGGCGTGATTTCGGACGAGACAGCCGCTGCTCTCGACTCGCTTCGGAGGCTTCGAAACGAAGTCGCTCACGGCGCGACGGCGCCAGAGCCCGGCGCTGCTCTTGCCTACGTCCGTTCCGCGAGCGACCTAGCGGAAGTCATCGGGTCGGGCGCGGACATGGTTTGGCGGCGTCGGCGGTACGAGGAGTAGGCGGGAGGCTTTGACGTAGACGGGCGGCCTTTGTCGCATCTGTGTCACCGTCTCCGGGCTATAAGGCGTTCGTGCTGGTCAGAGGCTTGGGCTTGGCGCTCTGTAAATCCGTCGCGAAAGCTACAGAGGTTCGAATCCTCTACCCGCCACCAGGTGCACCAACGGCCCCTGACCAGCAGGAATGCTGCTCAGGGGCCGTGTCGTTGGTCCGGCGTGGTCCAGCTTCGTCCAGCGCTGCTGAGGGCTCCGCGCGGGCTTCGCCGGCTATGGGAGGTAACCCCGGGGCAAGCCCGCCGAACGAGGTCGCCGGGCGCCTGGGCCAAGGCGTCGCCATCCGGCTGCGCGTCTACGCCAACTGCATCGACGGCGGCGACGACAGCATGAACGACATGATCGGCGACGCCCTTGGAGGAAGGGCAGGGGTCAGCCCTACTCGGCTGTGGTGGCGTCGTCCAGCAGGCGCCGTGCTTCGGCGATCACGTCCGCGTCGACATCCTCAGCCGCGGTGCTGGTGTACTCATGCCCGTCGTAGACGGCATCAACGTATTCGTAGGTGTTGTCAAGGCCGACCAGCTCGGCTGCCTTCGGAGTGCCATCCCAGGTGATGAACCGGTACGCCCAGGACGTGAGGTCGCGAGGCGTGATGGTCCCTGCGAGCAGTCGGTGAGCCATGATCCGGAGGGCTTTCTCTTCGCCCTCTCGGCTGCCTTCCCGGTAGTAGGTCAGCGAGAGCTCCGCCAGGGCGCCTTCAAGCCAACGTCGCAGCTCGTCACTCTCGCTACCCTTCACCAGCGAGAGGCCGGCGACGATCCGGAGGGTCGGACTGTCTACGCCCGCCACGAGGCAGTCGCAGGCGGCCTCGATGACGTCGGCCGCCGTGCTCGCGCTGACGCTCCACAGGGCGGCGGCGTCCTGGAGGCGAACCAGTGCTTCCTCTCCGAGCATCGATACATGGTCCACCGTCGAGTTGGTCTTGTCGCCGAGTGTTCGACCCAGGATTGACTGCCCGGCGTCCGACCTCTCCGATGCGGGTGGAGGATGACGTCCGGTCGCACGACCTGCCAGCATGAATGCTGGTCAGGGGCCTTGTCGTCGGTTGGGGCGGACGTGATAGGTGTCCGACGAGCGCGAAGACAGGGATAGCGGCCGATGTCCCGCGGATGTACTGTCTTCGTGAACTATGCGGGACGAAGGCGGTGCCCGGCGGGGAGCGGCGGGTCAGGGGATGGCCGCAATGCGGCAAGAGTCGCAATCTGCAACCTGCGAAATGGCTGTTGGCCGGCGAGGCCTCTGATCTGGGCGGTCGCGTTCGGCGACTGGTCCGAACGGCGGAAGGTGAGCGCCGGCCGGGTCGACGGCACGCGCAGCGCTTCTCTGGATGCCGGGCTCTGTGGCACGATCGTGGAACCCTACCCCTGTGACACTTCCCCGACAGGAGCAAACATGTCTGGTCGAAGGCTGGGCCGGCTGCTTGGCTCGCTCCTCGTGCTCTCTGCCGTCGCAGTCGTCGGCGTCAGCGACTTTCAGGGTGACCTTCACCTGATGGACTACGTCTGGACTCTCGGCATCGAGAACGGCGTCGTCCTTCGCTGAGTTCGCCGACTGGCCGCGAGTTCGCCGACTGGCCGCGGTCGTGGCGGCGGTCAGCCCGGCCGTAGGGAGCGGCATGCCCCGAGGTGATCTGGCGCGACGGCGCTCGACTCAGCATGCCTGGCTCATCACAGGACCCTTGGCGATGGTCGCCGTCGCATGTTCGACCATCACCGGTCTGGTGGCTCGGCCTGCGTTCGGGGAGTGGCCGCTCGCGGTCGTTCTGCTGATTGCCATGATCGTGTTGGGGATGCCGGTCCTCAACTTCGTCATCCGTCGGCAGGCGTTCGGCATCACGCTGGCCGAGATTCCGCTCGTCATCGCGTTCTACCTGCTTCCTCCGTTGACCGTCGTGGTCGTCTACACGGTGGCCTCGATGGCGACCCAGACCCGGCACCGCATCGCACCGGAGAAGTTCTGGTTCAACGTGGCCAAGGCGGCGGCCGGCACCTCGCTGGCGGCGCTTCTCCTCCAGGCGCTTCCACCGATGAACAACCTCGGCCCAGGCACCTGGCTGAGCCTATTCGCGGCTGCCGAGGCGGTCTGCCTGGTGAGCCTTTCTGCCATCGTCGGCGTGCACACCCTGCTGCAGGGTTGGCAGGCTGGCCGGCAAGCGCTGCGTGCCCCCGGCCTGCTGACGGCGGCGATCAACGTCTGTCTGGGCTTGATCATCCTGATCGCCGTCAACGAGACGTGGTGGTCGGCGATCCTGCTGGCGGTCCTGGGCGCCGCGCTCATTCTCGTGTACCGGTCGTACGCGCAGTTCTTCCGCCAGCACCGGACCTTGGCCGAGATGTACGACCTGACCCGGGCGATCGCCGAACGCGGCCAGGACGGGACCCTGGTGGACGCCCTGCTCGGCCGGGTGCGGGGCATGATGCAGGCCGAGTACGCGACGCTCTGGCTCCCGGCTCAGGGCAGACACCCCGAGGTGCTGCTGACCGCCCGAGTGGACGACGCGGGTCTGCTGGATGTCGTGCGGACGCCGGCGAGTCTGCGTGACCAGGCCGCCAGTGAGAGTCGGACCATTGCGGTCGGTCGTGCCTTCGACGGGGAACCGGGTGCCCGTCGAGCACTGCATGACGACAAGATCAAGGACGTCATCGTGGTGCCGTTACGGTCCGGCCAGGCGGTGATCGGAACGCTTGAGGTTGCCAACCGGCTCAGCGACGTCCGCCACTTCACGGCCGCCGACATTCCCGTCTTCGAGACGGTCGCCGCGCACGTCGCGGTGGCGCTGGAGAATTCGCGCCTCGTCGACCGGCTGCGGCACGACGCGTACCACGACTCGCTGACCAAGCTGCCCAACCGCCGCCGCATCACCGCGGCGCTGGAGGAGGCCGTCAAGATCCGGGCGCCGGGCGAGGTGGTGGCGCTGCTGCTGTTCGACGTCGACCGGTTGCGCTCGGTCAACGAGTCGCTCGGGCACGCCGCCGGCGACAAGGTCCTGATCGAGGTGGCCGAGCGGCTGCGCTCCCGGGCCCCGTCGTCGGCCCTGGTCGGCCGGGTCGGCGGCGACGAGTTCCTGGTCACGCTGCGCCTGGAGAGCGCCGAGGCGGCGCTGGAGATGGCCGCCCGGATGCGGGAGCAGATCCGTGCCGAGATGGTCTTCGACGACGGGCTCACCGTGGACGTCGACACGGCGGTGGGCGTGGCGACCCACCCGGAGCACGGCAGCGACCCGGCGGCGCTGCTGCAGCGGGTCGACCTCGCCGCGACCGCGGCCAAGTCCGTGCCGGGCAGCGTCCAGCTGTTCAACCCGGCGCTGGAGTCCCGGTCGTTGCGCCGGCTGGGCATCGCCGGCGACCTGCGGCGGGCCCTGGACGACGGCGAACTGGAGGTCTACTTCCAGCCCAAGGTGACCCTGCGGGACCGGCGGCTGGTCGGCGTGGAGTGCCTGGCCCGCTGGGACGACCCGGCGCACGGCTCGGTCGCCCCGGACGACTTCGTCGCGGTCGCCGAGCACACCGGCCAGTTGGGCCGGCTCACGGAGTTCGTGCTCCGGGAGGGCCTGCGGCGCAGCCGGGACTGGGCGCACGGGGGCCACCCGCTCTCCGTCGCGGTCAACATCTCCCCGCGTACGCTCACCGACCAGCACTTCCCGGCGCGGGTCCAGGAGCTGCTGGAGGAGTACGGCGTACCGCCGCAGCGGCTCACGCTGGAGATCAAGGAGTCCGGGGTGCTGGACGGCACCGACCGGCCGATCCCCACCCTGCGCCGCCTGCGGGACCTGGGCGTCCGCCTCTCGGTGGACGACTTCGGCACCGGCGACTCGTCCCTGGCGCACCTGCGGCGGCTTCCGGTGCACGAGGTGAAGGTGGATCGCTCGTTCGTGCAGGGCATGGCGACCGACCCGGGCGACCTCGCGATCGTCAACGCCGTGGTCACGCTCTCCCAGCAGTTCGGTCTCGCCGTGGTGGCCGAGGGTGTGGAGAGCGAGCTGACCCTGGAGCTCCTGCAGGACATCGGGTGCGAGATCGGGCAGGGCTTCCTGTTCAGCCGCCCGTTGCCGTACGAGCGGCTGGAGGCGTGGTTCGGCGCGCAGGTGGATCCGGAGGCCGTGCCCGCGGGCGAGCTGCCCCGCCTCCGAGTCGTGCCCTGAGCTGGGCGCACGTGCCTCGGGGGGATCCGATTTCACCTGCGCGATGGGGCCGTGTACTCTTACCTCTGCGCGACCACCGAGTGATCGTGCAGGCCCCCTTAGCTCAGTCGGCAGAGCGTCTCCATGGTAAGGAGAAGGTCTACGGTTCGATTCCGTAAGGGGGCTCAGAGGGTCCGGCTGGACCCGCCACGGCGGTGTAGCTCAGATGGCAGAGCAAGCGGCTCATAATCGCTGTGTCGCCGGTTCAAGTCCGGCCACCGCTACTCTCGTCCACCGGGCCGCTCCCGGCGGATGATGGGATGGGCGCCACAGGCGCCCACTTTGCATGTCCGCGTGGTCAGCGCGTAGGCTGACACGCCGTAGTTGTCACCCTTAGCGAGGAAGGCACTCCGCCGTGGCGAAGGCGACCGATGTCCGGCCGAAGATCACTTTGGCGTGTGTGGAGTGCAAGGAGCGCAACTACATCACGCGCAAGAACCGTCGTAACGACCCGGACCGCATCGAGCTGAAGAAGTTCTGCCCGCGCGACGGCCGGCACACGCTCCACCGCGAGACCCGCTGACCTGCGCCGGCCCGGCCGGCCCGCTCCAGCACCTTCCGATCGCCGATCCGCGGACCCGCGGTGGCTCTCCGAGCCGCCGCCGGTCGGGTGGATCGGCGATCGTGTTCTGCGTGTAGGTTCGCGGCATGTCCCTGGACCCGTCCTTCGTCGGCCGGACGTACCCGCCGACCGCCCCCTACCAGGTGGGCCGAGAGAAGATCCGCGAGTTCGCCACGGCGATCGGCGCCACCGATCCCGCCCACCACGACCCGGCGGCCGCCCGGGCGCTCGGCCATCCGGACGTGGTCGCCCCGCCGACCTTCCCCGTGGTGGTCACCATGGCCGCCAGCCGCCAGATCATCGAGGACCCGGCCCTCGGCGTGGACTACAGCCGGGTCGTCCACGGCGACCAGCGCTTCGCGTACACCCGTCCGGTCGTCGCGGGCGACGAGCTGGTCTGCGCCAACACCATCGAGGACGTCAGCAACCGTGGTGGGCACGGCTTCCTGACCACCCGGACCGAGGTCACGACGCCCGCCGGCGAGCCGGTGGTCACCGTCTGGTCGAAGATCGTCGTACGCGGGGAGGGCTGACGTGGAGCTGCCGGACAAGACGTACCGGGTGACTCGCGCGGACCTGGTCCGCTACGCGGGCGCCTCGGGGGACTTCAATCCCATCCACTGGAGCGACCGGTTCGCCACAAAGGTCGGGCTGCCCGGCGTCATCGCCCACGGCATGTTCACGATGGCGCTGGTCGGCCGGGCCGTCGCGGAGTGGGCCGGCGCCCCCGACGCGGTCGTCGACTACGGCGTGCGGTTCACCCGGCCGGTGGTGGTTCCCGACGACGACCAGGGCACCGAGATCGAGGTGACCGCGGTGGTCCGCGAGGTGACCGAGGAGGGTCTGACCAGGCTCGACGTCACCGCCACCTGCCTGGGGGAGAAGGTGTTGTCGCAGGCGAAGGCGACCATCCGTACGGCGCGCTGAACGATCTCGCGACGCGCGAGGGGTGGACCGGTTGGGAAAGTCGTGGCACTACCCGTACACTGGTCCGCCGTGGGGCACGTGACCCCTGCCCGGCCATGCGTGACGGGTGGGGTGACCGTTCGCCGCACAGGGGTGTAGCTCAATTGGCAGAGCAGCGGTCTCCAAAACCGCAGGCTGCAGGTTCAAGTCCTGTCACCCCTGCGCCTCAGGCCTGACCGTTCCCGTGGGTCGCGTCGCCGTCCGGCGGCGTCCGGCCCGTGGTGGTGGTATCGGCGGGGTGGTTCCGAGGCATTCGGGCCCTCCGGTTCGATCCGCCGGCCGCGGCCCGTCGCGGGACGGTCGGGCCGGCCGGCGTGACCAGACGCCGCGCACGCCGCGACGGCGTGCGAACCCGACATCCGCGACGGAGGGCGAAGTGGCCGACAACAAGCGGCGCGGCGAGGACGCCGACGACGAGCGTCTGAACGACGAGTTCGACGCCGCCGGCGACGACGACGCCGACGCTGAGGAGCCGGTCTCCCGGGGCGGCACCGCGACTCGGTCGCGCGCCAAGGCGGAGTCCGCCGACAGCCGGCCGAAGACCCGTTCGGACACCGACAAGGTCGGCCTGTTCGGGCGCATCGTCCGATTCGTCCGCGAGGTCGTGGCCGAGCTGCGTAAGGTCATTTGGCCGACCCGCAAGGAGCTGCTGACCTACACCGCCGTGGTGATCACGTTCGTCGCAGTGATGCTGGCGATCGTGGCCGGCCTGGACTTCGTCTTCGCGAAGGGCGTGCTGTGGGTCTTCGGCAACCCCAGCTGACCGGCTGACCGTGCCGATAGTGACGGAAGTGAGCGAGCGTGCCTGAGTACGACGAGACCGCCGGATCCGCGGACGAGCAGTCCACGGTCGCGACGGCGGCTGGTGACGAGTCGGTCGAGGCCGCCAGCGAGTCGGAGCTCCCCGCCGGCGGGGCAGCCGAGGACGAGGAGTTCGACCCGGTCGCCGAGCTGCGCCAGAAGCTGCGCTACGCGCCGGGCGACTGGTACGTGGTGCACTCGTACGCCGGCTACGAGAACAAGGTCAAGACCAACCTCGAGACCCGGATCACGTCCCTCGACATGGAGGACTACATCTACCAGGTCGAGGTCCCGACCCGGGAAGAGGTCGAGGTCAAGAACGGCAAGCGGTCCCAGGTGCAGGCCAAGGTCTTCCCCGGCTACATCCTGGTCCGTATGGAGCTGACCGCCGAGTCCTACTCCTGCGTGCGCAACACGCCGGGCGTGACCGGCTTCGTGGGCGCCACCGACCGGGCCGACCGTCCGGCGCCGCTGAGCCTCGACGAGGTGCTCAAGTGGCTGGCGCCGGCCGTCGAAACCGAGCAGAAGAAGGCCAAGCCCGAGGTCAAGGTCCTCGACTTCGAGGTCGGCGACTCGGTCACCGTCACCGACGGCGCGTTCGCCTCCCTGCCGGCGACGATCAGTGAGATCAACGCCGACCAGCAGAAGCTCAAGGTGCTGGTGTCGATCTTCGGCCGGGAGACCCCGGTGGAGTTGAACTTCAACCAGGTCGCCAAGATCTGACCCTGGTACGTCGGCGGGGGTGACGGCCCACCGCCGGCGTACGCGTCTCGGCGCGGGAGCGACCGTCAGCCGGACCTCGGCGGACCGGGTCGCGGGACGCTGCGCTACCCTAGAACGTCGCCGTCGTCGCGGCGCGCTGACCGTGCGTGCCCGCGTTCGGTGCGAATCCCCGATCCAAGTCCCAGGAAGAGACATGCCTCCGAAGAAGAAGCTCGTCAAGACGTTCACGCTTCAGCTGCCGGCGGGCCAGGCCACCCCGGCGCCGCCGGTCGGCCCCGCGCTCGGCCAGCACGGCGTGAACATCATGGAGTTCTGCAAGTCCTACAACGCGCAGACCGAGTCGCAGCGGGGCGACATCGTCCCGGCCGAGATCAGCGTGTACGAGGACCGCACCTTCACCTTCGTGCTGAAGACCCCGCCCGCCGCCCGGCTGCTGATCAAGGCCGCCGGCGTGCAGAAGGGCTCGGGCGTCCCGCACAAGGAGAAGGTCGGCCAGGTCACCCGCGCCCAGCTGCGGGAGATCGCCGAGAAGAAGATGGCCGACCTCAACGCCAACGACCTCGACCAGGCCGAGAAGATCATCGCCGGCACCGCCCGGTCGATGGGCCTGAACGTCGTCGACTGACCTCCGGCCGACCAGCCGATCCCGTTCGTGGGAGGGCGCGCGAGCGTCGCGGGCCCGCCAGAGACCACAGGAGCAACTACAGATGCAGCGCAGCAAGAACTACCGCAAGGCCGCCGATGTCATCGACCGGTCGAAGCTCTACACCCCCGCCGAGGCCGTGAAGCTGGCCAAGGAGACCACCGCCGTCAAGTTCGACGCCACGGTCGAGGTCGCGATGCGCCTCGGCGTCGACCCCCGCAAGGCGGACCAGATGGTGCGCGGCACGGTCAACCTGCCGCACGGCACCGGTAAGACCGCCCGCGTGATCGTGTTCGCCGCCGGTGCGAAGGCCGAGGAGGCCACCGCCGCCGGTGCGGACGAGGTGGGCACCGACGAGCTGGTCGCCCGGATCCAGGGCGGCTGGCTCGACTTCGACGCGGCGATCGCCACGCCGGACCAGATGGCCAAGATCGGCCGGATCGCGCGGATCCTGGGCCCGCGCGGTCTCATGCCGAACCCGAAGACCGGCACGGTGACCATGGACGTCGCCAAGGCTGTCTCGGACATCAAGGGCGGCAAGATCACCTTCCGGGTGGACAAGCACTCCAACCTGCACCTGATCATCGGCAAGGCCTCGTTCTCCGAGGCCCAGCTGGTCGACAACTACGCGGCGGTCCTCGACGAGGTGCTCCGCGCCAAGCCGTCGGCGGCCAAGGGCACGTACCTGAAGAAGGTCACCCTCACCACCACCATGGGCCCGGGCGTTCCGGTCGACCCGAAGCTGGTGAAGAACCTCCAGGAGGGCCCGGCCGAGGGCTGAGCACGATTCCCGCACAGGGGCCCCGCCACGAGCCGTGGCGGGGCTCCTGTCGTTCGTCCGGCTGTGGCAGGCTCGCGGCATGCTGCTGGAGGACGTCTGGCTGCGGTACCACCGGCACGGCCGGTGGGTGCTGCGCGAGACCACGGTGGAGATCGGGCCCGGCGAGGTCACGGTCGTGCTCGGCCGCAACGGCGCCGGCAAGTCGACGCTGCTCCAGCTCGTCGCCGGCGTCCTCCGCCCGACCCGGGGCCGGGTGGTTGACCGGCCGGCCGTGGTCGGCTGGGTCCCGGAGCGGTTCCCCGCCGACCAGCCGTTCACCGTCGGGGGATACCTCTCCGCGATGGGCCGGGTCGCCGGCCTGCCGGGTGCCGCGGCCGACCGCGCGGTGAGCCGGTGGGTCGACCGGCTCGGGCTGGGCCCGTTCCGCGAGGTCCGGCTGTCCCGGCTCTCGAAGGGCACCGCGCAGAAGGTGGGCCTGGCCCGGGCGCTGCTGCGCCCGCCCGGCCTGCTCGTCCTCGACGAACCGTGGGAGGGCCTGGACTCCGGGGCCCGCGAGCTGGTGCCGGAGCTGATCGACGAGGTGCTGGCCGATGGCGGCGCGGTGCTGGTCAGCGACCACCGCGGCGAGACGGTCCGGCTTCCCGGCGCGCGGCGCTGGACCGTCGCCGAGGGGGCGGTCGTCGAGCCGGCGCCGTCCGACCGTCCGGCGCTCGCGGTGGTCGAGCTGAGCGTCCCCGCCGCGCGGGTCACCGACACCGTGGCCCGCCTGCGGGCCGAGGGCCATCAGATCCTCCGGGTACGCGACCACACCGCCCCACCTCCGGCCACGCCGCCCGGACCGTCGTCGGAGGTGGCCCGGTGACCGCGCTGGTCCGGTTCCGGCTCGCCGGCTTCCTGCGTACCGGCCGGGCCCTGGCGCCGGTCCTGGCCGGCCTGCTCGCCCTCGGCGTCCTCTACGGCGGCGGCCGGGCCCAGCCGGCGGAGGCGTACGGCGTCTCCGCGGTGGTGCTCTTCCCGGTGCTGGCCTGGCAGACCAAGATCCTGCTGGACGTCGAGCCGGACGTGCAGCGCCGGCTGGCCGTGGTGACGGTCGGACCGGCCCGGGAGCGGGCGGCCGGCCTGCTCGCCGCGGCGGCGGCCGGCCTCGGCCTGGTCGTGGTGGCCCTGGCCGTCCCGTGGCTGGTGGGCGGGGTGTCCGGTCCCACCGGGCCGGGCGACCGGTCGATCCCGGCGGGGCTGGCGCTGGGCCTCTGGGCCCACCTGCTCGCCCTGCCGGCGGCCGTGGCGCTGGGTGCGCTGGCCAGCCGGGCGGTGACCCGCAGCGCCGGGTACGGCGTCGCCGTGCTCACCGTCGGCGCGGTCCTCGCGCTGGTGCTCGGCCTCTCCGGCTCGTCACTGTCGTGGCTGGTGCCGCCGCTGATGCCCACCGCGCGGGCCCTGGCGGGCGCGCTACCGGGCACGACCGCCGCGCTGCTGACCGGCTGGGCACTGGCCTGGGCGACGGCGGCCCTGGCCGCCTACGCCCGGGCCCGCCGCCGGCGCGCCTGAGGTCCGGGGTGCCGGGGTGAGCGGGCGCACGCCGGGGGCGATTTGGCGGTCACGGTGGGTGTCGCGTAACCTTGGCGCGAAGTTCCACCCAGAGACCGCTGGTCACCGTGCCCCGGCACGGTCGAAGGTCCCGCGATGACGGGCGACCCGCGCAGGGCGGCAAGCGAAAATCGGCTTCGTTCCGTGGTCCGCCGACCGCGACGACCGGGCCGGCCCTCGCCCCGTGCGCCCTGCGCCGGGGCTTTCTCGTTGCCGCGTTCCTCCGCTCCCGTCGACGGCTTCCGCCGCCGACGGTGACCAGCCTGGAGCAACGAGAGAGGAGGGACATGGCGGACAAGCCGATCCGGGCCGACAAGGCCACGGCCGTCGCTGAGCTGACCGAGAGCTTCCGCAACGCGGGCGCGACCGTGCTGACCGAGTACCGCGGTCTGACGGTCTCCCAGCTCACCCAGCTGCGGCGCTCGCTCGGCACGGAGACCAGCTACACCGTCGCGAAGAACACGCTGGCCAAGCGTGCCGCGGCGGACGCGGGCATCTCCGGCCTCGACGAGCTGTTCACCGGTCCTACCGCGCTGACTTTCGTTTCGGGCGACGTCGTCGAGGCGGCGAAGGGTCTTCGCGACTTCGCGAAGTCCAACCCGAAGCTCGTCATCAAGGGCGGTGTGTTCGAGGGCAAGGCCATCTCCGCGGCCGAGGTCACGAAGCTCGCCGACCTGGAGTCCCGCGAGGTGCTGCTGGCCAAGCTGGCCGGTGCCATGAAGGGCAACCTGAGCAAGGCCGCGGCCCTGTTCCAGGCTCCGCTCGCCAAGACCGCCCGTCTGGCGGCCGCCCTGCAGGACAAGCGCGAGAAGGAGGGCGCCGAGGCGGCCTGAGGCCTCCCGGCGCACCCACGTTCTTAGTCACCATTTGAGAAAGGACGCCAGACATGGCGAAGCTCAGCACCGAAGAGCTGCTCGACGCGTTCAAGGAGATGACGCTGATCGAGCTCTCCGAGTTCGTGAAGCAGTTCGAGGAGACCTTCGAGGTCACCGCCGCCGCCCCGGTCGCGATGGCCGCCGGCGTGCCGGCCCAGGGTGGCGCTGCCGCCGAGGCCGAGCCGGAGAAGGACGAGTTCGACGTCATCCTCGACGCCGACGGTGGCAAGAAGATCCAGGTCATCAAGGTCGTGCGTGAGCTGACCGGCCTGGGCCTGAAGGAGGCCAAGGACCTGGTCGAGGCCGCGCCGAAGCCGGTCCTGGAGAAGGTCAACAAGGAGACCGCCGACAAGGCCAAGGCCAAGCTCGAGGGCGAGGGCGCCAAGGTCACCCTCAAGTGACCCTGCGCCGACTGGCGCGCGTCCGGCTCACGTGAGCCGGGGCACACCACGTCACGGCGGGCGGCGATCCGGGAAGCGGATCGCCGCCCGCCGCGTTGGTGGCACCGGCGGCGGCGCAGGTGAGCTGGGCGTCGACGCCCGCCCGGGCACCCGCGCCCGGATGCCTGGCGGTAGCCCGGGGTGGGAAAGGCGCGGCGAGCCGGCGACCGGCCCTTGACGCGGCCGGTCCCGGGCAGGCACGCTGACATCAGCAAGACCTTCCGCGCTTGCAACGGCCACCACTTGGGTAATGGCACCGGCGACACCGTCGCCTGCGACACCCGGGCGGCCCGGTGGGAGCGTCGCGTTCCGAGCGGCCCGGTGCGACCCGGTCGAGGTCCCGAGGCACGTTCCGCGACGACCTGCGGGGTGGGCTGGACAGCGGTTAGCCTCTCGGCTACACTGCTAGTTTGCGCTGCCTTCTGAGTTGACCCCTGCTCGGAAATGTCCGTTTGTGGATATTTCTGGTGGGGTCATTGGAGTGCACGCGTACCAGCCGTTCTGCAGCACCGGTCCTCGGAAGGACGCATCTTGGCAGCTTCCCGCCCTGCGAAGACCAGTCGTACGTCGAGCGCTTTCGCTCCCCGCCGAGTTTCCTTCGGCCGGATCACCGAACACCTCGAGGTCCCCAACCTCCTCGCCATCCAGACCGAGTCCTTCGACTGGCTGGTCGGCAACGAGGCATGGCAGGGCCGGTCGGCGGACGACCCGCACGCACGCTCGGGTCTCGCGGAGATCCTCGACGAGATCAGTCCCATTGAGGACTTCTCCGGCACCATGTCGCTCTCCTTCTCGGCGCCGCGCTTCGACGAGGTCAAGGCCTCGATCGAGGAGTGCAAGGAGAAGGACCTCACCTACTGCGCCCCGCTGTTCGTGACCGCGGAGTTCACCAACAACACCACCGGCGAGATCAAGAGCCAGACGGTGTTCATGGGTGACTTCCCGATGATGACGCCGAAGGGCACCTTCATCATCAACGGCACCGAGCGCGTCGTCGTCAGCCAGCTCGTCCGGTCCCCGGGCGTCTACTTCGACAAGCAGCCGGACAAGACCTCCGACCGCGACCTCTCCAGCGTCAAGGTCATCCCGAGCCGGGGTGCCTGGCTGGAGTTCGACATCGACAAGCGCGACACGGTCGGCGTCCGCATCGACCGCAAGCGCCGGCAGGCCGTCACCGTCCTGCTCAAGGCCATCGGTTGGTCGGCCGAGCAGATCCGCGAGCGGTTCGGCTGGTCCGAGCTGATGATGACCACGCTCGAGAAGGACCACATCGCCGGCCAGGACGAGGCGCTGCTCGACATTTACCGCAAGCTGCGCCCGGGTGAGCCGCCGACCCGTGAGAACGCCCAGACCCTGCTCGACAACCTCTTCTTCAACCCGAAGCGGTACGACGTCGCCAAGGTCGGTCGGTACAAGTTCAACAAGAAGCTCAACCTGGACGTCCCGATCACCACGGGCGTGCTCACCGAGGACGACATCGTCGCCACCGTGGAGTACCTCTGCCGGCTGCACGCCGGTGAGGAGGGCTACGAGGCCGACGACATCGACCACTTCGGCAACCGCCGCCTGCGTACCGTCGGCGAGCTGATCCAGAACCAGGTCCGGGTCGGCCTGTCCCGGATGGAGCGGGTCGTCCGCGAGCGGATGACCACCCAGGACGTCGAGGCGATCACGCCGCAGACCCTGATCAACATCCGCCCGGTGGTGGCGGCGATCAAGGAGTTCTTCGGCACGTCGCAGCTGTCCCAGTTCATGGACCAGACCAACCCGCTGGCGGGTCTCACCCACCGGCGCCGGCTGAGCGCGCTCGGTCCGGGCGGTCTGTCCCGGGAGCGGGCCGGCTTCGAGGTCCGTGACGTGCACCCGTCCCACTACGGCCGGATGTGCCCGATCGAGACGCCGGAAGGCCCGAACATCGGCCTGATCGGCGCGCTGTCCACCTTCGCCCGGGTCAACCCGTTCGGCTTCATCGAGACGCCGTACCGGAAGGTCGTCGACGGTCGGGTCACCGACCAGATCGACTACCTGACCGCGGACGAGGAGGACCGCTTCGTCAAGGCGCAGGCCAACGCGCCCCTGAAGGCGGACGGCTCGTTCGCCGAGGACCGGGTGCTCGTCCGCCGGAAGGGCGGCGAGACCGAGGACGTCCCGCCGGCGGCCGTGGACTACATGGACGTCTCGCCGCGGCAGATGACCTCCGTCGCGACCGCGATGATCCCGTTCCTCGAGCACGACGACGCCAACCGCGCGCTCATGGGCGCGAACATGCAGCGCCAGGCCGTGCCGCTGGTCAAGGCCGAGTCGCCGCTTGTCGGCACCGGCATGGAGTACCGCGCCGCGGTCGACGCCGGTGACGTGGTGGTCGCCGAGGTCGGTGGCGTGGTCGAGGACCTGTGCGCCGACTACATCACCGTCCACCAGGACGACGGCCACCGCCGGACGTACCTGCTGCACAAGTTCCGCCGCTCCAACGCCGGCTCCTGCGTCAACCAGAAGCCGGTGGTCTTCGAGGGCGACCGCGTCGAGGCCGGCCAGGTCATCGCCGACGGTCCGTGCACCGACGACGGTGAGATGGCGCTCGGGCGCAACCTGCTCGTGGCGTTCATGACCTGGGAGGGCCACAACTACGAGGACGCGATCATCCTGTCGCAGCGCCTCGTGCAGCAGGACGTGCTCACCTCGATCCACATCGAGGAGCACGAGGTCGACGCCCGGGACACCAAGCTCGGTCCGGAGGAGATCACCCGCGACATCCCGAACGTCAGCGAGGAGATGCTCGCCGACCTCGACGAGCGCGGCATCATCCGGATCGGCGCCGAGGTCGTTCCCGGCGACATCCTGGTCGGCAAGGTCACGCCCAAGGGCGAGACCGAGCTGACCCCGGAGGAGCGGCTGCTCCGCGCGATCTTCGGCGAGAAGGCGCGTGAGGTCCGGGACACCTCGCTGAAGGTGCCGCACGGCGAGACCGGCACGGTCATCGGCGTCCGTACCTTCTCCCGGGAGGACGGCGACGAGCTTCCCCCGGGCGTCAACGAGCTGGTCCGGGTCTACGTCGCCCAGAAGCGGAAGATCCAGGACGGTGACAAGCTCGCCGGCCGGCACGGCAACAAGGGCGTCATCTCCAAGATCCTGCCCATCGAGGACATGCCGTTCCTCGAGGACGGCACGCCGGTCGACATCGTGCTGAACCCGCTCGGCGTTCCCTCCCGGATGAACATCGGCCAGGTGCTGGAGACGCACCTCGGCTGGGTGGCCAAGACCGGGTGGAAGGTCGACGGCGGCGACGCCGAGTGGAAGCGCCAGCTCCAGGCGATCGACGCGGACGAGTCCGAGCCGGACACCAACGTGGCCACCCCGGTCTTCGACGGTGCCCGCGAGGAGGAGATCTCCGGTCTGCTCGCGTCGACCCTGCCCAACCGGGACGGCAAGCAGCTGATCGGGTCGTCCGGCAAGGCGCAGCTGTTCGACGGTCGCTCCGGCGAGCCGCTGCCCGACCCGATCGCGGTCGGATACATCTACATCCTGAAGCTCAACCACCTGGTCGACGACAAGATCCACGCCCGGTCGACCGGCCCGTACTCGATGATCACGCAGCAGCCGCTGGGTGGTAAGGCGCAGTTCGGCGGCCAGCGCTTCGGTGAGATGGAGTGCTGGGCGATGCAGGCGTACGGCGCCGCCTACGCCCTGCAGGAGCTGCTGACGATCAAGTCCGACGACGTCCTCGGCCGGGTGAAGGTCTACGAGGCGATCGTCAAGGGCGAGAACATCCCCGAGCCGGGCATCCCGGAGTCGTTCAAGGTGCTGCTCAAGGAGCTGCAGTCGCTGTGCCTCAACGTCGAGGTGCTGTCCAGCGACGGTGTGGCCCTGGAGATGCGCGAGACCGACGACGAGGTGTTCCGGGCGGCGGAGGAGCTGGGCATCGACCTGTCCCGGCGCGAGCCGAGCTCGGTCGAAGAGGTCTGAGGTGAGCGGTCGGGAGCCGGCTCGCCGCCGGCTCCCGGCGCCACCCCACTAGCTAAGCAGTACAGACGACGACATAGGGGACATAGTGCTCGACGTCAACTTCTTCGACGAGCTGCGTATCGGCCTCGCCACCGCCGACGACATCCGTCAGTGGTCCCACGGCGAGGTCAAGAAGCCTGAGACGATCAACTACCGCACCCTGAAGCCGGAGAAGGACGGGCTCTTCTGCGAGAAGATCTTCGGTCCTCAGCGGGACTGGGAGTGCTACTGCGGTAAGTACAAGCGGGTCCGCTTCAAGGGCATCATCTGCGAGCGCTGCGGCGTCGAGGTGACCCGGTCGAAGGTCCGCCGTGAGCGGATGGGGCACATCGAGCTCGCCGCTCCGGTGACCCACATCTGGTACTTCAAGGGCGTGCCGAGCCGGCTGGGCTACCTGCTGGACCTCGCCCCGAAGGACCTCGAGAAGATCATCTACTTCGCCTCGTACGTCGTGACGAGCGTGGACGCGGAGGCGCGTCACCGCGACCTCTCGACGATCGAGAACGAGATCCTGGCCGAGAAGCGGCAGGCCGAGAACAGCCGCGACTCGGAGATCGAGAAGCGGGCCGCCAAGCTCGAGGCCGACCTGGCCGAGCTGGAGGCCGAGGGTGCCAAGGCGGACGTCCGGCGCAAGGTCAAGGAAGGCGGAGAGCGCGAGATGCGCCAGATCCGCGACCGGGCCCAGCGCGAGATCGACCGCCTGGACGAGGTGCTGGACACCTTCCGCAAGCTTGAGCCGAAGCAGCTGGTCACCGACGAGCTGCTCTACCGGGAGCTGCGCGACCGGTTCGGTGAGTACTTCACCGGCGGCATGGGCGCCGAGGCGATCAAGGCGCTGGTCCAGAACATGGACCTCGACGCCGAGGCCGAGAGCCTGCGGGAGACCATCCGCACTGGCAAGGGGCAGCGGAAGATCCGGGCGCTCAAGCGGCTGAAGGTGGTCGCGGCGTTCCTGAACACCCGCAACTCGCCGCTCGGCATGGTGCTCGACTGCGTCCCGGTCATCCCGCCGGACCTGCGCCCGATGGTGCAGCTCGACGGTGGCCGCTTCGCGACCTCCGACCTGAACGACCTGTACCGGCGCGTCATCAACCGGAACAACCGCCTCAAGCGGCTGATCGACCTCGGCGCGCCCGAGATCATCGTCAACAACGAGAAGCGGATGCTCCAGGAGGCCGTCGACGCGCTGTTCGACAACGGCCGTCGCGGCCGGCCGGTCACCGGTCCGGGTAACCGCCCGCTCAAGTCGCTGTCCGACATGCTCAAGGGCAAGCAGGGCCGGTTCCGCCAGAACCTGCTGGGCAAGCGCGTCGACTACTCCGGCCGTTCGGTCATCGTGGTCGGCCCGAAGCTCAAGCTGCACCAGTGCGGCCTGCCCAAGCAGATGGCCCTGGAGCTGTTCAAGCCGTTCGTGATGAAGCGCCTGGTCGACCTCAACCACGCGCAGAACATCAAGTCCGCCAAGCGGATGGTCGAGCGGCAGCGGCCGGTCGTGTGGGACGTGCTGGAAGAGGTCATCGGCGAGCACCCGGTGCTGCTCAACCGGGCGCCGACCCTGCACCGGCTGGGCATCCAGGCCTTCGAGCCGCAGCTGGTCGAGGGCAAGGCCATCCAGATCCACCCGCTGGTCTGCACCGCGTTCAACGCCGACTTCGACGGTGACCAGATGGCGGTCCACGTGCCGCTGTCCGCCGAGGCCCAGGCCGAGGCGCGGATCCTGATGCTCTCGTCGAACAACATCCTCAAGCCGGCCGACGGCAAGCCGGTGACCATGCCCACCCAGGACATGATCATCGGTCTCTACCACCTCACCCACCTCACCTCCGGTGAGCGCGGCGAGGGCCGGGCGTTCAGCTCGGACGCCGAGGCGCGGATGGCGTACGACAACGGCGAGCTGCACCTGCAGGCTCCGGTGAAGATCCGGCTGCGGGGCCTGGTCGGCGTCGACAACGGCCCCGGCGCGGAGCCGTGGACCGCCCCCGAGGGCTGGGTCGAGGGCGACCCGGTCACGGTGGAGACCACCCTCGGTCGGGTCCTGTTCAACGAGACGCTGCCGCCGGGCTACCGCTTCGTGAACTACGAGATCCGCAAGGGCCAGCTCTCCGCGATCGTCAACGACCTCGCCGAGCGCTTCCCGAAGGTGGCCCTCGCGGCCACCCTGGACGGGCTCAAGGAGGCCGGTTTCCACTGGGCCACCTGGTCCGGCGTGACGATCGGCATGGAGGACGTCATCGCTCCGCCGCGCAAGGCGGAGATCCTGGCCCGGTACGAGACCGAGGCCGACCGGATCGACAAGCAGTACCAGCGTGGTCTGATGACGGCCGAGGAGCGCCGCGGCGAGCTCATCGAGATCTGGACCAAGGCGACAAACGAGGTCGCCAAGGAGATGGACACCGCGCTGCCGCAGGAGAACCCGCTGTGGAAGATGATCAACTCGGGTGCCCGCGGTAACCTGCTCCAGCTCCGGCAGATCGCGGCGATCCGTGGTCTGGTGGCCAACCCGAAGGGCGAGATCATCCCGCGTCCGATCAAGGCGTCGTACCGGGAGGGTCTGTCCGTGCTGGAGTACTTCATCTCCACGCACGGTGCCCGGAAGGGTCTCGCGGACACCGCCCTGCGTACCGCCGACTCGGGTTACCTGACCCGGCGTCTGGTGGACGTCTCGCAGGACGTCATCATCCGCGAGGAGGACTGCGGCACCGACCGGGCCATCCCGATGCAGATCGGGCAGCGGCGCGACGGCCAGCTGGTCGTGCACGAGCACGCCGAGACCAGCGTGCACGCCCGTACGCTGGCCGACGACATCAAGGGGCCGGACGGCACCGTCGTCGCCGAGCGGGGCGCGGACATCAACTCGATCCTGGTCGACAGGATCGTCGCCGCCGGGGTGGAGAACATCCGGGTGCGCAGCGTGCTGACCTGCGAGTCGAAGCTGGGCGTCTGCGGTGCGTGCTACGGCCGCTCGCTGCCGACCGGCAAGACCGTGGACGTCGGCGAGGCGGTCGGCATCATCGCCGCCCAGTCCATCGGTGAGCCCGGTACGCAGCTGACGATGCGTACCTTCCACACCGGTGGTGTCGCCGGTGAGGACATCACCCAGGGTCTGCCGCGAGTCCAGGAGATCTTCGAGGCCCGGATCCCGAAGGGCAAGGCGCCCATCGCCGACACCCCGGGCCGGGTCCGGATCGAGGACGGCGAGCGGTCGCGGAAGATCATCATCGTGCCGGACGACGGCAGCGACGAGATCGTCTACGACAAGATCTCGAAGCGGGTCCGGCTCCTGACCAACGACGGCGACCACGTCGAGGTCGGCGAGAAGCTCACGGTCGGTACGGTCGACCCGCACGAGCTGCTGCGCATCCTCGGCCCGCGCGCGGTCCAGGTCCACCTGACCCAGGAGGTCCAGGAGGTCTACCGCTCGCAGGGTGTGCTCATCCACGACAAGCACATCGAGATCATCATCCGCCAGATGCTCAAGCGGGTGACGGTCATCGACTCCGGCTCGACCGAGTTCCTGCCGGGCGTGCTCGTCGACCGGGCGCTGTTCGAGTCGGAGAACCGCCGGCTCGTGTCCGAGGGCGGCGAGCCCGCGGCCGGCCGTCCGGTGCTGATGGGTATCACCAAGGCCTCGCTGGCCACGGACTCCTGGCTGTCGGCGGCCTCCTTCCAGGAGACCACCCGGGTGCTGACGGACGCGGCGATCCACGCCCGCAGCGACTCGTTGATCGGTCTCAAGGAGAACGTGATCATCGGTAAGCTCATCCCGGCCGGTACGGGCATCAGCAAGTACCGCAACGTCCGGGTCGAGCCGACCGAGGAGGCGAAGGCCAAGGTCTACTCGATGACCGGCTACCCGGAGACCGACTACGGCTTCGGGCCGGCCAGCGGCCAGGCGGTCCCGCTGGACGACTTCGACTTCGGGTCGTACCGCTAAGGAGCGCGACGCACGAGGCCCCCGGCAGCCGCCGGGGGCCTCGTCGTGTCCGCGCACGGGTGTGCGGGCTGTCGCCCGGCGCCGGCGGGCATGATGGTGGGCATGACCACCGCTTCCGGGCCTGCGCCGGTCGCTCCGCCGGAGCCGCCCCGACACCCGCTCGACCCGGATCCGGCGCGGGCCACGAAGGCGCGGGCGGTCTTCGCGCTGGGCCTGATCGGCGCGTTGACCGGCCTCTTCGTCGGGGGCGTGGTGCCGGCCACCGTGGCGCTCGTGCTGGCGCGCCAGGCACGCCGCGACGCGTACACCTCGGGGGGTTTCCTCACCGGATCGGCCTGGCTGCGGCAGGGTGAGCGCCTGGCCTGGACCGGTCTGGTGCTCGTCGCGACGGCCGTGGTGGCGGCGGTGGTGATCGGGGTGGTGCGGCTCGCGGAGGCGCCGTACGGGCACGACTTCGCGCCGAACGTGGACTGACCGGCTCGGGGGAACGGGCGCGCACCGGGCACCGTCGGCTGGCCCGCCGGCGGTAGCCTGGCCGGTGTCCGTCGCCCGCCGCGTGGACGCCGACTGCCGACAGGAGGACCCGTGACCGACCCGGCGCGCCCGCAGGGCACCGACCCGACGGCGCCCGGCCCGCCGGACGCCTCGACGGCGGGTGGGCGGTGGGAGCCGGCCGGGTCCGTCGGCCCCGCGTCGCCGGCCGATCCCTGGTCCCGTCCTCCGGCCGCGGCGCCCACGCCGACTCCGGCCACGCCTGCGCCGACCACGCCTGCACCGGCCGCGCCTGCGCCGGCCGCGCCGGCCTCGGGCCTTACGGCGCACGACCCGTGGGCACGCCCGGCCGCCGCGCCGGCAGGCCCGCCCGCCGGGACGGTCGCGCCCGCCGGTGCGGCCTGGGGCGCTCCCCGCGGCCCGGGTGCCACGCCGCCGACCGTGGCCCCCGGCTGGGCGCCACTGCCCGCCGTGCCACCGCCCCCGCCCAGGGACGCGGTGCGGGCGCCGAAGCGGGTCGACCCGGTGCCCGGCACGCCCTTCGGCGTGGTGCACCTCGACGTGCCGCCGGTCGCCTCCGGTCCGGCCGTGGGATCGCTGGCGGCCGGGATCGCCTCGATCCTGGTCTCGCTGCTTGTGGTCTGTTTCGGGGTGGCCGGCGCGGACTGGGACGGCGTGTGGGCCGCCGGCGCCTTCACCGTGCTGGCGGTCCTGACCGGGGCGGGTGCCGTCGGCGCCGGTCTGCTGGCGCTGCGGCAGATCCGCCGGCCGGTGTCCCCGCCGGCGGTCCGGTTCACCGGGCGGGGGCTGGCCGTCGCGGGGGTCAGCTGCGGTGCGGCGGGTCTGCTGATCAGCCTGCTCGGGCTGGGACTGGCGTTGCTGGTGTCGCTGTCGTGACCGGCGGTGCCGGGGTCGCCACGGTGCCGTGGGCAACCGCCGGGGCCGAGGGGCCACGTGCCGCCCCAAGCGGTACACTTGTATCCCTGGGTGCCCATCGCGGGCGCGTGGGCAGGACGGTTCCGATCGGCGGGCGGTGAGAGCGCCCCCGGCGGCCGCCCCGTTTTGACCAGCGCGGTTGTGGTAGGTACTCTTTCCCCTTGTGCCCGGGCGAGCCCGGGCGGTTCGTGCGTGCGCAGGATCCGGTCGCGCCGGTGTTCCCGCGGCAGCACGATGAAAGCCAGAGGACCCGGTGCACGGCCTGCCGCGTGCCGGTGAGACACCCCCGGGTGCGCGCGAGCGACGACCCGGGGACCGTGAGCCGGGCGACACGCCCGACCGCGGGTGCTGGGACCCCCGTCAGGTGGCCCTGGTTGGAATGTAGGAGAGCCGTCCATCAGGCCGGCTAGAGCAGACGGCGCGGTCGCCTCGCGGCGGCCGAAGGGAGCGGAGAAACCCGGTGCCCACCATTCAGCAGTTGGTCCGAAAGGGCCGCCAGGCCAAGACGACCAAGACGAAGACCCCGGCGCTGAAGGGGTCCCCCCAGCGGCGCGGCGTGTGCACCCGCGTGTACACCACCACCCCGAAGAAGCCGAACTCGGCGCTGCGCAAGGTCGCTCGCGTCAAGCTCAGCAGCCAGATCGAGGTGACCGCCTACATCCCGGGCGTCGGCCACAACCTGCAGGAGCACTCGATCGTGCTCGTGCGTGGCGGCCGTGTGAAGGATCTCCCCGGCGTGCGGTACAAGATCGTGCGCGGCTCGCTGGACACCCAGGGTGTCCGCAACCGCAAGCAGGCGCGCAGCCGCTACGGCGCGAAGAAGGAGAAGAGCTGACATGCCGCGTAAGGGACCCGCTCCGCGGCGGCCGCTGGTCGCTGACCCGGTGTACAACTCGCCGCTGGTCACCCAGCTGGTGAACAAGATCCTGCTGCGCGGCAAGCGGCAGCTCGCCGAGAGCATCGTGTACGCGGCCCTGGAGGGCTGCCGCGAGAAGTCCGGCACCGACCCGGTCGTCACGCTGAAGCGGGCGATGGACAACGTCAAGCCGACCCTTGAGGTGCGCAGCCGCCGCGTCGGTGGCGCCACCTACCAGGTGCCGGTCGAGGTCCGTCCGGCCCGTGCGACCACCCTGGGCCTGCGCTGGCTGGTCACCTACGCCCGCGCCCGGCGTGAGAAGACCATGGTCGAGCGGCTGATGAACGAGCTGCTGGACGCGAGCAACGGCCTCGGTGCCGCCGTCAAGCGGCGCGAGGACACGCACAAGATGGCCGAGTCCAACAAGGCCTTCGCGCACTACCGCTGGTAACACCGAGGGTTCCGGCGCCGCCCGGCGCCGGAACCACGCCAGTTGTGTCGAGACGACGATAAGTAGGGATTGAAGTGGCCGCCGCAGACGCGCTCGCCAACGTACGCAACATCGGCATCATGGCGCACATCGATGCCGGTAAGACCACTACCACCGAGCGGATCCTGTTCTACACCGGTATCACCTACAAGATCGGTGAGGTCCACGAGGGCGCTGCCGTCATGGACTGGATGGAGCAGGAGCAGGAGCGCGGTATCACCATCACTTCCGCCGCCACGAAGTGCGAGTGGAAGGGCCACACGATCCAGATCATCGACACGCCCGGCCACGTCGACTTCACGGTCGAGGTCGAGCGGTCGTTGCGCGTTCTGGACGGTGCGGTCGCGGTCTACGACGGTGTCGCCGGCGTGGAGCCGCAGACGGAGAACGTCTGGCGCCAGGCCGACAAGTACAACGTCCCGCGGATGTGCTTCGTCAACAAGCTGGACCGGACGGGCGCCGACTTCTTCCGCTGCGTGCAGATGATGATCGACCGGCTCAACGCCACGCCGCTGGTCCTGCAGGTGCCGATCGGCGCCGAGTCCGACTTCACCGGTGTGGTGGACCTCGTCGGCATGCGTGCCCTCACCTGGCGCGGGGAGACCCAGAAGGGTGAGGACTACGCGATCGAGGAGATCCCGGCCGAGCTGGCGGACACCGCCGCCGAGTGGCGCGAGAAGCTGCTGGAGACCCTGGCCGACGTCGACGACTCGGTGATGGAGAAGTACCTCGAGGGCGAGGAGCTCTCCGTCGAGGACATCCAGTCCGCGATCCGCCGCGCCACCATCGGGGGCAAGGCCAACCCGGTGCTCTGCGGCACCGCGTTCAAGAACAAGGGCATCCAGCCGATGCTCGACGCGGTGGTCGCCTACCTGCCGTCGCCGCTGGACATCCCGGCGATCGAGGGCACGGCGACCGACGGTGAGACGCCGATGCAGCGCAAGCCGTCCACCTCGGAGCCGTTCTCCGGTCTCGCTTTCAAGATCCAGACCGACAAGCACCTCGGTAAGCTCACCTACGTCCGGGTCTACTCCGGCGTGGTCGAGTCCGGGTCCCAGGTGGTCAACTCCACCAAGGACCGCAAGGAGCGGATCGGCAAGATCTACCAGATGCACGCCAACAAGCGGGAGGAGCGCAGCTCCGCCAAGGCTGGCGACATCATCGCGGTCCAGGGTTTGAAGCAGACCACCACCGGCGACACGCTGTGCGACCCGGCGAACCCGGTCATCCTCGAGTCGATGACCTTCCCGGAGCCGGTCATCGAGGTGGCCATCGAGCCGAAGACCAAGGCCGACCAGGAGAAGCTCAGCACCGCCATCCAGCGGCTGGCCGAGGAGGACCCGACCTTCCGCGTCAAGCTGGACGACGAGACCGGCCAGACGGTCATCTCCGGCATGGGCGAGCTGCACCTGGACATCCTGGTGGACCGGATGCGCCGCGAGTTCAACGTCGAGGCGAACATCGGCAAGCCGCAGGTGGCGTACCGCGAGACCATCCGCCGCCCGGTGGAGAAGGTCGAGTACACCCACAAGAAGCAGACCGGTGGTTCCGGCCAGTACGCCCGGGTCATCATCAGCCTGGAGCCGCTGCCGCTGGACAACGAGGCCCCGACCTACGAGTTCGCGAACGCCGTCACCGGTGGCCGCATCCCCCGGGAGTTCATCCCGTCGGTGGACGCGGGTGCGCAGGACGCCATGCAGTACGGCATCCTCGCCGGCTTCCCGCTGGTGGGTGTGAAGCTGACGCTGGTGGACGGTCAGTACCACGAGGTCGACTCGTCCGAGATGGCGTTCAAGATCGCCGGCTCGATGGCGCTGAAGGAGGCGGCCCGCAAGGCCGACCCGGCGCTGCTCGAGCCGATGATGGCCGTTGAGGTCACCACTCCCGAGGAGAACATGGGTGACGTCATCGGCGACCTCAACTCCCGCCGTGGCATCATCCAGGCGATGGAGGAGCGCGGCGGTGCCCGCGTCGTCCGCGCCCTGGTGCCGTTGTCGGAGATGTTCGGCTACGTCGGCGACCTGCGGTCGAAGACCCAGGGCCGGGCTAGCTACAGCATGCAGTTCGACTCCTACGCCGAGGTTCCGGCCTCGGTGGCCAAGGAGATCATCGCCAAGGCGACCGGTGAGTGACGCTCACCTGAGCTGACCCGATGAACCGGGTGCGGTCGCGGGAGGGTTCTCCCGCCCGCGACCACCTCGGTCGGACTGGGTGAATCCGGGCCTGTAGGCTTCATCGCCGCAGAACCCACAAAGGCTCTCCGGCCGTCAGGTCGGAAAGGCTGTCGACAGAGTCCTAAGCGCCGACCGGCGCACCGGGGCGAACGAACCAAGAAAGTCCACAGGAGGACACCAGTGGCGAAGGCGAAGTTCGAGCGGACTAAGCCGCACGTCAACATCGGCACCATTGGTCACATCGACCACGGTAAGACGACGCTGACGGCGGCCATCACCAAGGTCCTGCACGACCAGTACCCGGACCTCAACCCGTACACGCCGTTCGACGAGATCGACAAGGCGCCGGAGGAGAAGGCCCGCGGCATCACGATCTCGATCGCGCACGTCGAGTACCAGACCGAGGCGCGGCACTACGCGCACGTCGACTGCCCCGGTCACGCCGACTACATCAAGAACATGATCACCGGTGCCGCGCAGATGGACGGCGCGATCCTGGTGGTCGCGGCGACCGACGGCCCGATGCCGCAGACCCGCGAGCACGTGCTGCTGGCCCGCCAGGTCGGCGTTCCGTACATCGTCGTGGCGCTCAACAAGAGCGACATGGTCGACGACGAGGAGCTCCTGGAGCTCGTCGAGCTCGAGGTCCGCGAGCTGCTCTCGTCGCAGGAGTACCCGGGTGACGACCTGCCGGTCGTCCGGGTCTCGGCGCTGAAGGCCCTCGAGGGTGACCCCGAGTGGACCGGCAAGCTGATGGACCTGATGACCGCTGTCGACACCGCGATCCCGCAGCCGGAGCGCGAGACCGACAAGCCGTTCCTCATGCCGATCGAGGACGTCTTCACGATCACCGGTCGTGGCACCGTCGTCACCGGTCGCGCCGAGCGCGGCATCCTCAAGCCGAACGAGGAGGTGGAGATCGTCGGTATCCGCGAGAAGTCGCAGAAGACGGTCTGCACCGGCATCGAGATGTTCCGCAAGCTGCTCGACGAGGCCCGCGCGGGTGAGAACGTCGGTCTGCTGCTGCGTGGCATCAAGCGCGAGGACGTCGAGCGCGGCATGGTCGTCATCAAGCCGGGCACCACGACCCCGCACACGGAGTTCGAGGCGACGGTCTACATCCTCTCCAAGGAGGAGGGCGGCCGGCACACCCCGTTCTTCCAGAACTACCGTCCGCAGTTCTACTTCCGGACCACGGACGTCACCGGTGTCGTCACGCTCCCCGAGGGCACCGAGATGGTCATGCCGGGCGACAACACCACGATGACCGTGAAGCTCATCCAGCCGATCGCGATGGAGGAGAACCTCAAGTTCGCGATCCGCGAGGGTGGTCGTACGGTCGGCGCGGGTCGCGTCACCAAGATCGTCAAGTGAGCTGGGTAACCCCGATTAGACCCGCCGCCGGTCGTGCGGCATACTAGTCAGGTTGCGTAACGACGGTTCATCCGCCTGCGTTCGGCTTTGCCGAACCTCCGGGCGGGAGGACCAGTCGGGCGTAGGGTGGTTGGCGGCCAGTCCGCCAACCACCCTCGCACGGCGTCCAGGTCGCGGTAGTGCGATCGACGTCATGACCCACCGCGCGGTGAGGATCGCTCCTTCAGTACCCGGGGGCGGAGCCTGACCCGAGGGCGCGACACGCCCGACCGCGGGGGTCGGCGAAGTGGGCCTGTGCCAGCCGGTACAGGCGCCCGCAATACAGCGGCATCGAGAGAAGGAACAGAAGCCACCATGGCGGGACAGAAGATCCGCATCCGGCTCAAGGCCTATGACCACGAGGTCGTCGACTCCTCGGCTCGGAAGATCGTCGAGACGGTGACGCGCACCGGGGCGCAGGTCGCAGGCCCGGTGCCGCTGCCCACGGAGATCAACCGTTTCTGCGTCATCCGCTCGCCGCACAAGTACAAGGACTCGCGCGAGCACTTCGAGATGCGTACGCACAAGCGGCTTATCGACATCATCGACCCGACCCCGAAGACGGTCGACTCGCTCATGCGCCTCGACCTGCCGGCTGGCGTCGACATCGAGATCAAGCTGTAGGGATCGGACAAATGGACAGGCAAGTCAAGGGGATCCTGGGCGCGAAGCTCGGCATGACCCAGGTCTGGGACAACAACCGTGTTGTCCCGGTGACCGTGGTTCAGGCCGGCCCGTGCGTCGTCAGCCAGGTTCGTAGCCAGGATAAGGACGGCTACGCGGCGGTCCAGCTGGCGTACGGTGCCATCGACCCGCGCAAGGTCAAGAAGCCGATCAGCGGTCACTACGCGAAGGCCGACGTGGCGCCGCGGCGTCACATCGTCGAGCTGCGCACGACCGACGCCGCCGAGTACGCGCTCGGCCAGGAGGTCACGGTCGAGCAGTTCCCGGCCGGTGTCTCGGTCGACGTGACCGGCAAGACCAAGGGCAAGGGCTACGCCGGCCCGATGAAGCGGCACGGCTTCCACGGCCTGCGCGCCAGCCACGGTGTCGAGCGCAAGCACCGCTCGCCGGGCTCGATCGGCGCCTGCGCCACGCCGGGCCGGGTCTTCAAGGGCACCCGGATGGCCGGCCGGATGGGTGGCGTGCGCTACACCGTCCAGAACCTGACCGTCCAGGCGGTCGACACCGAGAACAACCTCCTGCTCGTCCGCGGCGCCATCCCCGGCCCGAAGGGCGCGCTGGTCCTGGTCCGCACCGCGGCCAAGGCGAAGAAGGGTGGTGCGGGCAAGTGACCACCGTTGACGTCCTCACCGTCGAAGGCACCAAGGCCGGCTCCGTCGAGCTGCCCGCCGACATCTTCGACACGCAGGCCAACGTCGCGCTGATGCACCAGGTCGTGGTGGCCCAGCTCGCGGCGGCCCGGCAGGGCACGCACAAGACCAAGACCCGCGGCGAGGTCGCCGGCGGCGGCAAGAAGCCGTACAAGCAGAAGGGCACCGGTCGCGCCCGGCAGGGCTCGATCCGCGCGCCGCAGTTCGCCGGCGGTGGCGTGGTGCACGGTCCCGTGCCGCGCGACTACAGCCAGCGGACCCCGAAGAAGATGAAGGCCGCCGCGCTTCGTGGCGCTCTCTCCGACCGGGCCCGCGCGGGCAAGGTGCACGTCGTCGAGGCGTTCGTCTCGGGCGAGAAGCCGTCGACCAAGGCCGCGCTGGCCACGCTGGCGAAGCTGACCGACGCCCGCCGGGCGCTGGTCGTGCTGAGCAGCACCGACGAGCTGAACTGGGTGTCGCTGCGCAACGAGCCGCGGGTGCACCTGATCGAAGCCGGCCAGCTCAACACGTACGACGTGCTGGTGGCCGACGACGTGGTCTTCACCAAGGAGGCCCTGGACGAGTTCCTGGGCGTCCCCG
This sequence comes from Micromonospora sp. NPDC126480, assembly GCF_040302465.1. Lineage (NCBI taxonomy): Bacteria > Bacillati > Actinomycetota > Actinomycetes > Micromonosporales > Micromonosporaceae > Micromonospora > Micromonospora sp. NPDC126480. The sequence goes on from NZ_JBEORU010000012.1 coordinate 29,802, forward strand.
CCGAGACCACCGAGGAGGGTGGCAAGTGAGCACGATCGCCGACCCGCGCGACATCATCGTGGCGCCGGTCGTCTCGGAGAAGAGCTACAGCGAGCTGAACCGCAACTGGTACACCTTCCTGGTGCACCCGGACGCGAACAAGACCGCGATCAAGATCGCCATCGAGCAGATCTTCAACGTCCGCGTCCTGACGGTCAACACGCTCAACCGCGAGGGCAAGCGCAAGCGGACCCGCACCGGGTTCGGCAAGCGCAAGGACACCAAGCGGGCGATGGTGAAGCTGGCTGACGGTGACCGCATCGAGGCCTTCGGCGGCCCGGTCAGCTGAGGGGTGTAGACAATGGCTATCCGTAAGTACAAGCCGACGACGCCGGGCCGGCGTGGCTCGAGCGTCGCCGACTTCGCCGAGATCACCCGGTCGACGCCCGAGAAGTCGCTGCTGGCTCCGCTGCCGAAGAAGGGTGGTCGCAACGCCCACGGCCGGATCACCACCCGGCACCACGGCGGCGGCCACAAGCGGCAGTACCGGATCATCGACTTCAAGCGGGTCGACAAGGACGGCGTGCCGGCGAAGGTCGCGCACATCGAGTACGACCCGAACCGCACCGCGCGGATCGCGCTGCTGCACTACCTGGACGGCGAGAAGCGGTACATCATCGCGCCGAAGGACCTGAAGCAGGGCGACGTCGTCGAGTCCGGGCCGGGCGCCGACATCAAGCCGGGCAACAACCTGCCGCTGCGCAACATCCCGGTCGGCACCACGATCCACAACGTGGAGCTGCGCCCGGGCGGTGGCGCCAAGCTGGCCCGCTCGGCCGGCGTCGGCATCCAGCTGCTCGGCCGGGAGGGCGCGTACGCGACCCTGCGCATGCCGTCCGGTGAGATCCGGCGGGTGGACGTGCGCTGCCGGGCCAGCGTCGGCGAGATCGGCAACGCCGATCAGTCGAACATCAACTGGGGCAAGGCCGGCCGGATGCGGTGGAAGGGCAAGCGGCCCACCGTCCGTGGTGTCGCCATGAACCCGGTCGACCACCCGCACGGTGGTGGTGAGGGTAAGACCTCCGGTGGTCGCCACCCGGTCAACCCGCAGGGTAAGCCCGAGGGCCGCACCCGTCGTAAGGGCCAGCCGAGCGACCGGCTGATCGTCCGCCGCCGCTACGCCACGCGTAAGCGCGGCTGAGGGAGATAAGACATGCCTCGCAGCCTGAAGAAGGGCCCGTTCGTCGACGACCACCTGCTCAAGAAGGTGGAGACGCAGAACGACAAGGGCACGAAGAACGTCATCAAGACCTGGTCGCGGCGCTCGACGATCACCCCGGAGATGCTGGGTCACACGATCGCGGTGCACGACGGACGTAAGCACGTCCCGGTGTTCGTGACTGAGGCGATGGTCGGGCACAAGCTCGGCGAGTTCGCGCTGACCCGCACGTTCAAGGGTCACGAGAAGGACGACCGGAAGAGCCGCCGGCGCTGACGCCGCGGGCATACGGATAGAGGAACAAGGGGTTACAGCGATGCCAGGAAAGGGCGACGCTCCGGTGCTTCCGGGCGCGCGGGCGGTTGCGCGGTACGTGCGCATCTCGCCGATGAAGGCGCGCCGGGTGGTCAACCTCGTCCGCGGCCTGCCCGCGAAGGAGGCGCTCACGGTGCTGCAGTTCGCGCCGCAGGCCGCGAGCGAGCAGGTGTACAAGGTGCTCGCGAGCGCGATCGCCAACGCGGAGAACAACGAGCGGCTGGACCCCGACGCGCTGCTCGTCAGCGAGGCGTACGTGGACGAGGGCCCGACCATGAAGCGGTTCCAGCCGCGGGCGCAGGGCCGGGCGTACCGGATCCGCAAGCGGACCTGCCACATCACGGTCGCGGTCGAGGCGGTCGCCCCGGCCGCGCCGAAGAAGGCGGCGGCGAAGAAGGCGGCCCCGGCGAAGCAGGCTGCGCCGGCCGAGACGCAGAGCACGACGGAGGGTGCGGAGTAATGGGTCAGAAGGTTCACCCGCACGGGTTCCGGCTCGGCATCTCGACCGACTGGAAGTCCCGCTGGTTCGCGGACAAGCTCTACAAGGACTACATCGGCGAGGACGTCAAGATCCGCCGCATGATGTCCAAGGGCCTCGAGCGCGCCGGGATCTCCAAGGTCGACATCGAGCGCACCCGGGACCGTGTCCGCGTCGACATCCACACCGCCCGGCCGGGCATCGTCATCGGCCGTAAGGGTGCGGAGGCCGACCGGATCCGCGGCGAGCTCGAGAAGCTGACCGGCAAGCAGGTCCAGCTCAACATCATCGAGGTGAAGAACCCCGAGTCGGACGCGCAGCTCGTCGCGCAGGGCGTGGCCGAGCAGCTGTCCAGCCGGGTCAGCTTCCGTCGGGCGATGCGCAAGGCCATGCAGTCCGCGATGAAGAACCCGGTCTGCAAGGGCATCCGGGTTCAGGTCTCGGGCCGTCTCGGCGGCGCCGAGATGAGCCGGACCGAGTTCTACCGCGAGGGTCGGGTCCCGCTGCACACGCTGCGGGCCAACATCGAGTACGGCTTCTTCGAGGCCCGTACCACCTTCGGCCGGATCGGCGTGAAGGTCTGGATCTACAAGGGCGACGCGGTGCCGGGTCGGGAGACCCCGGCCGAGGCTCCGTCGCGCCCGCGCCGTGAGCGCGGCGACCGCCCCGAGCGGCCGCGCCGTGGTCGGTCCGGTTCGTCCGGCACGACCGCCGGTGGCACCGAGGCCGGCCGGGCCGCCGCGACCACCATCGCGCAGCAGGCCGAGACGCCGAGCGGCGAGCCGGTGGACGCGTCCGCCGTCGCCGCCGCGGCAGAAACGCAGCAGGAGGGCTGACAGATGCTGATGCCGCGCAAGCCCCCGAAGGGCTTCCGCAAGCCGCACCACCCGGACCGCAGTGGCGCGTCCAAGGGTGGTAACCGGGTGGTGTTCGGCGAGTTCGGAATCCAGGCTCTCGAGCCGGCGTACGTGACCAACCGCCAGATCGAGTCGGCGCGTATCGCGATGACCCGTCACATCAAGCGTGGCGGCAAGGTCTGGATCACGATCTTCCCGGACCAGGCCCTCACCAAGAAGCCGGCCGAAACCCGGATGGGTTCCGGTAAGGGTTCGCCCGAGTGGTGGGTCGCGAACGTGAAGCCGGGGCGGGTCCTCTTCGAGATGTCCTTCCCCAACGAGCAGATCGCGCGTGAGGCCATGCGCCGCGCGATCCACAAGCTCCCGATGAAGTGCCGGATTGTTACGCGCGAAGTGGGTGAATCCTGATGGCAGCGGGCGTTAAGGCCTCCGAGCTGCGTGAGCTCCCCGAGGAGGAGCTGGTCACGAAGCTGCGCGAGGCCAAGGCGGAGCTGTTCAACCTCCGCGTGCAGGCCGCAACCGGGCAGCTGGACAACAACCGGCGGCTGCAGGTCATCCGTCGGGAGATCGCCAGGATCTACACGATCATGCGTGAGCGCGAGCTGGGGCTCTCGGCCGCGCCGACTGAGGTGACTGCAGGATGAGCGAGAACACCACCGCCAGCGCGCGGGCCCGCCGCAAGGTGCGTGAGGGCCTCGTGGTCAGCGACAAGATGGAGAAGACCGTCGTCGTCGAGGTCGAGGACCGGGTCAAGCACGCGCTGTACGGCAAGATCATGCGCCGTACCAGCAAGCTGAAGGTCCACGACGAGCAGAACGCCGCCGGCATCGGCGACCGGGTCCTGATCATGGAGACCCGGCCGCTCTCGGCCACGAAGCGGTGGCGGCTCGTGGAGATCCTCGAGAAGGCCAAGTAGCGAAGGCTCAAGCCCACCCGGCGCAGGCCGGGGGGCGCAGGTTCCGCCAGGCTCCGGCCGCCTCGTGCGGCCGGAGAACCGGCAGACATAGGAGATAGACGTGATTCAGCAGGAGTCGCGACTGCGCGTCGCCGACAACACGGGTGCCCGGGAGATCCTGTGCATCCGGGTGCTCGGTGGCTCCGGTCGGCGCTACGCGAGCATCGGCGACGTCATCGTGGCCACCGTCAAGGACGCGATCCCGGGTGCCGGTGTGAAGAAGGGCGACGTCGTCAAGGCTGTCGTCGTTCGCACCGCCAAGGAGAAGCGGCGGCCGGACGGCTCGTACATCCGCTTCGACGAGAACGCCGCCGTCATCATCAAGGACGGTGGGGACCCGCGCGGCACCCGTATCTTCGGCCCGGTGGGCCGGGAGCTGCGGGACAAGCGGTTCATGAAGATCATTTCTCTCGCGCCGGAGGTGTTGTGACCGTGAAGGTCAAGAAGGGCGACACGGTCGTCGTCATCGCCGGCAAGGACAAGGGTGCCAAGGGCAAGGTCATCGCGGCCTACCCGCGGCAGGACAAGGTCCTGGTCGAGGGCGTGAACCGGGTCAAGAAGCACACCCGCATCAGCACCACCCAGCGTGGCGCGAAGACCGGTGGCATCGTCACCCAGGAAGCCCCGATCCACGTCTCGAACGTGATGGTCGTGGACTCCGACGGGAAGCCGACCCGCGTCGGCTACCGCATCGACGAGAACGGCCAGAAGGTCCGCATCGCGCGTAGCACCGGTAAGGACCTGTGATGACCACGGCTACCGAAACCAAGACCATGCCGCGCCTCAAGGAGCGGTACCGCAACGAGATCGTGGCCCAGCTGCGCGAGCAGTACAACTACGGCAACCCGATGCAGGTGCCGCGGCTGGTCAAGATCGTCGTCAACATGGGTGTCGGCGAGGCCGCCCGGGACGCCAAGCTGATCGAGGGCGCCGTCCGCGATCTGGCGACCATCACCGGCCAGAAGCCGCAGGTGCGGCGGGCGACCAAGTCCATCGCGCAGTTCAAGCTGCGGGAGGGCATGCCGATCGGCGCGAAGGTCACCCTGCGCGGCGACCGGATGTGGGAGTTCCTGGACCGGCTGCTGTCGATCGCGCTGCCGCGTATCCGCGACTTCCGCGGCCTCGACGGGCGCAAGCTCGACGGGCACGGCAACTACACGTTCGGTCTGACCGAGCAGTCGGTGTTCCACGAGATCGACCAGGACAAGATCGATCGCCAGCGGGGCATGGACATCACGGTGGTCACCACCGCCACGACCGACGACGAGGGCCGGGCGCTGCTCAAGCTCCTGGGCTTCCCGTTCAAGGAGAACTGAGATGGCCAAGAAGGCGCTGATCCTCAAGGCGGCCGCGAAGCCGAAGTTCTCGGTTCGCGCGTACACCCGCTGCCAGCGGTGCGGGCGTCCGAAGGCGGTCTACCGCAAGTTCGGTCTCTGCCGGGTCTGCATCCGGGAGATGGCCCACCGCGGTGAGCTGCCCGGCGTGTCCAAGGCTTCCTGGTAATAGCCCGGCGCGCTCCGCGCGTCAGCTGCACTGTCTCTTCGCCGTAGGCCCGGGATCGCCCGGGAACCCCGGCGAGAAAGGTTGACGAGTTTAATGACGATGACCGACCCGATCGCAGACATGCTCACGCGTCTGCGTAACGCCAACCAGGCGTACCACGACCGGGTGACGATGCCCTACTCGAAGATCAAGGCCAACATCGCCGAGGTCCTCAAGTCCGAGGGCTACATCGCCACCTGGTCGGTCGAGGAGCCCGAGGAGGGCGCCGTCGGCAAGCGACTGGTCGTCGAGCTGAAGTACGGCCAGAACCGCGAGCGGAGCCTGGCCGGCATCAAGCGCGTGTCCAAGCCCGGCCTCCGGGTGTACGCCAAGTCGGGCGAGCTTCCGCGGGTGCTCGGCGGGCTGGGCGTGGCGATCATTTCGACGTCCCAGGGGCTGCTCACCGACCGGCAGGCCCGCAAGCGGAGCGTTGGCGGGGAAGTCCTCGCCTTCGTCTGGTAACGGGAGACAGGTAGAAATGTCGCGTATTGGACGTAAGTCGATCCCGGTGCCAGCCGGCGTCGACGTCACGATCGACGGCCGGACCGTCAAGGTCAAGGGCCCCAAGGGCGAGCTCTCGCACACCCTGGCCGAGCCGATCACCATCGAGAAGGCCGAGGACGGGCAGCTGAACGTCGCCCGCCCGAACGACGAGCGCAAGGCCAAGGAACTGCACGGCCTGAGCCGTACCCTGGTCGCCAACATGATCGTCGGCGTCACCGAGGGCTACCGCAAGAGCCTGGAGATCGCGGGCACCGGTTACCGGGTCACCGCCAAGGGCAAGGACCTGGAGTTCGCGCTCGGGTTCTCGCACCCGGTCCTGGTGCAGGCGCCGGAGGGCATCACCTTCACGGTGGAGAGGCCGACGCTGTTCCACGTGGCCGGCATCGACAAGCAGCTGGTCGGCGAGGTCGCCGCGAACATCCGGAAGATCCGCCCGCCGGAGCCCTACAAGGGCAAGGGCGTGAAGTACCAGGGCGAGGTCATCCGCCGCAAGGCTGGAAAGGCAGGTAAGAAGTGAGCGCCACGCTGCTCAAGCGCCGCCGCGGCGTCGCCGCCAAGCGTGCCGTCGGGCGTGCGCGCCGGCACTTCCGCGTCCGCAAGAACATCAGCGGCACGGCCGAGCGTCCCCGCCTGGTGGTCACCCGCTCTCTGCGGCACATCGTCGCCCAGATCGTGGACGACACCAAGGGTCACACCCTGGCGTCGGCCTCGACCCTGGACGCGTCGCTGCGGGGCACCGAGGGCGACAAGAGCGCCCTGGCCGGCAAGGTCGGCGCCCTGATCGCCGAGCGGGCGAAGGCCGCCGGCATCTCCAAGGTCGTCTTCGACCGCGGTGGCAACCGGTACGCGGGGCGGGTCGCCGCGCTTGCCGACGCCGCCCGCGAAGCCGGGCTCGAGTTCTGACAAACCCCGTCACGAGAGAAAAGGAAGGCTGCTGATGCCAGGTCAACAGCGCCGTGGCGGCGGGTCCGGTGGCAACGAGGGTGGTCGCCGCGACAACCGCCGTGAGGGCGGCCGCGGAAACGCGCCCGTCGAGAAGACCCCGCACCTCGAGCGGGTCGTCGCGATCAACCGCGTCGCCAAGGTCGTGAAGGGTGGTCGTCGCTTCAGCTTCACCGCCCTGGTGATCGTGGGCGACGGCGACGGCACCGTCGGTGTGGGCTACGGAAAGGCCAAGGAGGTGCCCGCGGCGATCGCCAAGGGTGTCGAGGAGGCCAAGAAGCACTTCTTCAAGGTGCCGCGGATCGGTCAGTCGATCCCGCACCCGGTGCAGGGCGAGGACGCCGCCGGCGTCGTGCTGCTCAAGCCGGCCTCGGCCGGTACGGGCGTCATCGCCGGTGGGCCGGTGCGCGCCGTGCTGGAGTGCGCGGGTATCCACGACGTGCTCTCCAAGAGCCTCGGGTCGTCCAACCCGATCAACATCGTGCACGCCACGGTGGCGGCGCTGAAGGGGCTGGAGTCCCCGGAGGCCGTCGCGGCCCGTCGTGGCCTGCCGGTCGAGGACGTCGCGCCGGCCGCCATGCTGGCGTCGCGGGCGGAGGTGGCGTCCTGATGGCTCGTCTGAAGGTCACCCAGGTCCGGTCCGACATCGGGGCCAAGCGGAACCAGCGTGACTCGCTGCGTTCGCTCGGCCTCAAGCGGATCAACGACGTGGTGGTCAAGGAGGACCGTCCGGAGATCCGCGGCATGATCTTCACGGTCAACCACCTCGTGAAGGTCGAGGAGGTCGAGTAATGACGATCAAGGTCCACCACCTGCGCCCGGCGCCCGGTGCCAAGACCGCCAAGACCCGGGTGGGTCGCGGTGAGGGCTCCAAGGGCAAGACCGCCGGTCGCGGTACCAAGGGCTCCAAGGCCCGTAAGAACATCTCGGCGGCGTTCGAGGGTGGGCAGATGCCCATCCACATGCGCCTGCCGAAGATGAAGGGCTTCAAGAACAAGTTCAAGGTGACCTTCCAGGTCGTCAATCTGGACCGGCTCGCCGAGCTGTTCCCGAACGGCGGCCAGGTCGGCCCGGTCGAGATGGTCGAGGCCGGTGCGGTCCGCAAGGGCCAGCCGGTCAAGGTCCTCGGGACCGGCGACCTCGGTGGGGTGGCGCTCCAGGTGTCGGCGCACGCGTTCAGCGCGTCGGCCAAGGAGAAGATCGCCGCTGCCGGCGGCTCGGTCACCGAGCTGTAGTGATGTACGCCATGGCGCCCGTTCAGTTGTCCGTCAACTGGCGGGCGCCATGGTCTACCTGGGACGTGTGCACCCGGTAATATCGGAATCGGTTTATGTAGCCGGGCACACCTGCCCGGACCGGGACCGGGCTGTTAGAGTCCGTTCCCAGCCATGGATATCGGGCGTTCGCCCGGCCACCCCGACCCGCCAGGGACCACCGGCGGCCCGCCTCGCGCAGGAGGAAGAAGTTGCTGTCCGCCTTTCTCAGTGCGTTCCGTACGCCTGACCTGCGCAAGAAGATTCTGTTCACGGTAGGCATCATCGCCGTCTACCGGCTGGGCGCCACGCTGCCCAGCCCGGGCGTGTCCTACGGCAACGTGCAGAAGTGCCTGGACACCCTGGAGAACGGCTCCACGGGCGTGCTGAACCTGCTCAACCTCTTCTCGGGTGGGGCGCTGCTGCAGCTGTCGGTCTTCGCGCTGGGCATCATGCCCTACATCACCGCGTCGATCATCCTGCAGCTGCTGACCGTGGTGATCCCCCGGCTGGAGCAGCTCCGCAAGGAGGGCCAGGCCGGTCAGGCGAAGATCACCCAGTACACCCGCTACCTGACCCTGGGGCTGGGTGTCCTGCAGGCGTCGGCCTTCGTGGCCCTCGCGCGCTCCGGTCAGCTCTTCAACAACCAGTGCGACCAGTTCCCGATCATTCCCGAGGGGACCGGCATCCCGGACTGGCTGACGCTGACCATCCTGGTCATGACGATGACCGCCGGCACCGGCGTGGTGATGTGGCTCGGTGAGCTGATCACCGACCGGGGTGTCGGTAACGGCATGTCCGTGCTGATCTTCACCTCGATCGCGGCCCGCCTGCCCGCCGAGGGCTGGCAGATCAAGGAGACCGGCGGCTGGGGCAAGTTCCTCCTGGTCATCGCGCTCGTCCTGGTCATCATCACCGCGGTCACCTTCATCGAGCAGTCGCAGCGCCGGATCCCGGTGCAGTACGCCAAGCGGATGATCGGCCGGCGGATGTACGGCGGCACCTCCACCTACATCCCGCTGAAGGTGAACCAGGCCGGCGTCATCCCGGTCATCTTCGGTTCGTCGCTGCTCTACCTGCCGCAGCTGGCGCTTCAGTTCTTCGACCAGACGGACCCGGGCAAGACCCAGGCGTGGATCCAGAACAACCTGGTCGACCCGACCAGCCCGATCTACATCACGGTCTACTTCCTGCTGATCATCTTCTTCACGTACTTCTACGTCTCGATCACGTTCAACCCGACCGAGGTCGCGGACAACATGAAGAAGTACGGCGGCTTCGTGCCGGGCATCCGCCCCGGCAAGCCGACCGCCGACTACCTGGACTTCATCCTCAGCCGGATCACGCTGCCGGGTGCGCTCTACCTGGCCATCGTCTCGATCCTGCCGAACTTCTTCTTCATCTGGCTCGACCGCCAGCAGTACCTGAACTTCCCGTTCGGCGGCACCGCTGTGCTGATCATGGTCGGCGTCGGTCTGGAGACCACGAAGCAGATCGAGAGCCAGCTGATGCAGCGGAACTACGAAGGGTTCCTGCGGTAGATGAGACTCGTTCTGGTTGGCCCGCCGGGTGCGGGCAAAGGCACGCAGGCCGAGTTCATCGCCGCGCACCTCGCGGTCCCGAAGATCTCGACCGGGGACATCTTCCGCTCCAACGTGTCGCAGGGCACCCCGCTCGGGGTCGAGGCCAAGCGGTACATGGACGCCGGTGAGCTGGTGCCGGACGAGGTGACCATCAACATGGTGCGGGACCGGCTCGCCGAGCCGGATGCCAGCGAGGGCTTCCTCCTCGACGGCTTCCCGCGTACGACCCCGCAGGCCGCCGCGCTGGACAAGCTGCTCGCCGACCTCGGCACCGCGCTGGACCTGGTGCTGGAGCTGGTCGTCGACGACGACGAGGTGATCCGGCGGCTCTCCGGGCGGCGCACCTGCCGGGGCTGCGGCAAGATCTGGCACGTCGAGTTCGACCCGACCACCCGGGAGGGCATCTGCGACCGGTGCGGCGCCGAGCTGTTCCAGCGCGACGACGACAAGCCGGAGACCATCGCCACCCGCCTGCGGGAGTACGCGGACAAGACCGCGCCGCTTGTCGACTACTACGGTGCCCAGGGCAAGCTGGTGGGGATCGACGCCACCGGCCCGGTGGAGGACGTCACCGTCCGCGCGATCGACGCGCTGCGTTCGTACGGCGGCTGAGCTGCCCGGCACGGCGGATAGAGTGCGAAGAGCGGGGTACGCGATGACGTGCCCCGCTCTTCGGCGAGAAAGGTAACCACCGATGCGTCGTCCCCAGCTGGACATCCAGCTGAAGACCCCTGACCAGATCGAGAAGATGCGGGCTGCGGGGCTGGTGGTCGCCGAGGCGCTGCGCCGGATGCGGGAGGCGGTGGCCCCCGGGGTCAGCACCGCCGACCTGGACGCGGTCGCCGAGTCGACCATCCGGGAGGCCGGAGCCGTCCCGTCGTTCAAGGGCTACCACGGTTTCCCCGCCTCGATCTGCTCCTCGGTCAACGAGCAGGTGGTGCACGCCATCCCGGCCCCGACGCAGGTGCTCCGCGACGGCGATCTCATCTCCATCGACTGCGGGGCGGTGCTGGACGGCTGGCACGGCGACGCGGCGATCACGGTGGGCGTCGGCGACGTCGAGCCCGCGCTGCTCCGGATGGCGACCGTCGCCGAGGACGCCATGTGGGCCGGCATCGCCGCCGCCGCCCGCGGCGCGGCCAGTGGGAAGGGCCGCCTCACCGACATCTCGCACGCCGTGGAGACGGCGGTGCGCAAGGGTGGCCGGTACGGCATCGTCGACGGGTACGGCGGCCACGGCATCGGCACCGAGATGCACCAGGATCCGCACGTGCTCAACCACGGGCGGCCGGGCAAGGGACCTCGCCTGGTGCCGGGCATGGCGCTTGCCATCGAGCCGATGATCACGATGGGCTCGCCCCGGACGGTGGAGTTGGCCGACGGGTGGACGGTGGTGACCCGGGACGGGTCGATGGCGGTGCACGTCGAGCACACGATGGCACTGCTGCCGGACGGGGTGTGGGTGCTGACCGCCGAGGACGGCGGCCGGGAGCGCCTCGGCGACCTGGTGACGGCCCGCCAGCCGGCTCCGGCCGCCTGACCCGCCAGCCGGCCCCGGCCGCGGGGGAGTCGGTCAACGGCCGGACATCCGGTGGCGCCGGGATCGCGGCCGGTGGCGAGGCGGTGGCATCCTGGAACGCATGCAGCGACGCGACGGAATGCGGGCGGCCGACGCCGACCGGCAGGCGGTCGCCGACCGGCTGCGGGCTGCCGTCGACGAGGGTCGCCTGGACCTGCACGAGTACGACGAGCGCCTGCAGCGGGCGTACACCGCCAAGACGTACGGCGAACTCGACTCGCTGCTCGCGGACCTGCCCGCGCCCGCCGCCCCCGCGGCGTCGGGCCTGGCCGTCCCGGCCGGGGCCGTTCCCGAGGCGGTGGCCGGGGTGCCGGCGGTGGGCGGACGGGCGGTCACCGCCCGGTGGCTCGCCGAGGTGTGGGAGCCGTGGCTGAAGGTCGTGGCGATCGTGGTGACGATCTGGGCCGTCACGTCGCTCCTCTCGACGGATCTTCTCTACTTCTGGCCCGGCTGGGTCGCCGGCCCGTGGGGCGCGGTGCTTGTGGTGCGGACGGTGTCCGGGATCACCTCCGGGGAGCCGGCGCGGTGGGCGGCCGAGCGGGAACGCCGGCGGCATCGCAAGCGTGAGAAGCGGGCCCGTAAGCAGGAGCGGAGGGCCGCCCAGCGGGACGGCCGGGAACTTCCTGGCGAATTGGGCTGAACGTCCGGCCCCGTCCTGCCTGCCGCGCCGGTAATCGGAGGTCGGTTTGGCGACTACGCGCGGGCGGGCGTACACTTTCTGATCGGCGCACAGCGTCCACTCCGGCATGCCCGCCCTGCGCTTCGGCGGGCGTCGGAGCCGCGGCTGGCGCGGGCCATCTGATCTCGATCAGGCATCCCGTGTAAGACGTTGTGGGCCGTCCGGAGCAACCGACGTCAGGACAGCGGAGGACATGCCGAAAAAAGACGGAGCCATCGAGATCGAGGGCCGGGTCATCGAGCCCCTGCCGAACGCCATGTTCCGGGTGGAGCTCGCGAACGGTCACAAGGTGCTGGCTCACATCAGCGGCAAGATGCGGCAGCACTACATCCGCATCCTGCCGGAGGACCGGGTCGTCGTCGAACTCTCGCCGTACGACCTGACCCGAGGGCGCATCGTCTACCGCTACAAGTAAGCCTGACGACGGCCGGGGGAGTCCCTGTCCGTCTTCGTCGCCCGGAGTCGCGTCACCGCGTCGCCGGGCCAGATGGGAAGTAAGGCAACCGTGAAGGTCAAGCCGAGCGTCAAGCGGATCTGCAACAAGTGCCAGGTGATCCGCCGGCACGGCCGGGTCATCGTCATCTGCGCCGACCCGCGCCACAAGCAGCGCCAGGGCTGAGCCGTTCCGGCCGGTCGCGATCACCGCGGCCGGTCGACGACCGGTCCGGGCCGCAGATCCTGACACAACACATCACAGAGCTCGTCCCAGCCGCGGGAGTGCGCAGCGCGTACCTCATCGTGGTCGACCCCCGGTCGGAGGCCGGGGCCCGCTCGGGCAACGACCGAACCCGGTCGCCGGCGCTGACGCGCCGGAAGGACAGGGGCCGGTCGGTAGCGGGGTGGGACGGGTCCAGACCTCCGCCACACCACGAGGAGTACGCCCGCACATGGCACGTCTAGCCGGCGTGGATCTTCCCCGCGAGAAGCGGATGGAGATCGCGCTCACCTACATCTTCGGCGTGGGTCGCACCCGCGCCCTGGAGACGCTCGCCGCCACCGGCATCTCGCCGGACAAGCGCGCCCGGGACCTCACGGACGAGGAGCTCGTGCAGCTCCGCGACCACATCGAGGCCAACTACAAGGTCGAAGGTGACCTGCGCCGCGAGGTCGCCGCCGACATCCGCCGCAAGGTCGAGATCGGCTGCTACGCGGGTATCCGGCACCGCCGGGGCCTGCCCGTGCGCGGCCAGCGGACGCGGACCAACGCCCGCACCCGCAAGGGCCCGAAGCGGACCGTCGCGGGCAAGAAGAAGCCCGGCAAGAAGTAATTAGGAGCGCACAGACTTATGCCACCGAAGGCTCGTGCCGGAGCCGCCGTCAAGAAGGTCCGGCGCAAGGAACGCAAGAACGTCGCCCACGGCCAGGCGCACATCAAGAGCACCTTCAACAACACCATCGTGTCCATCACGGACCCGACCGGTGCGGTCATCTCCTGGGCCTCCGCCGGCCAGGTTGGCTTCAAGGGCTCGCGCAAGTCGACCCCGTTCGCCGCGCAGCTGGCCGCCGAGGCCGCCGCGCGCCGGGCGATGGAGCACGGCATGCGCAAGGTCGACGTGTTCGTCAAGGGCCCCGGCTCCGGCCGGGAGACCGCCATCCGTTCGCTGCAGGCCGTCGGTCTGGAGGTCGGTCAGATCTCCGACGTGACCCCGCAGCCGCACAACGGGTGCCGTCCGCCGAAGCGTCGCCGGGTCTGAGAGGTTAGAGAGAGATGGCTCGTTACACCGGTGCTGACTGCCGCCGTTGCCGGCGGGAGAAGATGAAGCTGTTCCTCAAGGGCAGCAAGTGCGATGGCCCGAAGTGCCCGTTCGAGTCCCGGCCGTTCCCGCCCGGGCAGCACGGCCGTGGCCGTACCAAGGAGACGGAGTACCTGCTCCAGCTCCGTGAGAAGCAGAAGGCCCGCCGCGTGTACGGCGTGCTGGAGAAGCAGTTCCGCGGTTACTACGAGGAGGCCGTGGCCAAGCAGGCCAAGACCGGTGAGGTCCTCCTGCAGATCCTCGAGTCGCGGCTGGACAACGTGGTCTACCGGGCCGGCTACGCCAAGTCCCGGGACATGGCCCGTCAGCTGGTCAAGCACGGTCACTTCACGGTGAACGGCAAGAAGGTCGACATCCCGTCGTACCGCGTCAAGGAGCACGACATCATCGAGGTCCGGGGCAAGAGCAAGGAGCTCACCCCGTTCATCGTGGCGCAGGCCGAGGCCGGCTCCAAGAGCGTTCCGGCGTGGCTGGAGGCCATCCCGAGCCAGATGAAGATCCTCGTGCACTCGCTCCCGAGCCGCCAGGTGATCGACACCCAGGTCCAGGAGCAGCTGATCGTCGAGCTCTACTCCAAGTAGCAGCTCGTGGCGGTGGCCCGCCCTCCGGGGCGGGCCACCGGAACAGTTTGTGTCGTGGGCGTCATATGGCGGGCGCCCCGGAAGAGAAGAGAAGACATGCTCATCTCCCAGCGACCGACCCTCTCCGAGGAGTCGATCAACGAAACCCGGTCCCGGTTCACCATCGAGCCGCTGGAGCCGGGCTTCGGCTACACCCTGGGCAACTCGCTGCGCCGGACGCTGCTGTCGTCCATCCCCGGCGCGGCGGTGACCTCGATCAAAATCGACGGTGTGCTGCACGAGTTCACCACGATCCCCGGGGTCAAGGAGGACGTCGTCGAGCTCGTCATGAACATCAAGGAGCTGTGCGTCAGCTCCGAGCACGACGAGCCGGTCAGCATGTACCTGCGCAAGCAGGGCCCGGGCGACGTGACCGCCGGTGACATCCAGCCCCCGGCCGGCGTCTCGGTGCACAACCCGGACCTGAAGCTCGCCACCCTCAACGGCAAGGGCCGGCTCGACATGGAGCTGACCGTCGAGCGGGGCCGCGGCTACGTGACGGCTGCGCAGAACAAGCAGGCGGGCGCCGAGATCGGCCGGATCCCGGTCGACTCGATCTACTCGCCGGTGCTGAAGGTCACCTACCGCGTCGAGGCGACCCGTGTCGAGCAGCGGACCGACTTCGACCGGCTCATCATCGACGTCGAGACCAAGCCGTCGATGGGTCCGCGTACCGCCCTGGCCTCCGCCGGCTCGACGCTCGTCGAGCTCTTCGGCCTGGCCCGGGAGCTGGACGAGACCGCCGAGGGCATCGACATCGGGCCGTCCCCGCAGGACGCCCAGCTGGCGGCGGACCTGGCGTTGCCGATCGAGGAGCTGGACCTGACCGTCCGCTCCTACAACTGCCTCAAGCGCGAGGGCATCAACACCGTTGGTGAGCTCATCGGGCGTACCGAGGCCGACCTCCTCGACATCCGCAACTTCGGCCAGAAGTCGATCGACGAGGTCAAGATGAAGCTCGCCGGGATGGGTCTGGGGCTGAAGGACTCCGCCCCGAACTTCGACCCGGCGCACGTCGTGGACGCCTTCGGTGAGGCCGACTACGACGCCGAGGACTACCGCGAGACTGAGCAGCTGTAAGCGCGGCTGAGGATTAACGAGGAGCACCGAGAATGCCCACGCCCACCAAGGGTCCCCGCCTCGGCGGCAGCCCGGCGCACGAGCGGCTGATGCTGGCCAACCTGGCCACGTCGCTGTTCCAGCACGGCAAGATCCAGACCACCGAGACCAAGGCCCGGCGGCTGCGCCCGCTCGCGGAGCAGCTGATCACCAAGGCCAAGCGCGGTGACCTGGCCTCCCGGCGTCGGGTGCTCGCCGTCGTCAAGGACAAGGACGTGGTCTACGCCCTGTTCGACCAGATCGCGCCGCGGTACGCCAACCGCAACGGTGGCTACACCCGGATCGTGAAGACCGGTCCGCGCAAGGGTGACGCCGCGCCGATGGCGATCATCGAGTTGGTCGAGGAGCTGGAGGTCGCGCAGCCGAAGGCCAACAAGAAGACCGCCGCCCGCAAGGCCGCCCAGCAGGACAAGGTCGAGGCGCTCGCCCCGGCCGAGGAGGCCCCGGCCTCCGGCAGCGGCGACCAGGACGCCGAGCCGCCGGTGTCGGTGTCCGGCGACACCGCCGCCGCCCGCGAGGACAGCGACCTCGCGGTCGAGGAGAACAACGAGCAGAACAAGGCCTGATCGACAAGGCTTTGCCGGGCCCGGCATCCCACACGGGGTGTCGGGCCCGCTGCGTGCGGAAGGAGGGTACGGATGGCGGAAGGCATCCGGCTGCGGCTGGACGTCTCGTACGACGGCACCGACTTCTCCGGCTGGGCCCACCAGCCCGACCGGCGTACCGTCGCCGGGGTCCTCGTGCAGGCCCTGGACCTGGTGCTCGGTGCCGGGACCGCCACCGGCCTGACCGTGGCCGGCCGGACCGACGCCGGCGTGCACGCCACCGGCCAGGTCTGCCATCTCGACCTGCCGGCCGCCGTCTGGCGGCAGCACGACGCCACGCTGCTGCGGCGGTTGGCCCGGCTGCTCCCCGCCGACGTGCGGGTACGGGCGATGACCGAGGTGCCGGCGGAGTTCGACGCCCGGTTCTCGGCGACCTTCCGGCGGTACGAGTACCGGGTGACCGACGCGCCGTGGGGCGCCGAGCCGCTGCGCCGGTACGACACCCTGGCCTGGCCGAAGGGGCTCGACCTGGCGGCGCTCAACGCCGCGGCGGACGGGCTGGTGGGGGAGCACGACTTCGCCGCGTACTGCCGGCGTAAGGAGAACGCCACGACGTTGCGCGAGGTCACCCGGCTGGACTGGCGCCGCGACCCGGACGGGATCCTCGTCGCCACCGTGCAGGCGGACGCCTTCTGTCAGGCGATGGTGCGCAGCCTGGTCGGTGCGATGCTGGTCGTCGGCGACGGCCGGCGCCCCGCCGGATGGCCGGCCGGCCTGCTCGTCCGCCGCGAGCGGGCCAGCGAGGTGACGGTGGCCCCGGCGCACGGTCTGACCCTGGTCGCCGTCGGCTACCCGAAGGATCCGGCCGAGTACGCCCGGCGGGCCACGCTGACCCGCCGTCTCCGGGTGGTTCCCGACGCCTGACGCCGTTGGTCATGAGGTTGGCGGGTGGTGTGATCGCCACACCACCCGCCGACCTCACGACCGACCGGGATGGTGTCAGTCCTGGGTGGACTCGGTGTCGGAGCCGGATCCGGCGGTGGGTTGGCCGGCCACGCCGCCGTCGGCGCGGCGCTCCAGCACGCCCTGGTTGAGGTGCAGTTCGATCATGTCGAAGAGGATCTCGCGGACGGTCGTGTCGCCGGACCGGATCGACTCACCGTCGGCGCGCGTCACCAGGGCGTACGCCAGGTAGTGGCCGCGGACCTGCCAGCCGACCCGGGCCGGGGCGGTGGTGATCGCCTCGGTGTCGTCACCGGCCGCCAGGCCCCGGAAGCGGCCCTGCCGCTCGTCGAGCATCTGCCGGATGCGGTCGCGGGCGCGCTCGGCGCTCGCGCGGTCGGTCAGGTTGAACAGGCCGGTGGTGACCAGGTGGTCGCCGTCCGCCGTGCGCAGCGTGGCCCGGATCACCTGGTTGCAGCCGAGCCGCACCAGCAGGTCGGCGACCTCGCCGGTGGCGGCGACGGCGCAACTGCCGCTGGAGTGCGTCTTCAGGACCTGGTAGGCGGGCTGCCCGTCGCTGACCACGACCTGCCGGCCGGGGAAGACCTCCTTGGCGGTCAGCGGCGCCTGGTCGGTGTCCCGTGAGTCGAGGTCGCTCGGCTCCGGCCCGCCCCGGTCAGCGGCGGCCGGCTGCTCGGTCGGCGAGTTCGCCGGGGTCGTCGGGGTGAGGTCGCGGTCGCTGAGCAGGGCTGCCGCGCCGAGCCCGCAGAGGGCGAGCAGGACCAGCACCGCGGCGCCCCCGACCACCACCTGCCACATGCGGCCGCCGCCCCGCGGCGGCGGAACCGGTGCGGCGGCGGGCGTCACAGGTGCGGCGGGCGGCGCGGGCGGCGTCGCGGCGGCCGCCGACGCGTGCGTGACCGGTGCGGCCACGGCCGCGGGCGGGACGGGCGGCGGGTAGGCCGGCTGGTGGGGTGCCGCGGGGACCGGCTCGGGCTCGGGTGGTGGCAGCGGCCGCCGGGTGGCGCGGGGCAGCGACGGGGTGGGGAAGCGGGACGGGGAGGGTCCCGCCTGGGGCGGCGAACCGGGGCCGAGCACCGACAGGTCGGACCCGGGCTCCGGGTACTCCACGAATGCGTCCTCATCGGACTCGTACCGATACACCATGTCGCCCAGACTAGGAGGCATTGTCCCTTTAGGGGGTAATAATGGGAAATTGTAGTGACCCGGGGTGTCGCCGTGCCCGCCACGGGCCGGTGCGAGAATCAGCCGCGTGACCGGCGACCACTACTTCACCCCCGAACCCGCGACTGCCGCCCAGCCGCGCGAGGTCGAGTTCCACGTCGCCGGACGCCAATACACCCTGGCCTCCTCGGCCGGCGTCTTCTCCGCCGCGCGCCTCGACCCGGGCACCGCCGTGCTGTTGCGCAAGGCCGACCTGCCGTCGCCCGGCGTCACCGGCGACCTGCTCGACCTCGGCTGCGGCTTCGGGCCGATCACCTGCGTGCTCGCCAGCAGCGCGCCGTCCGCCACCGTCTGGGCGGTCGACGTCAACGAGCGTGCCCGCGACCTCACGGCGGCCAACGCCGCCCGGGTCGGCGCGGCGCAGCGGGTGCGCGTCGTCGCGCCGGACGGCGTACCGGCCGGGGTGACCTTCACCCAGATCTGGTCCAACCCGCCGATCCGGATCGGCAAGGACGAGCTGCACCAGCTGCTGCTGCGCTGGCTGCCCCGGCTCGCCCCGGACGGCGTGGCCTGGCTGGTCGTCGCCCGCCACCTCGGCGGCGACTCCCTGCAGCGTTGGCTGACCGAGCAGGGCTGGCGGGTCGAGCGCCACGCCAGCCAGAAGGGCTTCCGGGTGCTGCGGGTCACCCGGTAATCGGTTTGGCTCCGGCCCGCTGCTGGCGGCAGGATGCCGGCGTGGGATACGTGGACGTGGCAGCGGTCGGACACACCCTGCCCGACGGCCGGGAGCTCTTCGCCGACGTGTCGTTCCGGGTCGGCGAGGGCGCCAAGGTCGCGCTCGTCGGGCCGAACGGCGCCGGTAAGACGACGCTGCTGCGCATGGTCGCCGGTGACCTGCCGGTCACGCGCGGCGCGATCGCGCGGATCGGTGGGCTCGGCGTGATGCGCCAGTTCATCGGCATGATCGGCGACGAGTCGACCCTCGCCGACCTGGCGCTCTCGCTCGCACCGCCCACGCTGCGCGACGCCGGCCGCCGGCTCGCCGCCACCGAGACGGCCATGCGGGAGGCCGAGGTACGCGGCAAGTACAGCACCGCCGCCGGCAAGGCCCAGCTCGCGTACGCGGACGCGCTCGCCGCCTGGGGCGAGGCCGGAGGGTACGACGCGGAGGTCCTCTTCGACACCGTCACCACGATCGTGCTCGACCTGCCGTGGGACGCAGCGCGGGACCGTCCCGTCCGGACCCTCTCCGGCGGCCAGCAGAAGCGCTTCGCCCTCGAACTGCTGCTGCGCGGCCCCGACGAGGTGCTCCTGCTCGACGAGCCGGACAACTTCCTGGACGTGCCCGGAAAGCGCTGGCTGGAGGCGTGCCTGCGCGAATCCGGCAAGTCGGTGCTCTACGTCTCGCACGACCGGGAGCTGCTGGCCCACACCGCCGACCGGGTGGTCGCCGTCGAGGGCGGGGGCGCTTGGGTGCATCCGGGCGGGTTCGCCAGCTGGCACGAGGCGCGGCTCGCCCGGCACGACCGCCTGGACGAGCAGCGCCGGCGGTGGGACGAGGAGCACCAGAAGCTGCGCGAGCTGATGCTGATGTACAAGCAGAAGGCCGCGTACAACTCCGGGATGGCCTCCCGATACCAGGCCGCGCAGACCCGGTTGCGCAAGTTCGAGGAGGCCGGGCCGCCGCCCGTACCCCCGAAGGACCAGGACATCCGGATGCGCCTGACCGGCGGGCGGACCGGCAAGCGTTCGGTGATCTGCGACCGGCTGGAGCTCGACGGCCTGACCTACCCCTTCGACCTGGAGATCTGGTACGGCGACCGGGTCGCGGTGCTGGGGGCGAACGGGACCGGCAAGTCGCACTTCCTGCGGCTGCTCGCCCGCGGTGGCACCGACCCGGACCCGGCGAACCGGCCGGTGGACGGTGCGCACGCGCTCGTGCCGGTCGCGCACGACGGGCTGGCCCGGCTCGGCGCCCGGGTCCGGCCCGGCCACTTCTCGCAGACCCACGACCGGCCGGAGCTGATGGAGCGGACGCTCGTCGACATCCTCTGGCGGGGCGACGAGCACCGCGCCGGCATGGACCGGCACGCGGCGATGGCGGCACTGTCCCGGTACGAGCTGGCCGGCCAGGGCGACCAGCGCTTCGGCACGCTCTCCGGGGGACAGCAGGCCCGCTTCCTGGTGCTGCTGCTGGAGCTGTCCGGAGCGACGCTGCTGCTCCTCGACGAGCCGACGGACAACCTCGACCTGGCCTCGGCCGAGGCCCTGGAGGCGGGGCTGGCCGCGTTCGAGGGCACCGTGGTGGCGGTGACCCACGACCGCTGGTTCACCCGCTCCTTCGACCGGTTCCTGCTGTTCCGGGGTGACAACGAGGTGGTGGAGGTGCCGGAGCCGGTCTGGGACGTCGGATGATCCCGGCCGGCATAGGGTGGATCTCGTGACTGAGATGACGTACCGCCGGTTGGGCGACTCCGGCCTCGTGGTGTCCGTGGTCGGCATCGGCTGCAACAACTTCGGCCGCAAGCTCGACCTGGACGGCACCCGGGCGGTGGTGGAGGCGGCACTCGACGCCGGGATCAACTTCTTCGACACCGCCGACATCTACGGCGAACCGCAGGGCGGCTCCGAGGAACTGCTCGGTCAGGCGTTGAAGGGCCGCCGGGACGACGTCGTGGTCGCCACCAAGTTCGGCATGGACATGCACGGCCTCAACGGGCCCGACC
Organism: Micromonospora sp. NPDC126480; assembly: GCF_040302465.1. NCBI lineage: Bacteria > Bacillati > Actinomycetota > Actinomycetes > Micromonosporales > Micromonosporaceae > Micromonospora > Micromonospora sp. NPDC126480. The sequence continues at coordinate 50,578 of NZ_JBEORU010000012.1, forward strand.
ACGGCGCCCGGGGTGCCCGCCGCTACGTCATGCGGGCCGTGGAGGCGTCGCTGCGCCGGCTGGGCACCGACCACATCGACCTGTACCAGATGCACGAGCCGGACCCGGACACCCCGGTCGACGAGACGCTCGCCGCCCTGGACGACCTGGTCACCGCCGGCAAGGTCCGCTACCTCGGCAACTCCAACTTCGCCGGCTGGCAGATCGCCGACGCCGACTGGACCGCGACCTCGCAGGGGCGAACCAGGTTCATCTCCGCGCAGAACCACTACTCGCTCCTGGAGCGCGCCGTCGAGGTCGAGGTGATCCCCGCGTGCGAGCGGTTCAAGCTCGGCATGCTGCCGTTCTTCCCGCTCGCCAACGGACTGCTCACCGGGAAGTACCGGCGCGGCGAGGCGCCACCGGCCGGCAGCCGCCTCGCCGGCGGTGGCCGGTACGCGGCACGGTTCGCCGCCGCCGACTGGGACACGATCGAGGCGATCGAGGCGTACGCCGCCGAGCGGGGGCTCACGATGCTCCAGGTGGCCATCGGCGGGCTCGCCGCCCAACCGGCGGTGACCTCGGTGATCGCCGGCGCGACCACGCCCGAGCAGGTACGCGCCAACGCGGAGGCGGGCGCCTGGCAGCCGAGCGACGAGGACCTGGCCGCCCTGCGCGCCGTCCTCGACCGGTAGCCGCCGAACCGCCTGGTTTCGCCGGCTCCGGACGGCCGGCATCCGCCGGAAGCGGCGGATGCCGGCCGTCGCGGTGCCGGGCCTACGGCCGGCGCCGGCGTCGGCGAAGCAGCGGCACGGTCAGCGCCCCGGCGGCGAGCACCGCGACGCCGACCCAGATCGTCCACCACCACCCGGCCGTGCCGCCGCCCGAGGCGGACCGGGCCGCCCGTGGCGACGGCACGTCCCGGGCGACCGGGGCCAGCGACGGTGTCTGCGCCGCCCGCGCCACCACCTTCGCGGTGGCTGTCCCCGAATGCGGTGCGGGTGCCGCCACCCGGACCGTCCAGGTGCCGGGCGCGAGGATCGGGCCGGTGGTGTAGAAGCCCTGGCCCTCGCCCGCCGGTTCCAGTTGCAGCGGGCCGACCGTCCGGCCGCCGGAGCCGGCCGCGGTGAGGATCAGCCGCACCAGCTTGTCCAGGCGGTGGCCGTCGGCGTACGTCGCCTGGATCGTGACGCCACCGGCGCCGTCGCCGGCCACCGCGAGCTTGAGCTTCAGGCTGTGCGCCGCGGCCGGCGCCCCGGCGAGAATCGTCAGGACCAGGCCGGTGAGCGCGGCGGCGACCGCCTTCCGGATGCGCATTCCAGGTGCCTCCCCACTCGGGCTGAGGAGCCCCGCCCGGCCGGTGCCGGACGGGGCCCCGTCGATCACAGGTGACGGCCGGGAGCGATCCGGGTGGGATCGCCGCCGAGCCGGCCGGTGCCGGTAACCGGCTCGCCGTCGTTGGCGTGTACGCCGTCCGTGCTGGCCGTGCCGCCGAGCCGGACGATCATGGCGTCGGCGTCGCGGACCAGCACGTCGCGTACCTCCGCCTCGCCGACCAGCGCGGCGTCGCCGGCGAGGTCGCGGAACGTGGTGAGCTGCTTGATCGCCCGGTTGTCCTTCCCGGCCGCCTCCGCCGTACGGGCGTCGGAGAGCTTGGCGGACAACCGCGTGTGCGCCTTGGTCGAGAGCCGCCCCGTCGCCTTGAACCGGTCCAGCAGGTTCTGCATGTCCCGGAACGACGTGGTGACGAAGAACCGGACCGACGTGACGGTGGCGTTGCCCGCCTTGTCGGTCGCCGTGACGGTCAGCTCGTGCAGGCCCAGCGGCAGCTCGTACATCGCCTGGAGGGTGCCACTCAGGTACGGCCGCCCACCCAGCTCACCGACCACGGTGGCGATGCCCGAGGTGGGGTCCACCGCCTGCCAGGACACCCGGACGTCCTGGCTGTCGCCGTAGAGTTGGCCGTCGGCGATCCCGGAGACCAGCAGGGTCGGCTTCGTGCCGTCGATCCGCACCACCGCCGACTTCAGCGTCTCGGCGTTGCCCGCCGTGTCACCGGCCCGGTAGAGGAGCTCGTGGGCCCCGTCCCCGCTGATCTCGACCGGCTCGGTGTACGGCGTCCACGCGCCACCGTCCAGCGACCACTCCAGCAGCTTCACCCCGGAGCCGGCGTCGGTCGAGGTGAGCACCACCGGGACGGTGCCGTCGTGCCAGCCCTCGTCGTTCGCCGGGGCGAACGCCGCGGTGCTCACCGGTGCCGTCGTGTCGATCCGGACGGCGAGCGTCCTCGTCGTCTCCACGTTGCCGGCCTCGTCGACCGAGCGGAACCGCAACTCGTGCTCGCCGTCCCCGGTCACCGACACCGGCGCGGCGTACGCGGTCCAGGCGGTGGCGGCGTCGAGCTGGTACTCGGTGCGGGCCACCCCGCTGCCGCCGTCCTCGTCGACGGCGGTGAGCGCGACGGTGACCGGCCCGGTGTGCCAGCCCTCCACCGGCGCGCCGGACACGTCGGCGGTGGTCACCGGCGCGGTGTCGTCGGACGCTCCGGCGGTGAGGCGGAAGTAGTCGAACGACGCCGTCTTCGAGGCGGTCTGGTTGCCGCCGAGGGTGAACACGCCCACGTTCGGGGTCGCGCCGACCGCGGCGCTTGTCAGCTCCGGCAGGGCGGTCCAGCTGGTCCCGTCGGCCGAGTACGACGCGGTGAACGTGTCGCCGCTGCGGGCCAGTCGCAGGTGCCACACCGAGCCGGTGAGGTCCGCCGCCTGGGGCTGCGGGTCCTGGACGGTGCCGCCGATCTCGCTGCGGAACTCGATCCGCCGTGTCACCGGCTGGCCGGGTTGGTTGTCCACGATGTAGTCGAACTTCAGGTAGTTGTCGTCGTCGGCGTGCACCAGCAGGCCGGCCTGCTGGTACTGCTCGTCCAGCAGGCTGCCGTCGACCTTCGTCTCCAGGATCCAGTCGCCGGCCGGCGCGGTCTGCAGGATGAAGTTCGCCGGCCCGGAGTTGCCGGAGCCGTAGATGTCGCCGTTGGGCACGTCGATGCGGAGCGCGCCGCCGGTGACCCGGTAGCCGCTCGGGTCCTCCCGCAGGATCGCGTTCCACCGGCACTTGTCCAGCGCGTCACCGGTGAACTCGTCCGACGGGTCGACCGGCCCGTCCGGCGCATCCGGCGTGACCTGGAACCAGTCGAACGCCGCCTCCACCACCGGCGCGGCCGTGCCGCCGTTGAGCGCGAACAGGCCGATCCGCGGGTCGGTGATCCCGGCCAGGGCGGCCGGCCGACCGACCGGGGTGAAGGTCTGCCCGTCCGTGGAGACCGCGGCGGTCAGGTTCGTCCCGTCGCTGTTCAGCCGTAGGTACAGGGTGTCACCGGCCGGCGCGGTGATGCTGTCGGCGGCCTCGTTGCGGGGTGCGCCGGCGGTCTCCCGGATGAACTCCACCCGCCGGCTGCCGCCGTACAGCAGGTCCAGCTTGGCGTAGTTCTCGTCGTCGCCGTACACCAGCAGGCCGGCCTGCTGGTAGTCGGCCGTCGCGGCGAGGGTGACCCGGGTGGTCGCCTGCCAGGCACCGGACGGGGCCGGCTGGAGCACCAGGTTGGTGGCGTCGTTGCGGGTGCCGTACAGGTCGCCGACCGCGGTGGGCAGGCGCAGCGCCCCGTCCGAGACCGACAGGAGCTGGTTCTCGCGCACCACGCTGGTCCACCGGTCCCGGTCCAGTGTGGTGCCGGTGAAGTCGTCCGAGCGTGTCCCGAAGCAGGACGTGTTCGGCGCGTCGACCCGTACCCGGAGCGACGTGTACGAGCGGGCGCCCCGGCTGTCGGTCACCGTCAGCGTGGCGGTGAACGTGCCGGGCGTCGGGTAGGTGTGCGTGGCGTCCAGCGTCGTCGCCGTCGCGCCGTCACCGAAGTCCCACGCGTACGTCAGCGGGGTGTCCCCCTCCGCGTCGGTGGCGGTGCCGTCGAACGCGACGGTGACCGGCGCGGTGCCGGCGGCCGGCGTGGCGGTGGCGGTGACGACCGGCGGTGCGTTCTCGGTGACGCCCCGGCCGAGGAAGTCCGCCCAGTTGACGTTGAACAGCGACCCCGCGCCGCCGCTCGGGTCGCGGGCCACGAAGTAGAGCGCTCCGCTCGCCGCGCCGGTCACCGGCGCGGTCACGTCGGTGTACGTCTGCCAGGCGCCGGTGCCCGGCACGGTGGCCGTGGCGACCACCGGTCCGTCGACCGCCCCGGCCCGGACCTCGATGACACCGCCGTCGGTCGCCGAGGCGGCCCGGAACCGGATCGAGGTGATGCCGGTCAGGTCGGCCGGTACGAGGGACCACCAGTCGCCGTCCTCGATGAAGCCGATGTTCGCACCGCCGCCGGCGGTGTCGCCGGTGGTCTCCGTCTGCACGCCGGGGTCACCGCCGCCGGTGCTGACCGGCGTCCGGCCGGTGGCCGTGTAGTACTCGGCCTGCTTGCGCTTGGGTTGGAGCTGTTCGATGTCCCGGCCGGTCAGCGGCGCCGCCCCGCCCGTGCCGCCCCCGTCGGTGTAGGTGGCCTCGAAGACGGTGAACACGTTCGCCTCGGCGCCGTGCCCGGAGGCGAGCGACGTCTGGACGGTGCCGGAGCAGCCGGTGTGCTGCTCCAGCGGGTGGGCGTGCTCGTCGTGACCGAGCAGGACCTGGAGCCGGACCCTGGCGCAGTCGATCGTGCCGTCCTCCGGGTCGGTGACCGTGATCGTGTAGCGGACCTGGTCGCCCCAGTCGAAGAAGCCGCCGTCCGGCGGGAACTCGATCTGGACCGTCGGCGCGGTGTTGCCCACCGTGACCGGCACGTTCGCCACCGCCGTGCGCCCCTTCGGGTTCGTGACGGTGAGCTGGGCGGTGTAGTTGCCGGCGGTCGCGTACGTGTGGGTGGGGTTCGGCTCGGTGGACGTCGCGCCGTCGCCGAACGCCCAGGCGTACGTCAGGGTGCCGCCGTCCGGGTCGCGCGACCCGGCGCTGGAGAACGCCACGGTCAGCGGCGCCGGGCCGGAGGTCGGTTCGGCGGCGGCCACCGCGATCGGGGCCCGGTGACCGGCGATGTAGTCGATCCGGTAGACCCCGGAGTTGTCGTTGTTGCCGCCGAAGCCGCTGCCCCACTCGATCAGGTAGAGCGCGCCGTCCGGCCCGAACTCGAAGTCCATCGGCCGGATGAGGCTCATCCCGGTGAGCAACTGGTTGATGTCGACAAGCGACCTGCCGTCCGCGGTGACCTGCAGCGCGTACATCTTCGACTGGTTCCACTCGCCGAACATCGCCTTGCCGTCGTAGTACGCCGGCCACTTGCGGTCCGAGTCAAGGTCCGGGTCGTACCGGTAGACCGGGCCGCCCATCGGCGCGCCGCCGCCACCGATCTCCGGGTAGCGCGGGTCGCCGCCGTAGCCGTAGTCGACGGTGGCCGGGACGGCCGGCGGCAGGTCGGTCAGGCCGGTGTTGTTCGGCGAGTCGTTCACCGGGGCGGCGCAGTTGAACTTCGCCCCGCTCGGCCCGGACGGGAACTGGTAGTCGTTGTACGCCTCGTTGGTCCCGGTGCAGTACGGCCAGCCGTAGTTGCCGGGGGCGGCGACGATGTTCCACTCCACCAGGCCCTCGGGGCCGCGGTTCGGGTTGTCCGAGGCCGCGTCCGGCCCGTAGTCGGCGACGTAGAGGGTGTCGGTGGCGGGGTCGATGCCGATCCGGAACGGGTTGCGGAAGCCCATCGCGTAGATCTCCGGCCGGGTCTTCGCCGTCCCCGCCGGGAAGAGGTTGCCGTCCGGGACGGTGTACGTCCCGTCGTCCTCCGGGTGGATCCGGAGCACCTTGCCGCGCAGGTCGTTGGTGTTGCCGGAGGTGCGCTGCGCGTCGTAGTCGACCCGCCCCGGGCGCTCGTCGATGGGCGTGTACGCGTCGGAGGAGAACGGGTTGGTGTTGTCCCCGGTGGCCAGGTAGAGGTTGCCGGCGGAGTCGAAGGTCATGCTGCCGCCGGCGTGGCAGCAGGTGTTGCGCTGGGTGTCGACCCGCAGCACCTGCTTCTCGCTGGCCGGGTCGATCGTGTCGCCGGCCACGGTGAACCGGGACAGCAGGTTGCGGGCCACGCCGTCGTTCGGCGCGTAGTAGAGGTAGACCCACCCGTTGGTGGCGAAGTCCGGGTCGAGGCGGATGCCGATCAGGCCGTCCTCGTTGCCGGTGAAGACGTCGAGGTCGAGGGCGGTGACGGTGTTGCCGGTGTCCGGCTTGACGATCTGCACGCGACCGTCGCGCTCGATGTAGAAGACCCGGCCGTCGGGGGCGACGTCCAGCTCCATCGGGTTGCTGGTGTTGCTGTCCAGCGTCACCTTCTCGAAGCTCTCGGTCAGCGAGGCACCGCAGTCGGCGTCCTGCACACCGGCAGCGGTCCGGATGCCGCCGAGCAGGTGGGCGAGGAACTCCGGCTCGGCGTACGACTCGCGGGTGTGCCCGCCGCCGGTGTACCAGGCGCGGCCGCCGTCGAAGTCCTGACACCAGGCGATGGGGTGGTCGTGGCCCATCGCGCCCGCGCCGGGTGCGTAGCTGGTCTCGTCGAGGGTGGCCAGGACGTGCACGTCACCGCGCGGGTTGGACTGGTAGTTGTACCACTCGTCGAAGCGGGACCAGCGTTCCGGCAGGTCGGCCGTGGACGGGTGTGCCTGGTCCTCCACCTTGACCGTGGCCTGCTGGTTGGCCGGGTGGCTGGCGAAGTACGCGCCCACCAGGTCCCCGTACCAGGCCCAGCTGTACTCGGTGTCGGAGGCGGCGTGGACGCCGGCGTACCCGCCACCGGCCCGGATGTAGCGCTCGAACGCCGCCTGCTGGTCCGCGTTGAGCACGTCGCCGGTGGTGGAGAGCCAGACGACCGCCCGGTAGCGGGCGAGGTTCTCGTCGGTGAAGGCGGCACCGTCCTCGGTGGTGTCGACGTTGAAGCCGTTGTCGGCGCCGAGCTGCTGGATCGCGGCGATCCCGGTGGGGATGGAGTCGTGCCGGAAGCCGGCGGTCTTCGAGAAGACCAGGATCGAGAACGGCTCGTCTTCGGCGGCGGCCGGCGCGGGGGCCGCGGCGGGTGCGGCCTGGGCGGCGGGGACGGTCCGGGCGGCTTGGGCCGCGGGCGCTGCGACGAGAGCGGTCGCGGCGAGGCCGAGGGTGAGCAGGGCGGCGGTGAGGGGTACGTGGGCACGGCGCGGTTGGGACACTCGTGTCTCCTTTGTCCTGCTGGACAGGGGTCACGGGGGCCGGCTCGCCGAAGACCGTCCCAGGTGGAGCCGGTCCGAACGCCTTGCCGGGGCGCCCGTCCGGCATTTTGTCGACTCGCTGAACAAATTAGTCCCGTTACATCGATCCATGGCAAGTTCTCGATGGGTAACGTTTCGGCAACGGTCGGCGACATACCGCCCCGGACAGTGCAAAGCGTGCGGTCCCGGGTGCCGCGCCTTGGCAGCCCGGCGTATCTGTCGTACGGTGACACGCAAGTGACCCACGGGAGCCCGGTGGACCGGGCTGAGAGGGGGGCTGTGAGCCCCCGACCGTCGAACCTGATCCGGGTAATGCCGGCGCAGGGAGGAGTTTGCCGTGCCGTCCCTCGGGCGACTGCATCTCATCACCGACACCCGACCCGGGCGGGATCCGCTCGCCGTGGTCCGGGCCGCCCTGCCGGTGGCCCGCACCGAGCTGGTCGTACAGGTCCGGGTAACCGACGACGCGACCGACCGGGAGGCGTACGACCTGGCCCGCCGGGTGGTCGCGCTCTGCGCGCGGTACGGGGCGGCCTGCCTGGTGAACGACCGCCTGCACGTGGCCCTGGCCGTGGGTGCCGCCGGTGGGCACGTGGGCGCCGACGACCTGCCGGTCGGGGCGGCCCGCGCCGTGCTCGGCTCCACCGCCGTCCTGGGGGCCACCGCACGCGACCCGGGAGCCGCCGCCGAGGCGGTCGCCGCGGGGGCCAGCTACCTGGGGGTCGGGCCGTACCGGCCCACGTCGACGAAGGACGGGCTTCCAGCGGCGATCGGTGCCGACGGCGTCCGGGCGGTGGCCGGGGCGGTGGACGTCCCGGTGATCGCCATCGGGGGAGTGACGGCGGAGGACGTGCCCGCGTTGCGGGCCGCCGGCGCGTACGGGGTGGCGGTGGTCGGCGCGCTCTCCGGGGCCGCCGACCCCGCCCGCGCCGCCGCCGAGCTGCTCGGGGCGCTGTCGTGTTAACAAGGGACCCTTCCTCTACCGGAGGCGTTAAGAAGGGGCCCTTCCTTGCACCGGATGTGGCGGTGGTGGGGGCGGGGCCGATCGGGCTGGCCATTGCCTGGCGGTGCGCGGCACGGGGGCTGCGGGTCGTCGTGCACGACCCCGATCCCGGGTCGGGCGCCTCGCACGTCGCGGCCGGGATGCTCGCGCCGGTCGCCGAGGCGTACTTCGGTGAGCAGGAGCTGACCCGGCTGCTCACCGAGTCGGCCGCCCGCTGGCCGGCGTTCGCCGAAGAGCTGGCCGAGGCGTCCGGCGCCGACCTGGGGTACCGGACCGAGGGCACGCTCCTGGTCGGGCTCACCGCCGACGACCTCGCCGAGGCGCGCCGGCTGTGGGCGTACCAGCAGGGGCTCGGCCTGCCGGTGACCCCCTCGCGTCCCTCCGAGCTCCGCGACCGCGAGCCGGCGCTGGCGCCCCGCGTGCGCGGCGGCGCGGTCGCGGCCACCGACCACCAGGTGGACCCGCGGCGGCTCGTTCCCGCGCTGCGCGCCGCGGCCACCGCGGCCGGCGTCACGCTGCTGCCCACGCTCGTCGAGCGGCTGTCCGACGTGGACGCGGGCGTCACGGTGGTGGCGGCCGGCTGCGGTGCCGCCGCGTTGACCGGGATGCCGGTCCGCCCGGTGAAGGGCCAGGTGCTCCGGCTCCGCGCGCCCGGCGCCGGCGCGCCGTGCTTCCGGCACGTCATCCGGGGGTACGCGGACGGCGAGCACGTCTACCTCGTCCCCCGGGACAGCGGTGAGGTAGTCGTCGGGGCGACCGTCGAGGAGCGCACCGACCCCACGGTGACCGCCGGCGCCGTGCTGCGGCTGCTCCGGGCCGCCGTCGACCTGGTGCCCGAACTGGCCGAGTACGACCTGGTGGAGACGCTCGCCGGGATGCGCCCCGGCACCCCCGACAACGCGCCGATCCTCGGCCCGCTGCCCGGCCGGGCGGACGTGCTCGCCGCCACCGGGCACCACCGGCACGGGATCGTGCTCACCCCGCTCACCGCCGACCTGATCGCGGACCTGATCGTCACCGGGACGCCGGACCCGCTGCTGGCTCCCTTCGCACCGGACCGGTTCGCAGCCGAGGAGGACAGCCATGGACGTGACCGTTAACGGCGCCGGGCGGACCCTGGCCGACGGCTCGACCGTCGCCGACCTGGTCCGCGCGGTCACCCCGCAGGAGCGCGGCCTGGCCGTCGCCGTCAACGGCGAGGTGGTGCCGCGCGGCGGCTGGCCGGCGACCGTGCTGCGCGCCGGCGACCGGGTCGAGGTGCTCAGCGCAGCGCAGGGCGGGTGAGCACGGTGACCTTCGAGCTGGGCGGCGTGACGTTCACCTCGCGGCTGGTACTCGGCACCGGCGGGGCCGCCAACCTGCACGTCCTGGAGCAGGCCGTCCGGGCGTCCGGCACCGGGCTGATCACCCTTGCCCTGCGGCGCGTCGACACCACCCCGGGCGGCTCGGGGGGCCTGCTCGACCTGCTCGACCGCTGCGGGGTACGGCTGCTGCCCAACACCGCCGGTTGCTACACGGCGGGTGAGGCCGTGAAAGTGGCCCACCTCGCGCGGGAGGCGTTCGGCACCGACTGGGTGAAGCTTGAGGTGATCGGCGACGAGCGGACCCTGCTGCCGGACGGCGTCGAGCTGCTGCGCGCCGCGGAGGAACTGGTCGCCGACGGGTTCACCGTGCTGCCGTACACGTCGGACGACCCGGTCCTGGCGCGCCGGCTCGCGGACGTCGGCTGCGCGGCCGTGATGCCGGCCGGAGCACCGATCGGGTCCGGGTTGGGGGTGTCCAACCCGAACCACATCCGGCTCATCCGGCAGAGCGTGGACGTGCCGGTGATCCTGGACGCCGGGATCGGCACCGCCTCCGACGCGGCGCTCGCCATGGAGCTGGGCTGCGACGCGGTGCTGCTGGCAAGCGCGGTGACCCGGGCCGCCGACCCGGTGGCGATGGCCACCGCGATGCGGTACGCGGTCGAGGCGGGCCGGCTCGCGTACGGGGCCGGCCGGATCCCGCGCCGCTTCCACGCCCTCGCGTCCACCCCGGACGAGGGCAGGCCGGAGCTGTGACCGGCCGGGCAGCCGGACCGACCGGGGTCGTCGTGCTGACCGACCGGCGGACCGCCCGGCGCCCGCTCGTCGACGTCGTCGCCGGTGCGGTGGCCGGGGGCGTGCGGTGGGTGGTGCTGCGGGAGAAGGACCTGTCCCGCGGCGAGCGCGCCGCGCTCGCCGCCGACCTGCGCGCGGTCCTCGCCGACAGCGGCGGCACGCTTATCGTCGCCGGCCCCGACCCGCTGTGCGGTGACGCCGTGCACCTGCCCGCCGCCGGCCCGTACCCGCCACCGCGCCTGGGCCTGGTCGGCCGCTCCTGCCACGACGCGGCCGAGCTGGCCCGCCTCACCACCGAGGACTACGCCACCCTGTCGCCCGTCCACCCCACGAGAACCAAACCCGGCTACGGCCCACCCCTGGGCGCCGACGGGCTGCGCGCGCTGATCCGGCTCAGCCCGGTCCCGGTCCTCGCCCTCGGCGGCATCGAGACAGCCGAACAGGTAGCGGCGTGCGTGGCGGCCGGAGCCGCCGGCGTGGCGGTGCTCGGTTCCGTCATGCGGTCCGCGGACCCCACCGGGACAGCGGCCCGCCTCACGAACGGCTTCAACCAGGCCACCCAGCCCGCGTTCGCGACAACCGGGGGAGGAGCATGACGCCGCCGACAGTCCTCACCATCGCCGGATCCGACTCCGGGGCGGGCGCCGGCATTCAGGCCGACCTGAAGGTCTTCGCCGCGCTCGGTGCCTACGGGACCAGCGTCATCACGGCAGTCACCGCCCAGAACACGCGCGGCGTCGACGCGGTGCTGCCGCTACCCCCGCGCACGGTCACCGACCAGCTGGACAGCGTGCTCGCCGACTTCACGGTCCGGGCCGTGAAGACCGGCATGCTCGGCACCCCGGCGGTCGCCGACGCGGTCGCCGACGCGGCGAAGGACGGCCGGCTGCCGCACCTCGTCGTCGACCCGGTGCTGGTCGCCACCAGCGGGCACGCGCTGGGCGTGGTCGCGGCGGTGGAGCGGCTGCTGCCGTACGCGCTGGTGGCGACGCCGAACTGCGCGGAGGCCGCGGCCATCACCGGACGCCCGGTGACCACCGTCGAGGAGATGGTGGCCGCCGCGGAGGCCCTGGCAGCGGGCGGCCCGGAGCACGTGGTGGTCACCGGCGGCGACGTGGACGCGGACGGCGAGGCGGTTGACGTGCTGCACGGCGGCGGGGTCACCACCCTGCTCCGCGCGCCCCGGGTGCCGACCCGGCACAACCACGGGACCGGCTGTTCCTTCTCGGCGGCCATCACCGTCCGGCTCGCGTCGGGCGACCCGGTGCCGGTGGCCGTCGCCACGGCGAAGGAGTACGTCACCCGGGCGCTGACCGGCGCCCGGGACTGGGAGTTGGGCGCGGGACGCGGGCCGCTCGACCACTTCGGTTGGTCCGCTTGATCGACAGGGAGGCTGTCATGCAGGCACGTCGCAAGGTCTACGTCGAGGGGTCGCGACCGGACATCCGGGTACCGTTCGCGGAGGTCGACCTCACCGGCGACAACCCGCCGGTGCGGCTCTACGACACGTCCGGCCCCGGATCCGACCCGGAGGTGGGGCTGCCGCCGCTGCGCGGACCGTGGATCGCTTCCCGTGGTGACGTCGCTCCGACGCGGGGAGCGGGCACGCCGCTGGCCGGTGCGGACGGGAAGCGGCCGACGCAGCTCGCGTACGCCCGCTCCGGCGTGGTCACGCCGGAGATGGAGTTCGTGGCCATCCGGGAGGGAGTGGCACCCGAGTTCGTCCGCGACGAGATCGCGGCCGGGCGGGCGGTGCTGCCGTTGAACGTCAACCACCCCGAATGCGAGCCGGCGATCATCGGCAAGGCGTTCCTGGTGAAGGTCAACGCCAACATCGGCACGTCAGCGGTCACCTCGTCGATCGCCGAGGAGGTGGAGAAGCTGACCTGGGCGACCCGGTGGGGCGCGGACACCGTGATGGACCTGTCGACCGGCAAGCGGATCCACGAGACGCGCGAGGCGATCGTGCGGAACTCGCCGGTGCCGATCGGGACCGTGCCGATCTACCAGGCGCTGGAGAAGGTCGGCGGCGACCCGGTCAAGCTGAGTTGGGAGGTGTTCCGGGACACCGTCGTCGAACAGGCCGAGCAGGGCGTCGACTACATGACGGTGCACGCCGGGGTGCTGCTGCCGTACGTGCCGCTGGCCGTCGACCGGGTGACCGGGATCGTGTCCCGGGGCGGTTCGATCATGGCGGCCTGGTGCCTGGCCCACCACGAGGAGAACTTCCTCTACACGAACTTCCGGGAGCTGTGTTCGCTGCTCGCGAAGTACGACGTGACGTTCTCGCTCGGCGACGGCTTGCGCCCGGGTTCCATCGCCGACGCCAACGACGAGGCGCAGTTCGCCGAGCTTCGTACGCTCGGTGAGCTGACGAAGATCGCCTGGGAGTACGACGTCCAGGTGATGATCGAGGGCCCGGGGCACGTGCCGATGCACAAGATCAAGGAGAACGTGGACCTCCAGCAGGAGTGGTGCCACGAGGCCCCGTTCTACACGCTCGGTCCGTTGACGACGGACATCGCCCCCGCGTACGACCACATCACCTCGGCCATCGGCGCGGCGATGATCGGCATGTTCGGCACGGCGATGCTCTGCTACGTCACCCCCAAGGAGCACCTCGGGCTGCCGGACCGCGACGACGTGAAGGCCGGGGTGATCGCGTACAAGATCGCGGCACACGCGGCGGACCTGGCCAAGGGGCACCCCGGCGCGCAGGCGTGGGACGACGCGCTCTCCAAGGCACGGTTCGAGTTCCGCTGGGAGGACCAGTTCAACCTCTCGCTGGACCCGGAGACGGCGCGGTCGTACCACGACGCGACGCTGCCCGCCGAGCCGGCGAAGACCGCGCACTTCTGCTCGATGTGCGGGCCGAAGTTCTGCTCCATGAAGATCACCCAGGAGCTCAAGGAGTACGCGGCCCGGGGCATGCGGGACAAGTCCGAGGAGTTCGTGGCCTCCGGCAGCCGCGTCTACCTCCCCCTAGCCTGACCCCTACCCACCCACCCACCCCGGGCGGGTGGCGCTCGTTGATCAAGAGGTTTTCGGCAGTTGCAACGGCGTGTCGTGCCGAAAACTTCTTGATCAACACGGGGTGGGTGGGGCGGGGTGGGCGGGGTGGGCGGTCAGTCGGCGTGGTGGCGGCCGGTGGAGCGGAGGGAGCGGCGGCCGCTCTCCTGCTCGGGTTCGTTGTCGGGCAGGGGCTTGGCCAGCCCGGCGACCCAGTCGACGAACTCCTCGTCCTGTGCCGGCAGTTGCTCTGTCTCCGCGGCGCCCTCGGCCTCTCCGGCACGGGAACGGCTGCGCCGGAACAGGCCCCGTCGGCGAGGTTCGGTCGCAGCGGCCTTCCCGCCGGAGGCCTGCCCGTTTGGCGGTACGGCAGCGGTGCCGTCCGTCGCGGTGGGCTCGGTGACGCCCGGCTCACTCCGGCGGTCGGCGGTGCCGGCCTCCGGCGCGTTCGTCGCACCGCCGTCGGCGTCCGCTCCGGTTCCGCTGAACCGCACGTCCGCGGGCCTCGCGTCGGCCGGGCCGGTGCGGTGGACGGTGCCGAAGGCGTTCCAGGTTCCGGGGCTGGTCAGGTCGGGCAGCGCCGCCCGGTGCCGGGGCCGGGGCGTGGCGTCGCGGGCGGGGCCCTCGGTGGACGGACTCGTCGGTGCGCTGAACGGGTCGGACGCGGCGGGACGCGGTGCCGGCGGTGCCGGTGTCATCGGGGTGGGCGCCGGTGGGAACACCGGGAACGGCTCCGGCCCGAGCCGGCTGGGCGTCGGGCGTGGCGGCGTGACCGGTACCGGATCGGCGGTGGACGCGCCCGGCCCGACCGGCGTCGGCGAAGGCCGGGCCGGCGTGGCGGGCGTGGGCGCCGATCGGGGCGGTGTCGGTGGGCCGGTGCTCGCGGCCGGAGCCGGATCGTGTGTGGGCGTGGATCGGGGTGCCGGCGGGCCGGTGCTCGCGGCCGGAGCCGGATCGTGTGTGGGCGTGGATCGGGGCGGTGCCGGCGAACCGGTGCTCGCGACCGGAGTCGGATCCTGCCGGGTGCGGTCGTCGGCGGTGTCCGGTGCCGGGTCGCCCGGGACCGAACCCCGCGGGCCGGGGCGCTCCGTCGGGCCGTCGGAAGCGGAATCCGCGGTGTCCGGAGTCGACCCGGAGTCGCTCGTGGCCCGGCCGGAGGGCGCCTCGGCCGGTCGGCCGGCAGCGTCCTCAGCCGCCGGTTCCACCGCTGCGGCTGCGGAAGCGGTCGCCGGTTCCGGCCCGGGGGCGGTGGAGCCGGCCGCCTTGGCCGGGGTGGCCTTGGCGCGCCGGGTACGGCGGGGTCGCGGGGTCGGCTGGCCGGCCGCCGAGCCGACCGGCGGCGTTGCGGGCGTCCCGGTTCCGCCCGGCTCGGCGGTGTTTCCGGCGTCGCCCGGGGTCCTGCTGGCGTGGTCCGGCGTCCCAGTGGCTCGGGCACCGTCACCCGCCGTGGTGTTCACGGCGTCGCCCCGGGGTGGGCTGAGAGCGGCGTCGCCCCGGGGTGGGCTGAGAGCGGCGTCGCCCGGGGGCGTGGTGAGGCCGGCACCGCCCGGTGCGGTGCCGGTGCCGTCGGGCGCTGCCGCCTCGGCCCGGTTTCCCGGCCCGACCGGCGCGACCCCTCCGGCTGGATCGGACCGCCGTTCGGACCGCGTACCGCCGGGGGCCGGCCAGTCCCAGTGGGCCGGTCCGACATACCCGCGGGACGGCGCGCCGGATGCCGACGGCGCTCCGGCGGCGGAATCGACGTCGGCCGAACCGCTACCGGCGGCGGCGACGGGGGCAGCGGCAGTGGTCGCGGGCGGTTCGCCGATGGGCGAGTCGAGGGCGGTAACGGATGCGGCCGGCCCGGCGCGGTCGCCGGGGCCGGTGGGTGCTGCGGACGTTCCCGTTGCCGGCAGGGCGGGACCCGCCGGCAACGGGCGCAGGATGTCAGTGGGCTCGATCGCCCGGTCACGGTCGCTGTCCGTGGAACCGGCCGGGCGCTCGACGAGCGGCCAGCGCAGCAGCGCGGCGGCGGCCGAACCGAGCGCACCGGCGGCCACCGCGAGCAGCGCACCGTAGTACGGCGTGGCCTGGTACCGGTCGACCCCGTCGCCGGGACCGGCGGTCAGGTACGCGAACGCCACGAGCACCGGCCCGGTCACCCCGGTCAGGCCGCCGATCAGCGGTGGCTGACCATGCCAGCGGGCGAGGGCACCCGTGACGGCGCCGGTCACGAGCGCCACCAGGGGCAGGACCAGCAGGGCGAGGCGCTGCGTCACCGTGGCGTCCAGCCCCGACGGCTCCAGCACCCCGAGGCGTACGGTGGTCAGCGGCCCGGTGGCCGCCAGCGACGGGGCGACCGACACCAGGGCGAGCAGCCAGACGGCGCCCGCGAAGATCGCCATGTTCCAGCCGAGCGGGGGCCGGACCAGGACGGCCAGCGCGGCTCCCGCACCGACCACCGCGCCGAGGGTGGCGCAGATGGCGACCGCCCAGACCGGGTCGACCGAGATCAGGTCGGCGGCCCGGGCCGGTTGCATGCAGAGCGGCGCGACGATCGTGGCACCCAGCGCGGCGGCGCCCGCGACGGCGAGCTGCCTGCCGGTGCCGGTCAGCGGCCCGTCCCGGCGGGCCAGGCGTTCGGTGAGGACGGCTCCGACGACTGCGGCGTTCGCCGCGAACCACCCGACCCAGGCGAGCTGGGCCGGCCACTGGTTGACGGTGCCCCCGGTGAAGGAACCGGTGAGCCGGACGACGCCGAAGCCGAACGCGATGCCGAGCTGGCCCGCTCCGGCCAACAGGCTCGCCCCGAGCGCCGTGAGCAGCGGTCTGCCCCAGGTCCGAAAGGCCATGCCGGGCACGTTACGGTCCGTCGCGCCCGATCGCCACCGGCACGCCGTGCGGCGGGCCGGCCCTGCCGGCGGCAGGTCTACTTGAGTTCGACCAGCCGGGCCAGGTACGTCGTGTCGCCGACGTTGGTCAGCATGTGCACCGCCCCCGGATCCCGGTAGACGACCCCGCCGGTGGGCTCGTCGGCGTCGATCCGTGTGCCGTCGACGGTCTGCACGACGTTCTTCGCGCCCTGGATCGCCACCACCAGGTACGGGTGGTCGTGCCGGTGCAGCGGCTGCCGTTCACCCGGCTCCAGCTTGATGTGCCAGACGCGTACCCGGTCGTTCTCGTACACGATCTCCTGGCCCACCGGGCCGAGTTCGAGGTCGGTGTCGGTCATCGGATTCCGTCCAGTTGGGGGAGCACCTCGGCGGCGATGAGCTCCAGGTGATCGAGGTCGGCGAGGTCGATGAGGCGCAGGTGGACGCGGGTGGTGCCGACGGCGGCGAACTCGCCGATGCGTTCGACGAGCCGCGCCGGCGAGCCGACGACCGGGTCCTCGGGCGGCAGGGCGCTGGGCACGTGCAGGGGGGCGGCCCGGTGTCGGGCCTCGGCGTCGGTGCGGCCGATGGCCACGACGATCCCCGCCGAGAACACCAGGGGCGGCCGGCCGGATCCGGTCCGGCCGACCCGGTCGCACGCCTCCCGGACCCGCTCGTACGCGGCGGCGGTCTGCGCGACCGACGTGAACGGCATGTTGAACTCGTCGGCGTACCGGGCGGCGAGTTCGGGGGTGCGCTTCGGGCCGCGGCCGCCCACGATGACCGGCGGGCCGGGCACCTGCACCGGCTTCGGCAGCGCCGGAGCGTCGACCAGTCGGTAGTGGTCGCCAGTGTGGTTGAACGTCGCCCCGGACGGGGTGCGCCACAGCCCGGTGACGATCTCCAGCTGCTCGGCCAGCCGGTCGAAGCGTTCGCCGACACCCGGGAACGGGATGCCGTACGCGGTGTGCTCGCGCTCGTACCAGCCGGCGCCGATGCCCAGTTCGACGCGGCCGCCGCTCATCTGGTCGACCTGGGCCACCATCAGGGCGAGCGGGCCGGGCAGCCGGAAGGTGGCCGAGGTGACCAGCGTGCCGAGGCGGATCCGGCTGGTCTCGCGGGCCAGCGCGGCAAGCGTCAGCCAGGCGTCGGTGGGTCCGGGCGGCGCCGGCTCATCGCCCATCGCGCGGTAGTGGTCGGCGCGGAGGAAGCCCTCGTAGCCGCAGCTCTCGGCGAGGCGTGCGAACCGGAGCTGGTCGTCGTAGCTGGCCCCGCGGTGCGGCTCGGTGAACACCGACACGCGCATCGTCAGTGCCCTCCCGCTCGCGCCGGCGGTTCCCTCTCCATCAGCAGCTCGTGCAGGTCGGCGCTGACCCGTGCGACGTCCGCCAGGTGCGCGTTGCGGCCGAGCGTCCGGGGCCGGGGGATGGTGACGTCGACGATGCTGCGGATCCGGCCGGGGCGGGGACTGAGCACCACCACGCGGTCGGCCAGCAGGACGGCCTCGTCGATCGAGTGGGTGACGAAGACGACGGTCGCCGAGGTCTCCATGTGTACCCGCTGGAGCTCACCGGAGAGTTCCTCCCGGGTGAGCGCGTCGAGCGCCGAGAACGGCTCGTCCATCAGCATCACGCGGGGCTCGCCGATCAACGAGCGGCACAGCGAGACCCGCTGCTGCATGCCGCCGGACAGCTCGTGCGGCAGCCGCTTCTCGAAGCCGCCGAGGCCGGTCAGCTCCAGCAGCTGGCGGGCCCGGTCGCGGTGCTTCGCCCGTTTCCAACCGAAGATCTCCACCGGGAGCAGGACGTTGTCCAGCACGGTGCGCCAGGGCAGCAGCGCGGGGCGCTGGAAGAGCATCGCGACGTCCTGCCGGGGTCGGGTGACCGGCGCCCCGGCGACGGTGACTTCCCCGGCGGTCACCGGGAGCAGCCCGGCGATCAGCCGCAGGAGGGTGGACTTGCCGCATCCGGAGCGGCCGACAACCGCCACGAACTCACCCTCGGTGACGTCGAGGTCGATGCCGCGTAGCGCCTCGACCCGGCCGGACCGGCCGTCGAAGGTACGGGACACCCCGGACAGACGAATCATCCCGTGGGCCTCCCTGAGCCGGCGGTCAGCAATCCGCGGGACAGGGTATCCGTCTCGTGCCCCAATCGCACCGTCCGGGGTGGACGTCGGTTGTTTCCGTTCCGCAACCCGATACGCCTGGCGTCGCAACTGTGGGTTTCTCGTACGCTGTGCCCGCGAAGAGTCCCCTCACGACGGTGGTGTCGGCTACGCCCCTCCCGCCGACACCGCCCGACAACCCCCTTCCGGAGGCCCGGCGGCCCCGGACGGAAAGGACAAGGTGCATTGATGAGAAGGCTGACCCGTACGGTCGCCGCGGCCACGATGGCCGCCGCCCTGGCCCTGGTCGCGGCCTGCAGCAGCGGTTCGGACTCCACCGAGGAGCCCAAGGGGGGTGAGGGCGCGGCCTTGGAGAAGGTGACGTACCTCACTTCGTTCGGCAACTTCGGTCGTGACTCCTACGCCTGGGTCGCGAAGGAGAAGGGCTTCTTCCGCGAGGCCGGCTTCGACGTCGAGATCAAGGCGGGCCAGGGCACCAACGCCGTCATCCAGACGATCGTCGGGGGGCAGGCGCAGTTCGGCCCGATCGACCTCACCGGTGGCCTGCTTCAGTTCGCCAACGGGCAGGCCAAGGACTTCGTCGCGGTGGCCGCGATCCAGCAGCGCACGATGGCCGCGATCGCCACGGTGGAGGGCAAGAACATCGCCTCGCCGAAGGACCTCGAGGGCAAGAAGCTGGCCGACACCCCCGGCTCGGTGGTCCGCAACCTCTTCCCGACGTACGCGAAGCTGGCCGGCGTCGACGTGAACAAGGTGACCTGGGTCAACGGCGAGGCGCAGACCCTGATGGGCACCCTGGCGTCCGGCGCGGTCGACGGCATCGGGCAGTTCGTGGTGGGCCAGCCCACCATCGAGACGGTGACCAAGAAGAAGGCGATCCTGCTGCCGTACAGCGAGTACATGCAGGACCTCTACGGCAACGTGCTGATCACCTCCACGAAGATCGCCAAGGAGAACCCGGACATGGTCAAGCGGTTCACCGGGGCCCTGCTGAAGGGCCTGGAGTACGCGCTTACCAACCCGCAGGAGGCGGCCGAACTGCTCAAGAAGAACGTGGACGCGGCGAATGTCCCGGCCTCGAAGGCCGAGCTGGAGCTGATGGCCGGGTACGTCCGGTCCAACAACAGCGGCGCCGCGATCGGCACGCTGGACAGCGGCCGGGTGGCCAAGAGCATCGCGATCCTGCAGGGCGCCGGCGCCCTCAAGCAGAACATCACGCCCGACCAGATCATCGACTTCGGCCTCGCGCCGAAGGCCTGATCGCCACCGGTCGGGGGTGTGGCCGCGGGACCTGCCGGGGCCGCACCCCCGCCGCGTGCCGGCGGCAGCCGGCAGGAGAGGAGGATCCCGTGACCGAGGCGACCGGTACGCGGGCGGGGCAGCGGCCCCCGGCGGAAGCGGCGGACGCTCCCGCGACGACCGTCCCCGGTGCACCGTCGACCACCCGCCGCTGGCGCGGGGGACGACCGGGAAGCGTAGGTCTGCCCCTGCTCGGTGTGGTGATCGCGCTGGCCTTCTGGTGGCTGGTGACCTCGGGGCTCAGTCTCGTGCACCCGGCCTCGCTTCCGCCGCCGCAGGCCGTCTGGGACTCCCTGACGCTGTCGAGCGACGTTCTGCTGCCGGCTCTGGGTGTCACCACCCTGATGACGGTGCTCGGCTTCCTGATCTCGACGGTCGCCGGAGTGCTGATCGGGATGGCCCTGGCCGCGTCGCGGCGCGCCGAGCGGATGTTCGCCCCGCTGCTGGTGGCGGTCAACGCGGTCCCGAAGATCGCGCTCGGCCCGCTGCTCGTGGTCTCCGTCGGCTGGGGTGAGAAGCCGATCCTGACCATGGTGTTCCTGCTCTGCTTCTTCCCGATCGTGCTCTCCACGGCGACCGGTCTCACCACCACGCCGGCTGACCTGGCCGAACTGGCCCGGTCGCTGAACGCCTCGTGGTGGCAGTCGTTCCGGAAGGTGCGCTTCCCGGCCGCGCTGCCGCAGGTCTTCGTCGGGCTCAAGGTGGCGATGCCGCTGGCCGCCATCGGCGCCGTCATCGGTGAGTTCTACTCGGACAAGCCGGGGCTGGGCTACCAGATCCTGCAGTACAACGGGGTGGGCGACACCGCCACGGCGTGGGCGGCGATCGTACTGATCGCCGCGATGAGCATCGCGCTCTACGCGGCGCTCTCCCTCGTCGAGCGGCTCGCGCTGCCGTGGGTCCGCGCCACCACGTCGGCCCGCTGACCTGACCGGCGACTCCGGCCGGCCCCCGGGCGCGCGGGCCGGCCGGAGTCGGCCCGGTTCGCGCCCCGGGCCGGCCGGGCTCCGCCCGGTTCGCCCCCGGGGCCGGTCAGCTGGCGAGCCGCCAGCGGCCGTTGCGGGCGACCAGGGTGGTCAGCGCCTGCGGCATCAGACCCGAGTGGTTGTCCGGGGTCATCCGGATGGGGCCGGAGAGACCGTCCAACTGGGAGGTCTCGAGCACGTCGCGGATGCCGTCCCGGTTGACCTGGCCGGGCTCACCACCCGAGCGCACGGCCGCGTCCGCGATGAGCTGGACGGCGTCCGCGGCGAACGAGGACGAGCCGTGGTAACCGCCGAAACGGGCGGTGTAGTCCTGGAACCACTGCCGCCGGGCCGCCTTCGCCGGGGTGGTGGCGATGACGTCGTCGATCACCATGGTCTGCGTGAAGACCAGCGTGGCGCGCTCGGTGGCCCGCGCCGCCGTGCCGAGGAAGAGGTCTCCGGCGGCCGAGGCGTCGAGGTAGAGCGAGCCCTCGTAGCGGGCCTCCTGCGCGGCGACGGCGGCGAGGCTGGCCTGCTCCGCGGGCGTCCAGAGCACGAGGGCGTCGGGCTCGTCCTCGGCCAACGCGGCGACCTGGCGGGTGACGTCGGTGTCGGTGGCACGAACCGTCTCCGCGCGCTGCACGTCGATGCCCACCTTGTCCAGCGCGCTGCGGAGGGCGGCGAGCCCCTCCCGGCCGTAGTCGTCGTCGCTGTGCAGCACGCCGACCTCGCGGACCCGGCTGCGCTGCAGCTCGGTGGTGAGGGCGGCGGCGTTGTCGGGTGCGTTCGGGGCCAGCTTGAACACGTACCGGCGCTGGGCGACCGGACTGGTGATGGCGCCCGCGGAGGCCAGCGCCACGGTCGGCACACGCCGCTCGTCGATGGTGCTCACGGCGCCCACCGCGCACTCGTTGCAGCCGCCCATGATGATCGCGCTGACCTGGGAGTCCCCACTGAAGTCGTTGATGTTCCGCAGGGACTCGCTCGCGTCGGAGCGGTTGTCCTTGACCCGGAGCTCCACGCGGCGCCCGTTCAGCGCGCCGGAGGAGTTCAACTGCTCGACCTTCAGTTCGAGGGCGCGCTGGTACGCCCTGCCCACCGTCGCGGCGGCCCCGGACAGTTCGAGGTCCGCGGCGATGACGATGGGGCTGTCGTCCTGGTCGTCGGTGCCGAACTGGCAGGCGGTGAGGGTGGTGGCCAGGACTGCCGAGGCGAGCGCCGCGACGGTTGCGGAGCGGATGGGGCTCAACTTGTCCTCCAGATGCGGCACGGGAACCGACGGATCGTCTGTCCTCGGTGGAGCACCGAGCACTTCTGCCGTACGGTGTGCGCGAAAGCCTGCAAAACCTTGCCAATGTCGGGCGCTGTGGTCAAGCGGGCAGTGCAGAGGCGTTTCGGGACGCGAATCCCACATGATGGGGTAACACAAAGTTTGCAAACGGTCACGTATTCGGTTCATCCGACCACTGACCGTCTACATTGCCTGTTCAGAGCGTTGGTGAATTGGTGGCATTAGAAGACCGCCGCATCGGTTGCGTGCCGTCCGACCGTTTCCTGCCTCACTGCGGCTTCCCAAATGTGATCCCGTCTGATGAAATCGCGGCCGTGCCGCGCGTGGGTTCTCCGCTGCACCAGGCACGGGTCGGCGGTTCAGGCGTGGATGAAACGACGGAGGCGATGTCGTGAGCACCGGACCGACGACCCTGCCCGCAGGCGGCGACACTGCCCGCCCGAAGCGCCGCCAACTGCCCCGGCTCCGCGACGCCCGGATCCGCTCCAAGCTCGCGCTGATCCTGGTCGTGCCGGTGGCCGCGGTCATCGCGCTGGCGACGGTCCGCCTGGTTGCGGTCGGCGAGGGCGCGTACGACGCGACGCGCGCCAAGGCGCTCACCGAGCTCTACATCGACGTCTCCGCGCTCGCCCAGGACGTGCACGCCGAACGCATGGCGGCGGCCGCCTACCTGGCCGCGCGGCAGCCGGGTGTCGACGCGTACAACCTGCGCGTGCGCAGCACCGACGAGCGGGTGCAGGCGTACCGCGAGGAGCGTGGACGGGTCGGTGACGTGCCGGCCGCCGTGCGGGACCGGCTGGCCGCCATCGACGAGCACCTCCAGACTCTCGACGCGACCCGGCAGCAGGTGCTCGACCGCCGGCAGATGGCGGTCGCCGAGGCGGTCCTGCGCTACGGCGTCATCCTGACCGACCTGGTCGGGTACGGCGACGGACTCGCCCAGCTGCCCGGCGAGGAGCAGCTGGCCGACGCCCGGCGCGCGGTCGCCGCGTTCGCCCGCGCCAAAGCGGCGGTCGCCGAGGAGGAGGCGGTCGCCTACACCGCGCTCAGCGCCGGCCAACTCGACGAGGAGCAGTTCTCCGCCTTCGTCGCCACCCTGACCAGTCAGCAGGAGGCGCTGCTCGCCTTCTCGCTCGCGGCCGACCCGACGCAGCGCGCGCTTGTCGACAGCACCGTCTCCGGCGACGCGGTCACGCTGGCCGACCGGGTCGCCGGGGACCTCACCCGCTCGGTCGGGCAGCGGCCACTGGTGAGCGCCGGGGACGCCAGCGCCGCCATCGGCGCGGTCAACGACCTGATGCGCTGGGCCGAGATCCGCCTGCAGGACGAGCTGCTCGCGCAGGCCGAGCAGGCCCGGTCGGACGTCCTGCGGCAGGCGCTCATCGAGTCGCTGCTGGTGCTGCTCACCCTGGTCATCGCGGTCACCCTGGCCGTGGTGCTGGCCCGCTCGCTGAACCACTCGCTGCACCGGCTGCGCGAGGGCGCCCTGGCGGTGGCCAACCACGACCTGCCGGAGGCGGTGCGCCGGCTGCAGAGCATGGAGACCGTCGGCGAAGGCGGCGTCGACGACATCGTCCGGCAGGTACGGGACCCGATCAAGCTGCCCAACCGGGACGAGGTCGGCCAGGTCGCCCTCGCCTTCAACGTCGTGCACCGCGAGGCGGTCCGGGTGGCGGCCGAGCAGGCGGCCCTGCGGACCAGCGTCTCGGCGATGTTCCTCAACCTGGCCCGGCGCAGCCAGACGCTTGTCGACCGCATGATCGGTGAGCTGGACGCGATCGAGCGCGGCGAGGAGGACCCGAAGCGGCTGGCCCGGCTGTTCGAGTTGGACCACCTGGCCACCCGGATGCGGCGCAACGACGAGAACCTGCTGGTCCTGGCGGGCGCCGACTCGGCCGTGCCCCGGCGTGAGGACGCGCTGCTGGTGGACGTGCTACGCGCGGCGCAGTCCGAGGTGGAGCTGTACAACCGGATCGAGTTCGGGACGGTCGACACCGACGTGTCGGTGGCCGCCCACGCGGTCAACGACGTCGTGCGACTTGTCGCCGAACTGCTCGACAACGCCACCCGGTTCTCGCCGCCGAACACCACGGTCGTGGCCGACGGCCGGCGGATCCGCGACTACGTGCTCATCCAGGTCGAGGACCGCGGTCTCGGTCTCTCCGACGAGCAGCTCGACTCGCTCAACCGCCGGCTCGCCGAGCCGCCGAGCGTGGACGTCGCCGCGTTCCGGCTGATGGGCCTGGCCGTGGTGAGCCGGCTCGCCGCCCGCTACGGCATCCGGGTCGAGCTGCGCCGCAACGTCGAGGGCGGCACGGTCGCCCAGGTGACCCTGCCGACCGCCACGGTCGTCCTGCCCGCCGGCCGGGGGCAGGCGCCGATCACCCGACCGCGCCAGCCGCTCGCGGTGGAGCAGACCCCGCTCAGCTCGGCCGGCTTCGGTGAACCGCTGGCCGGCGCGACGCGGACCGCCACCCTGCCCGACCAGTGGCGGACCGACCAGGCCCCGCCCGCCCCGTGGCAGGCGCCGGAGCAGGCCCGGGACACCACCGCGACGGTGCAGGCCCGGGACACGGTGCCGGGCTGGGACGTGCCGGCGCCGATGGCGACCAACGGGCTGACCGGAGCGCCGCCGACGACCACGCCGGCGCAGCCCACCTCCGGCGGCAACGGGCTCCCCGCCGCCGCGTACCCACCGCCGCTGCCCCGGCGTGCCCCCGCCACCGAGGCTTCCCCCGGGCCCGCCGCCGGCGGGGTGCCGTCGGCGGGCGGCACGTTCTCCGGCGGGCTCGGAGCGAACCTGGCCGCGACCGCGTCGCTGGCGCCCACGCCACCGATCACACCGCCGGTCGACCTGCCGGCGGAGGCGCCGATCTTCCGCGAGATGGAGGCGGTCTGGTTCCGGTCGCACGGGAACGACGCCACGGCCATCTTCGCCCGGCCGGACTTCGGCGATTCGGCGCCGGCCCGTCCCGCTCCGACGGAGGCTGCGGCCCGGCCGAAGCTGCCGACCCGGGTTCCGGGCACCGCCGCGGCCCCGCCGCCCGCCCAGCCGCCACCCCCGTCGTACAGCCCGCCGCCGACGCCGGACGCGGCGCCGGCCCCGAGCGCGCCTCCGCCGGCCGCGTCGCCGAGCGCGCCGTCGCCGAGCACGACGTCGAGCGGGCCGTCGCCGGCCGCGTCCTCCAGCGCGCCGTCGCCGGCCGCACCGGAGGCACCGGCCGGCGACGCCGAGGCGTGGCGGACCGCCGCGGACGAGGGCTGGAGCCGGGCCAGCCGGGCCGCGGAGCCGGCCACCGACGGCACCACCCGTTCCGGCCTGCCGAAGCGGGTTCCGCAGGCACAGCTCGTCCCCGGCGGCATCGAGACCCGGGGCGTTCGGGAACGCACCCGCCGGACGCCGGACGACGTCCGCGGTCTGTTGTCGGCCTACCACCGTGGCGTGCAGCGCGGTCGGTCGGCCGGCACGGACCTGAACAGCACCTCGAGCAAGGAGACGAGCCGATGAACAGGCCAGCGGCCATGCAGGACATGGGTTGGCTGCTCACCAACTTCGCCGACAGCGTCGCGGGCATCGCCCACGTCGTGGCGGTGTCCGCCGACGGGCTCCTGCTCGCCTCCTCCCGGGACCTGCCGGCGGACCGGGCGGACCAGCTCGCGGCGATCACCTCGGGTGTGGTGAGCCTGACCGAGGGCGCGGCCCGCATGTTCAGCGCCGGCGGTGTGCTCCAGACGGTCATCGAGATGGACAGCGGCTACCTGTTCCTGATGTCGATCAGCGACGGGTCGTCGATGGCCGTGCTCGCGGCCCGTAGCTGCGACGTCGGTCAGGTGGGTTACGAGATGGCGCTCCTGGTGGAACGGGTCGGCGCGGCACTTGTGCCGCTGCCCCGGGACGCGGTGCGTTCGTAACCCCCGGCGCGGCGCTCAGGCCGGCGCCGACCAGGGACACGTGATCCGGTACCGGAAGGGCACCGGTCGGGCAGAGAGGAGGTGACCGCGGATGGAACAACGGCGTGCGGACCCGCGTGGGGAACTGGTGCGCCCGTACGCGGTCACCCGGGGCCGGACCGAGCCGCGGCAGGACATCGCCTTGGAGGCGGTGCTGTCCGCGAGTGCCACCGCGGTCGCCGAATCGCGCTTCGCGGGACACGACAAGCACCGCATCGCGACGATCTGCGAGGGCCGGGCGCAGTCGCTTGCCGAGATCGCCGCGTACACCCGGATGCCGCTGGGCGTCACCCGGGTGCTGGTCGCCGACATGGTGGCCGAGGGCCTGCTGACGCTACACACCGCCGCTCCCGCCACCGGTTACGTGGAGCGGATGAACCTGCTTGGAAGGGTGCTAAGTGGACTTCGCGAACTATGACCCCGCCGGGGCGAACCGCAGCCGGGAGATCATCTCCGCGAAGATCGTGATCGCGGGCGGTTTCGGCGTGGGCAAGACGACGCTGGTCGGCGCGATCTCGGAGATCACCCCGCTGACCACCGAGGCGGTCATGACCGCAGCCGGCGTGGGGATCGACGACCCGTCCAAGGTGCCCGGCAAGGAGACCACCACGGTCGCCATGGACTTCGGCCGGATCACGATGGCGCAGGACCTGATCCTGTACCTGTTCGGCACCCCCGGACAGACCCGGTTCTGGTTCATGTGGGACGAGATCATCCGGGGTGCGGTGGGCGCGGCCGTCCTGGTGGACACCCGGCGGATCACCGACGCTTTCGCGCCGCTGGACTACTTCGAGAACCGCAAGCTGCCGTACGTGGTGGCGCTGAACAAGTTCGACGGCTCCCCGGACTACGAGCTCGAGGAGATACGCGAGGCGCTCGCCATCCCGGCGGACGTGCCGCTCGTACTCACCGACGCGCGCCGGCGGGACGCGGTCAAGCAGGTGCTGGTGACGGTCGTCGAGCACGCCATGGCGCGCCTGCAGGCCGAGCACGACCGGGGCTTCCCGGCGCCGGTCGGCTGAGGGCGCGCGGCCCAGCAGGTGTTAAGAAGGGGCCCTTCCTCTACCGGAGGCGTTAAGAAGGGGCCCCTCCTTACACCTCATCGGTGCGGAGGCGGTAGCCGCGCTTCACCACCGTCTGCACCACCCGGGGGGCCTTCAGGCCGGCGCGCAGCCGCGCCACCGCCATCTCCACCGCGTGCTCGTCCGCGCCGCGCGGCAGCGTACGGAGCAGGGCCGTGCGGGACAGCACCCGACCGGGGGACGCCGCCAGCGCCCGCAGCACCGCCATCGGGGCGGGGGCCAGCGGGCGCAGCTCACCGTCGACCACGGCCGCGTGACCGCGCAGGGTGAGCAGGTGGCCGGCCACCTTCAGCGTGACCGTACGGCGGGGCAGCTCGTCCACGATCGTGCGGACCAGGGCACCCAGCCGCGCCCGGTTCGGGGCGCTGACCGGCACGCCGCGCCGCAGCAGCGGCTCGGCGGTCACCGCGCCCACGCAGCTGGCCAGCACGTCGCCACGGAACGCGTCGAGCAGCGCGTCGGTACGGTCCCCGGCGGCCCGCAGCAGCGCCTCGGCGGCCGGCGCGGAGGTGAACGTCACCGCGTCGACGAGGCGGCTCGCGACCAGGTCGATCAGTCGGTGCAGGGGCGCCGGATCGGTCGGCGGGGCCCACCGGTACACCGGCACCTCGATGACGGTCGCCCCGGCCGCCTCCAGTGCCATCGTGCACTCGGGCTGCCGCTCGCCGTGCAGCTGCATGGCGATGACCTGCCCGGCCACGCCGCGCCGGCGCAGGTGCTCGACCACCTCGTCGCAGCTCTCCGAGGCCGGGGACCACTGGTCGTGCAGACCGGCGGCGCGGATCGCGCCCCGTGCCTTCGGGCCGCGCGTCACCACGTACGCCTCGGCGAGCACCGACCGCAGCGGCTCGGCCAGCCCCCAGCCCTCGGCGGCCTCCAGCCAGCCGCGCATCCCGATGCCGGTGTTGGCCATCAGGATGTCCGGCGGCCGGTCCAGGCAGGCCCGCGTCGCCTCACGCAGTTCGGTGTCGTCGGCGAGCGGGACGATCCGCAGGGCGGGGGCGAGCACCACCCGGGCGCCCCGCCGTTGGAGCAGCGCCGCGAGTTCGTCCCGGCGCCGGTCGGCGGTCACCCCGATGGTGAAGCCGGCCAGTTCGTCGCGCATTCACCTCTCCTGTCGCAGCCGCACCTCGACCAGGCCGTCCCGGCAGCGCGCCTCGTGCCGCCGGACGGCGACTCCCGGCAGGTCCAGGCAGTGCCCGGAAAGCAGGTCGTACACCTGCTTGTGCAGTGGTGAGGCGACCGTCGGCACGCCGCCGCGGCTGCCCACGATCCCGCGCGAGAGCACGTACGCCCCGGTGACCGGGTCGCGGTTGTCGATGGCGAACAGGCCGTCGACGGTGCGGAACAGGGCCACCTGCACGCCGTCGACGAGCGCCGCCACGCCCCGGTCCGGGTCCAGGCGCTCCAGCGGGCAGACGACGGTCCAGTCCGGGAGGGTCGCGGTGCCCGCCCGCCCGGCTCCCATGGTCGCGGTGCTCATCGGCGTACCTCCTACGGTCGCGGTGCTCATCGGCGTACCTCCGGCATCCCGAGCGCCACCGGCTGCCGCCCGTCGGCCGGGCGGGCGGGGACCGGCTGGCCGCGCTCGGACGTGAACCGGATGGACGGGTCGGGCACGTCCGGCGCGTTGACGAACGAGGTGAACCGGCGCAGCCGTACCGGGTCCTCGAGCACGTCGCGCCACTCGTCCGAGTACGACGCCACGTGCTTGGCCATCGCCTCGTCCAGCTCGGCGCAGAGCCCGAGCGAGTCGTCGACGATGACCGCGCGGAGGTGGTCCAGCCCGCCGTCCATCGCCTCGATCCAGGCGGCGGTGCGTTGCAGCCGGTCCGCGGTGCGGATGTAGAACATCAGGAACCTGTCGATCAGCCGGATCAGCGCTTCGGTCGACAGGTCGGAGGCGAAGAGGTCGGCGTGCCGGGGCCGGAAACCGCCGTTGCCGCCGACGTAGAGGTTCCAGCCGGTCTCGGTGGCGATGATGCCGAAGTCCTTGCTGCGGGCCTCGGCGCACTCCCGCGCGCAGCCCGACACCGCTGACTTGATCTTGTGTGGGGCGCGGAGGCCGCGGTAGCGCAGCTCCAGCGCGACGGCCAGCCCCACCGAGTCCTGCACCCCGTACCGGCACCAGGTCGAACCGACGCACGACTTCACCGTGCGCAGCGCCTTGCCGTACGCGTGGCCGGACTCGAAGCCGGCGTCGACCAGCCGGCGCCAGATCTGCGGCAGCTGCTCGACCCGCGCGCCGAACAGGTCGATCCGCTGCCCGCCGGTGATCTTCGTGTAGAGCTGGAAGTCCCGCGCCACCTCGCCGATCACGATCAGCTTCTCCGGGGTGATCTCGCCGCCGGGTATCCGCGGCACCACCGAGTAGCTGCCGTCCCGCTGCAGGTTGGCCAGGAAGTGGTCGTTGGTGTCCTGCAGCGACGCCTGCTCGCCGTCGAGGATGTGCCCGGTGCCGAGGGAGGCCAGGATCGAGGCCACCGCCGGCTTGCAGATGTCGCAGCCCCGCCCCCGGCCGTGCTCGGCGATCAACCGCGAGAAGGTGCGGATGCCGCGTACCCGCACGATGTCGAACAGCTCCTGGCGGCTCGCGTCGAAGTGCTCGCAGAGCGCCGTGGACTGCCGGACACCGGCCGCGTCGAGCAACTGCTTGAGCATCGGTACGCAGGAGCCGCAGCTGGTACCGGCCCGGGTGCACGCCTTCAGCGCCGGCACGTCGCAGGCGCCGGCACCGATCGCCGCGTCGATGTCGTCCCGCGTGACCGCGTTGCACGAACAGACCTGGGCGCCGCCGGGCAGCGTGGTCGCCCCGCCACCCGCGCCGGCCGGGGCGAGCAGCGCCAGCGGCGGAGCGGGCAGCGGCCCGCCGACGCTCGCGCGCAGGGTCGGGTACGCGCTCGCGTCGCCGACCAGCACGCCGCCGAGCAGGGTGCGGGCGTCGTCGGAGAGGACCAGCTTGGCGTACACCCGGGTGGCCGGGTCGGTGAACGTCACGTCGAGACAGCCCTCGGTGGTGCCGTGCGCGTCGCCGAACGAGGCGACGTCCACGCCGAGCAGCTTGAGCTTGGTGGCGGTGTCCGCGCCGGGGAAGGTGGCCGCGCCGCCGACCAGCCGGTCGGCCACCACCTCGGCCATCGCGTACCCGGGCGCGACCAGGCCGTGGCAGGTGCCGTCGACCGCCGCGCACTCGCCGACCGCCCAGATCCGCTCGTCGGCGCTCCGGCAGGTGCCGTCGACCAGCACCCCGCCGCGGGGCCCGAGCGGCAGGCCGGCGGAGCGGGCCAGCTCGTCGCGCGGCCGGATGCCGGCCGCGACGACGACGAGGTCGGTGTCGACGCGACCGCCGTCGGTCAGCTCCAGCGCGGCCACCGAGCCGTCCGGGCCGGGGCGCAGCGCGCTGGTGGCCACCCCGAGGTGGCAGGTCACGCCCAGGTCCTCGACGTACCGGCGGAGCAGCGCGCCACCGGCGGTGTCCACCTGCACCGGCATCAGCCGGGGCGCGAACTCCACCACGTTGGTGGCGAGGCCGAGCAGCCGCAGCGCGTTCGCCGCCTCCAGCCCGAGCAGGCCGCCGCCGATCACCGCCCCGGTACGCCGGCCCCGCGCGTGCGCACGGATCGCCGCGAGGTCGTCGAGGGTGCGGTAGACGAACACCCCGGGCAGGTCCGTGCCGTCGACCGGCGGGACGAAGGCGTACGAGCCGGTGGCCAGCACCAGGGCGTCGTAGGCGTACTCGCCGACCGTGGTGGACACCACGCGCCGCGCCCGGTCGATCGCGGTGACCGGCTCACCGAGCCGCAGCTCGACGCCGTCGTCGGGGGTGTGCAGGTTCAGCTCGTCCTCGGTCGCCCCGTCGAAGTACGCGGAGAGCCGCACCCGGTCGTACGCGGGCCGGGTCTCCTCGCCGAGCACGGTCACCCGCCACCGGCCGTCCGTGTCCCGGGCGCGCAACGCGTCCACGAACCGCTGCCCGACCATGCCGTTGCCGATGACGACCAACCGTCCGCCGTCGCTGACCGCGCTCATCGCGCCACCTCCACCGTGTCCACGCTGGACAGCCACTCGACGATGCCGGTGACCGCGTCCCGGCACCCGCCGCAGCCGGTTCCGGCCCGGGTCGCCGCCACCATGGCGTCGACCGTCCGGGCCCCGGAGCGCCAGCAGTTCACCAGCGCCCCCTTGCTGACGTTGTTGCACTGGCAGACCGTCGCGGCGTCCGGCATCAGCGCCGGCGTCGCGGCCGGTTCGGCGGGGGCCGCGCCGAACGACCGGCCGAGCAGCAGCGACCGCCGGTCGGCGGGGACCGGCTGACCCCGGTCGAACAGCTGGATGACCGTGCCGACGGCCGGGTTGTCGCCGAGCAGGATCGCGGCGGTCAGCCGCTCGTCGTGGATGCGCAGCCGGGCGTACGTGCCCCGGGCCGGGTCGGTGAAGGTCAGCTCCTCACCGGGCCCGTCGCCGCCGGGATCGCCCATCGCGGCCAGGTCGATGCCGGCGGCCTTGAGCCGGGTCACCACCGGCTTCGGCCGGTACCGGGCCAGCGGGTCCGCGCCGCCGAGCACCTGGGCCAGCACCCGCGCCTGGGCCCAGGCCGGGGCGACCAGCCCGGTCAGCGTGCCGTCGTGCTGGGCGCAGTCGCCGATCGCCGAGACGCACCGGTCGCTGGTCCGCAGCCGGTCGTCGACGAGCACGCCGCGCTCGACCGCCAGGCCGGCCGCCGCGGCGAGGCCGGTCTCGGGGCGTACGCCGCAGGAGAGCACCAGCAGGTCGGCGTCGAGGGACCGGCCGTCGGACAGGTCGAGGCGGACGCCGTGCCGGTCGGCGACCACCCCGGTGGCGGAGACCGCCAGGTGGGTGGTCACGCCGAGGCCGGCGAGCGTCCGCGCGAGCACCGCGGCGCCGGGCGGGTCGAGCTGCCGTTCCATCAGGTACGGCACGGGGTGCACCACGGCGACGTCGAGTCCCCGGGCGGCGAGTCCCCGGGCGGCCTCCAGGCCGAGCAGCCCGCCGCCCAGCACCAGGACGCGGCGGGCCCGGTCGGCGACGGCGAGGATCCGGCGGCAGTCGTCGAGGGTACGGAACGGCACCACCCGCTCCGGCAGCTCCGGGCCGTCCAGGCCGGTCAGCGGCGGCACGATGGCGCGGCTGCCGGTGGCGAGCACGAGGTGGTCGTACCGGATCCGGTCGCCGTCGTCGGTGCGGACCATCCGCCCGGCCCGGTCGATGCCGGTCACGGTCACGCCGGTACGCAGGTCCACACCCTGCCCGGCGACCTCGGTCAGCTCCACGTCGGGCTCACCGATCTTCCCCGCGAGCAGCGTGGACAGCATGATCCGGTTGTACGCCCGGTGCGGCTCGGCCCCGAGCACGGTGACCTTCCGGTCCCCGCCCCGCGCGTGCAGCTCGCTGGCGAGCCGGGCGCCGGCCATCCCGTTGCCGACGATCACGATCCGCTCGGTCACGACCGTCCCACCTTCTCCACTCGTACGGCGCAGATCTTGAACTCGGGCATTCCGGAGACCGGGTCGACGGCGTCGTTGGTGACCGAGTTGGCGCGGGCGGCGCCGCCCCAGTGGAACGGCGCGAATACGGTGTCCGGACGGATGGCTGGGCTGAGCCGGGCCGGCGCGACCATCTCGCCCCGGCGGGAGACCACCCGGACCGGCTCGCCGTCGGCCACCCCGAGCCGGTCGGCAAGGTCGGGGTGCAGCTCGACGAAGGCTTCCGGGGCGGCCCGGCGCAGTGCGGGCACCCGCCGGGTCTGGGTGCCCGACTGGTACTGGGCGAGCACCCGTCCGGTGGTGAAGTGCAGCGGGTACGCCGCGCAGACCTCCTCGGCGGCGGGCCGGTGCTCGACGGCGTGGAACCGGGCCCGGCCGTCCGGCGTGGGGAAGTGCTCGGCGAACAGCCGGGGGGTGTCCGGCCCGTCGGGGTCCGGGCAGGGCCAGTACGCGCCGTCGTGCGCGTCGATCCGCTCCCAGGTGATCCCGGCGTAGTCGGCGGTCCCGCCGGCCGACGCCCGCCGCAGCTCCTCGAACACCACCGCCGGATCCGGTGAAAGGAAGGGCCCCCTCTTAACGCCTGGTGACTGTGCGGGGTCCCTTCTTAACAGGCGGGCGGTGAGGTCGGCGAGGATCGCCAGGTCGGTGCGGACGCCCGGCGGCGGCTCGCGCAGCGCGCGGCGGCGCAGTACCCGGCCCTCCAGGTTGGTCATGGTGCCGTCCTCCTCGGCCCACTGCGCGGTCGGCAGCACCACGTCGGCGAGCGCGGCCGTCTCGGAGAGCAGGAAGTCGGCGACCACCAGCAGGTCGAGGTCGCGCAGGCGGCCCTCGATCCGGGCCGCCCGGGGCGCGGAGACCACCGGGTTGGAGCCGAAGACCAGCAGTGCCTTCGGCCCGTCCGGGGTGCCGAGCGAGTCGAGCAGGCGGTACGCGGGCACCCCGGGACCGGGCAGGTCCTCGGCCGGCACCCCCCACACCCCGGCGACGTGCGCCCGCGCGGCCGGGTCGTCGATGCGCCGGTAGCCGGGGAGCTGGTCGGCCTTCTGCCCGTGTTCCCGCCCGCCCTGGCCGTTGCCCTGTCCGGTCAGGCAGCCGTACCCGGAGCCGGGGCGGCCGGGCAGGCCGAGTGCGAGCGCCAGGTTCACGTACCCGGTGACCGTGTCGACGCCCTTGGCGTGCTGCTCGGCGCCGCGGGCGGTGAGGATGACCGCCCGCTCGGCGGTGCCCAGTGCGCGGGCGGTCGCTTCCAGGTCGGCCACCGGCACCCCGGACAGCGCCTCGGCGCGGGCCGGCCACCAGCCGGCAACGGCCCGGCGGACGTCCTCGAAGCCGGTGGTCCGGGCGGCGACGTAGTCCTTGTCGACGAGGCCCTCGGTGAGCGCGATGTGCAGCAGCGCGCTCGCGACCGCCAGGTCCGTGCCGGGCAGGGGTTGCAGGTGCAGGTCGGCCTGGCGGGCGGTGGCGGTGACGCGGGGGTCGACGACGATCAGCTTCCCGCCCCGCTGGCGCTGCTCGGTCAGCCACCGCACCAGTGGGGGCATCGTCTCGGCCGGGTTCGCCCCGACCAGCAGCAGGGTGTCGGCGCGGCCCAGGTCGGACAGCGGGAAGGGCAGGCCCCGGTCGACCCCGAAGGCGCGCATCCCGGCCGCCGCCGCCGACGACATGCAGAACCGTCCGTTGTAGTCGATGTGCCGGGTGCGCAGGGCCACCCGGGCGAACTTCCCCAGCGCGTACGCCTTCTCGTTGGTGAGGCCGCCGCCGCCGAAGACGGCGACCGCGTCGCGGCCGGGTCCGGACTGGACGGCGCGGATCCCCTCGACGACCCGGCTCAGGGCCGCGTCCCAGCTGGCCGGGCGCAGCTCGCCGCTGGCCGGGTCGCGCAGCAGGGGAGTGGTGAGCCGCTCGGGGTGGTCGAGCAGCTCGGCGGCGGTCCAGCCCTTCTGGCAGAGGCCGCCGCGGTTGGTGGGAAACTGGCGCGGGAGCACGGCCACCCGGCCGTCCTCCTCGCGCAGCGTCATCCCGCACTGCAGCGCGCAGTACGGGCAGTGCGTCGCCGCTTCCCGGGGCGCCGGCCCCGGTGCAGTCGCGGGTCGTGCACCGTCTGTCATGTCCGAGAAGCGTGCCGTCAGGCGGTTTCCGGTCCGCGTCTCGTTTGTTTCGGTCCTGTCAAGAGCGGTTCACACCGCACCGGGGCAGCGCACCGGTCCGCGGGGCCCGTTCGCGGGACGCCGCGTCCGGGGGCGTCGGGGCAGGCCGAGGCCGCGGCTTGCCGCATCCCGAGTCGATCGAGAATCGCCTGACCGTTTTGCCGACGGGCGCCAGCCGGGATGACTGACGGTCATACCAGTGGGTAATCTGGCCGGCATGACTGCCAAGGTGACCCTGTCGTTCTCGGACGAGACGATCGAGGAGGCCCGGCGGTTCGCCAAGCGCGAGGGGCTCTCCCTGTCCGCGTGGATGGACCAGGCGGCCCGGGAGAAGGCCCTGCGCGAGGTCTTCTCCGCGCACGCCGACGCCGTCGGTCGGGCCGGCCTCGACCTGGAGTCCGCCGCCCTCGCCGACGCCCGCGAGGTGGGCATGGTCGACGACCTGCTCTTCGGCGGTCGCCCGCGTGCTGCGTAGGGGTGAGGTCTGGCGCATCTCGGGCGCCCGCGAGCGGTTGGGGCTGGTGATCAGCTCCGATGTCTACAACTCCACGGCGGTGCCCATCGTGATCGTCGCGGAGGTGGTCGAGGCGACGTTGCTGCGCGACTCGCCCCTCGCGGTGCCGATGGGTGATCGGGTGGTGATGCCGGACCGGCTCTCCTCCCCGATGAAGAAGTGGTTCACCGAGTGCGTGGACATCGCCGACACGGAGACCATGCACCGGGTGGGCCGGGCGCTGCGGATCCTCCAGCAACTCTGAGCGGCTTCTTCTCACCGGCCGTCCGGTGGCCCGGTGCGATCACCGTTGCCTGCCCGAATTCGTCGACGAACGCTCCGGTAACGGCGGGTGCCTAACTTCTCGGCCGTGGTCGCTCGACACCCGCCGGCCGGGGGGCGTGCGATCACGACCCCCGCCCGGCCCGGAAGGAGCGCCCGATGACCACGACGACCGTCCCAGGCAGAACCACCGAGGAGATCGACCTGCAACGCCGGCCCGGCCGGTGGATCGGGCACTGGGCCCCGGAGGACGCCGGGTTCTGGGGGGCCGTCGGCCGCCGGATCGCCCGGCGCAACCTCATCTGGTCGATCTTCGCCGAGCACATCGGCTTCTCGGTGTGGCTGCTCTGGAGCATCGTCGTCGTCCGGCTGGACGACGTCGGGTGGCAGTTGACCACCAGCCAGGCGCTGTGGCTGACCGCGGTGCCCAGTGGCGTCGGCGCCCTGCTGCGGCTGCCGTACACCTTCGCCGTCCCGGTCTTCGGCGGGCGGAACTGGACGGTCGTCTCCGCCCTGCTGCTGATCGTCCCGTGCGCGGGGCTGGCCTGGGCGGTGCAGCACCCGGAGATCGGGTTCGTGCCGTTGCTGCTGATCGCCGCCACGGCCGGTCTCGGCGGCGGCAACTTCGCCTCCAGCATGGCGAACATCTCGTTCTTCTACCCGGAGCGGGAGAAGGGCTGGGCGCTCGGCCTGAACGCGGCCGGCGGCAACATCGGTGTCGCCGTGGTGCAGTTCCTGGTGCCCCAGGTGATCGTGCTGGGCGCCGGCCTGGCGCTGGCCCGCGCCGGCTTGATGTACATCCCGCTCGCCGTCATCGCGGCGGTCTGCGCCTACCTGTTCATGGACAACCTGGCGGAGGCGAAGGCCGACGTGGGGCCGGTCTGGTCCTCGCTGCGGCACCGGGACACCTGGGTCATGTCGTTCCTGTACATCGGCACCTTCGGCTCGTTCATCGGCTACTCGGCGGCCTTCCCGACCCTCCTCAACGGGGTCTTCGGTCGACCCGACATCGCGTTGTCCTGGGCGTTCCTCGGCGCGGCGGTGGGCTCGGTCTGCCGGCCGTTCGGCGGCCGCCTCTCCGACGCGATCGGCGGCGCCCGGGTCACCGTCGCCAGCTTCGTGCTGATGGCCGGCGGGGCGTACCTGGCCCTGTGGTCGGTGCAGGAGCGCCGTCTCGGCGTCTTCTTCCTGGCGTTCATGCTGCTGTTCGTCGCGACCGGCATCGGCAACGGCTCGACGTACCGGATGATCTCCCGGATCTTCCAGGTCAAGGGGGAGGACCTCGGCGGCTCGCCGGAGATCATGCTGCTGATGCGCCGCCAGGCCGCCGGTGCGCTGGGTGTCATCTCGTCGGTCGGCGCCTTCGGCGGCTTCCTCGTCCCGATCTGCTACGCCTGGGCGAAGTCGACCTACGGCGACATCCAGCCCGCGCTGCGGTTCTACGTCGGGTTCTTCCTGGTGATGATCGTGGTGACCTGGGCCGCGTACCTGCGGCCGGGAGCGCGGATGGCCCGGGCCCGGGTGTGAGCCGGGCCACGTGACGGGGTCCGGCGCGCTGGCCGGACCCCGTTTTGACCGCCCGGCGCGGCGTTGGGTATCGTTACCTGCTGTTGTGCGACATCTAGTGGCGTGCCGCCTGAGGTACGCTTGGTCGTTCGTGCGCGCTGGTTCGGCCTGGACACCATGGTCACCCGGCGCGAGACCCCAGACCGACGACGAGACAAGGTAGACCTGTGCGTACGTACAGCCCGAAGCCGGGTGAGATCGAGCGTCAGTGGCACGTCATCGACGCCTCTGATGTCGTGCTGGGCCGCCTGGCCACCCACGCCGCCACGCTGTTGCGCGGCAAGCACAAGCCGACTTTCGCGCCGCACGTCGACACGGGCGACTTCGTCGTCATCGTGAACGCGGGCAAGGTCGCGCTGACCGGCAACAAGCGGCAGCAGAAGATCGCCTACCGCCACTCCGGCTACCCCGGTGGTCTGAAGCAGGTCGGGTACGACGAGCTGCTGACCAAGCGTCCCGAGCGGGCCATCGAGCTGGCCGTCAAGGGGATGCTCCCGCACAACAAGCTCGGCCGTAAGCTCATCAAGAAGCTGAAGGTCTACGCCGGTGCCGAGCACCCGCACGGCGCGCAGCAGCCGGTGCCGTTCGAGATCAAGCAGATCGCGCAGTGAGCGCGGGCGAGGAAAGCAGCATGACCGACATCACCGCCACCGAGGTCGCCCCCGAGGCCACCGAGGCGCCGGCGCCCGTCGCCCGCGCGCCCCGTGGTGACCGGCCGATCCAGACCGTCGGCCGCCGCAAGGAGGCCATCGTCCGGGTCCGCATCGTCCCGGGCACCGGCAAGATCACCTGCAACGGCCGGGACCTCGAGGCCTACTTCCCGAGCAAGGTGCACCAGCAGCTCATCAAGGACCCGCTGGTCACCGCCGAGAAGCCCGAGGCCTTCGACGTGATCGCCAACCTGCGCGGTGGCGGCACCACCGGTCAGGCCGGCGCGCTCCGCCTGGCCATCGCCCGGGCGCTGATCGTCAGCGAGCCGGACGACCGCCCGGCCCTGAAGAAGGCCGGCTTCCTCACCCGTGACGCGCGGGTCAAGGAGAGCAAGAAGTACGGCCTCAAGAAGGCCCGCAAGGCTCCCCAGTACTCGAAGCGCTGACCCTCAGCTGCACGTTGTACTTCTGACGGACGGCCGGGCCGCCTCCCCGCGACGGGAGGTGGTCCGGCCGTTCCGCTTCCCACCATCGGCAGTTCCATCGGAGGTTGGCGTATGGGCCGGTTGTTCGGCACTGACGGCGTACGCGGGCGGGCGAACGCGGATCTCACGCCCGAGTTGGCCCTCGCGGTGGCGGTGGCCGCCGCGCACACCCTGGCCGAGTCGGACCGGAGCCACCCCCCACTCGCCGTCGTCGGCCGGGACACCCGGGCCAGCGGCGAGATGCTGGAGGCCGCCGTGGTCGCCGGGCTCACCAGCGCCGGGGCGAACGTCGTCCGGGTCGGCGTGCTGCCGACCCCGGCGGTGGCGTTCCTCACCGCGGAGGCCAAGGCCGACCTGGGTGTGATGCTCTCCGCGTCGCACAACCCGATGCCGGACAACGGCATCAAGCTCTTCGCCGCCGGCGGGCACAAGCTGCCGGACGAGATCGAGATGAAGATCGAGGCGGCCGTCGAGGCGAACGCCACCACCGCCTGGAAGCGCCCGGTCGGCGCCGGTGTGGGCCGGGTCCACGACCTGCTCGACGGAGCGGACCACTACGTGCAGCACCTGGTCGGTACGGTCCCGCACCGGCTCGACGGGATCAAGGTCGTGGTGGACTGCGCCAACGGTGCGGCCGCCGAGGTGGCGCCCGCGGCGTACCGGGAGGCCGGCGCCGAGGTAATCGCGATCCACGCCGAGCCGGACGGGCTCAACATCAACGACGAGTGCGGCTCGAACCACATCGAGGCGCTGCGGCAGGCGGTCGTCGAGCACGGCGCGCACCTGGGCATCGCCCATGACGGGGACGCCGACCGGTGCGTCGCGGTGACCGCCGACGGCGACGAGGTCGACGGCGACCAGGTGATGGCGATCCTCGCGCTGGCCATGCGGGAGGCCGGCACCCTCACCGGCGACACGCTTGTCGCCACGGTGATGAGCAACCTCGGCCTGCGCCTGGCCATGTCCCGGGAGGGCATCCGGCTGGTCGAGACCAAGGTCGGCGACCGGTACGTGCTGGAGGAGCTGCGCTCCTCCGGCCTGGCGCTGGGCGGCGAGCAGAGCGGGCACATCGTGATGCCCGCGTACGCGACGACCGGCGACGGCGTGCTGACCGGCCTGCACCTGATGTCGCGGATGGCGGCCACCGGGAAGTCCCTGGCCGACCTGGCCGGTGTGGTCACCCGGCTGCCCCAGGTCCTGATCAACGTGCCGGTCGGTGACCGTACGGTCGGCGCCGCGGCGCCCGCCGTGCGCTCCGAGGTCGAGCGGGCCGAGGCGGAGCTGGGCGAGACCGGTCGTGTGCTGCTGCGCCCGTCGGGTACCGAGCCGCTGGTCCGGGTCATGGTCGAGGCCGCCACGGAGGCGGCCGCCCGGTCGGTGGCCGAGCGGATCGCCGAGCAGGTCCGCACGGCCAGCCCGGTCGTCTGACGCCGTCACGTCGGCCCGGGTGCGCGGCGGGCCCGGTGCTGCTGGCGCCCGCCCCGTGCCTGGACGACCGGCCCGCCTCGTCAGCCGGTCCGGACGTGGTGCAGGAAGCGGCCGGCCAGGTCGATGACCTGGCCGGCGTCCAGCTCCAGCGCCGGGCCGGCCACGGTGACCTCCGCCAGTGCCAGCCCGGGTACCTCGGTGTCCCGCCACTGGCCCACGAACCACGCCTTCTCCTCCTCGGCCAGGGCCAGGGCGGCGTCGTTGAGCGCGTCGGCCGCATGCGGCAGCCAGAGCCGGAACTGGTGGGTGTGCGGTGGGGCGGGGAAGACCCGGGCGCCGGGCAGGGTGGCCAGCGCCTCGGCGACCAGCCGGGCGTGGGCGACGTAGCCGGGCAGGCGCGGCAGTTCCTGCTCGAGCCCGTGCCGCGCGGCCAGCGCCGCGGGCCACTGCTGGAAGAGGTTGCCGCCGTAGCGGTGTCGCCAGGCCCGCGCGTACCGGGCCAGCTCCGGGTCGCCGGCCAGCACCGCTCCCGAGGTGCCGCCGAGTGACTTGTAGAGCGAGACGTAGACGCTGTCGACCAGGGCGGTGACCGCCGAGGCCGGCCGACCCAGGTACACCGTGGACTCCCACAGGCGGGCGCCGTCGACGTGCACCCGGGCACCGCGCTCCCGCGCGGCGGCGACGACCGCTGTCAGCTCCGCCCAGGTGGGCAGGACGAACCCGGCGTCGCGCAGCGGCAGCTCGAGCAGCAGCGTGCCGAACGGCTCGGCGAGGTCGGCGACCTCCCCGGCGGTGGGGCACCGGGTGCCGTCCGGGGTGCGGGCCGCGCGCAGGCCGGTGAGGACCGCGTACGCGTCCCGCTCGTGCACGAGCGGGTGGCTGAGCGGGTGCAGCGCGACCACGTCGCGGCCGGTCAGCTCGGCGGCGTGGCGGAGCGCGACCTGCTGGGCCATGGTGCCGGTGGGGAACAGGACGGCGGCGTCGCTGCCGAGCAGGTCGGCGACCCGCTGCTCGACGGCCTCGACGACGCCGCCCTCGCCGTACACGTCGGGCAGCCCGTCGTCCGGCAGCGCGGCCCGCATCGCCGCCAGCCGCTCACCCACTGTCGACGGACGCGTGCCGGACAGGATCACGTCGCAGCCCCGCAGGGCGGTGAGCCGACGGGCCCGGTCGTCCGCCGCGCCGGTCACCGCCGCACTCCCAGGACGCGCAGCCGGGTGACCGCCTCGGTCAGCACCTGCGGGCGCTTGCAGAAGGCGAACCGGACCAGCCGCCGGCCGGCCTCCGGGTCGTCGTAGAAGACCTGCGTCGGTACCGCCACCACGCCGCAGCGCTCCGGCAGCGACCGGCAGAACTCCACCCCGTCCCGGCCGCCGAGCGGGGTGACGTCGGCGGTGACGAAGTACGTGCCCTCCGGCGTGAGCACCTCGAACCCGGCGTCGGCGAGGCCGGCGACCAGTTGGTCCCGGCGGGCCTGCATCCCGTCGCGGAACGCGGTGAAGTAGTCGTCGCCGAGGCCCAGCGCCACCGCGACGGCGGGCTGCAGCGGAGCGGCGCCCGCGAACGTCAGGAACTGCTTGACCCGCAGTACGGCGGAGACCAGGGGCGCCGGTCCGCTCGCCCAGCCGACTTTCCAGCCGGTGCAGGAGAACGTCTTGCCCGCCGAGGAGATCCGTAGCGTCCGCTCCCGCATCCCGGGCAGCGTCGCCAGCGGCACGTGACCGGTCGCGGCGTCCGTGAACACCAGGTGCTCGTACACCTCGTCGGTGACCGCGTACACGTCGTGCTCCTGGCACAGCTCGGCGATCAGGGCCAGCTCGTCCGGGGTGAACACCTTCCCGGTCGGGTTGTGCGGGCTGTTGAGCAGCACCAGCCGGGTACGCGGCCCGAACGCGGCGCGCAGCGCGTCACCGTCGAAGGCGTACCGGCCGTCGGCGCCCGGCCGGAGCGTGACCGGTCGGCGGACCGCGCCGGCGAGCGCGATCGAGGCGGCGTACGAGTCGTAGTACGGCTCGAAGCAGATCACCTCGTCGCCCGGCTCGCAGAGAGCGAGGATCGCCGCGGCGATCGCCTCGGTCGCGCCGGCGGTCACCACGATCTCGCCGTCCGGGTCGTACGCCAGGCCCCAGAACCGGCTCTGGTGCGCGG
This sequence comes from Micromonospora sp. NPDC126480, assembly GCF_040302465.1. NCBI lineage: Bacteria > Bacillati > Actinomycetota > Actinomycetes > Micromonosporales > Micromonosporaceae > Micromonospora > Micromonospora sp. NPDC126480. The sequence continues at coordinate 92,182 of NZ_JBEORU010000012.1, forward strand.
CGACGGCGGCGCGTAGCGCGGGGATGCCCGGGCCGGGCGGGTACTGGTTCTGCCCGCTGCGCAGCGCCTCGGCCGCGGCGGCCAGCATCTCCGGCGGGCCGTCGGTGTCCGGAAAGCCCTGGCCCAGGTTGACGGCCCCGGTGCGGACGGCCAGGGCGGACATCTCGGCGAAGATCGTCGTCCCGAACGGGCGCATCCGGGCCACCAGGGGATCGACGTGGGCGGTCGTCACGCCCGTCAGCCTACGGACTGTCCGTGCCGGTTCAACCGGGCGCGGTCCTCGACGGCGGTTCGTCACTCAGCGTCATGGGACGTTCCGTTCGCTCAAAGTTGCTGATCGTTTACCGGTATTCCGAGCACGCGCGATGAGCGAAACTGGGTTAGGCTGCCACCCATGTGTGGAATCGTGGGTTACGCCGGCGCGCGCCCGGCGCTCGGCATCGTTCTCGACGGGTTGCGGCGGCTGGAGTACCGCGGCTACGACTCGGCCGGCGTCGCCGTCGTCTGCGACGACGAGCTGCTGACCGAGAAGAAGGCCGGCAAGCTGGCCAACCTGGAGAAGGTGCTCTCCGAACGCGCCGCCGACGACCCGGAGTCCTGCGCCGCCAGCCCGATCGGCATCGGCGACGGCACCACCGGCATCGGCCACACCCGCTGGGCCACCCACGGCGGTCCCACCGACCGCAACGCCCACCCGCACCTCTCCCCGGACGGGCGCGTCGCCGTGATCCACAACGGCATCATCGAGAACTTCGCGAAGCTGCGCACCGAGCTGGAGGCCGACGGCGTCCTCTTCGCCAGCGACACCGACACCGAGTGCGCCGCGCACCTGCTCGCCGCCGCCCTGGCCGACCTGCGCGCCGCCGGCCACCCGGACGGCCCGCACCTGCTCGCCGCCGGGATGCGCGTCGTCTGCCAGCGCCTGGAGGGCGCCTTCACCCTGCTCGCCGTCGACGCCGGCATCCCCGGCGCGGTCGTCGGCGCGCGGCGCAACTCGCCCCTGGTCGTCGGCCGGGGTGACGGCGAGAACTACCTCGCCAGTGACGTCGCCGCCTTCATCGAGCACACCCGGGACGCGATCGAGCTGGGTCAGGACCAGATCGTCCTGATCACCGGCGACACCATCGAGATCACCGACTTCGCCGGCCAGCCCGCCACCGGCAAGGACTTCCACATCGACTGGGACTCCTCGGCCGCCGAGAAGGGCGGCTACGACTGGTTCATGCTCAAGGAGATCGAGGAGCAGCCGCAGGCCATCGCGGACACGCTGCTCGGCCGGCTCACCGAGTCCGGCGAGATCATGCTCGACGAGGTCCGTCTCAGCGACCAGGACCTGCGCGACGTCGACAAGATCTTCATCGTGGCCTGCGGCACGTCCTACCACGCCGGCCTGGTCGCCAAGTACGCCATCGAGCACTGGACCCGGATCCCCTGCGAGGTGGAGCTGGCCAGCGAGTTCCGCTACCGGGACCCGGTGCTCGACCGGTCCACCCTGATCGTGGTGATCTCGCAGTCCGGCGAGACCATGGACACGCTTATGGCGCTGCGCCACGCCAAGGAGCAGAAGGCCCGCGTGCTGGCCATCTGCAACACCAACGGCTCGACCATCCCGCGCGAGTCCGACGCGGTGCTGTACACGCACGGCGGCCCGGAGATCGCGGTCGCGTCCACCAAGGCGTTCCTCACCCAGGTCGTCGCGTGCTACCTGATCGGGCTGCACCTGGCCCAGGTGCGCGGGATCAAGTTCGCCGACGAGGTCGGCGCCGTGGTGGCCCAGCTCCAGGAGATGCCCGGCAAGCTGCGCGAGCTGCTGGACCGGATCGAGCCGGTCCGCGAGCTGGGCCGTGAGCTGAAGTCCGAGCCGACCGTGCTGTTCATCGGCCGGCACGTGGGTTACCCGGTGGCGCTCGAAGGCGCGCTGAAGCTCAAGGAGCTCGCGTACATGCACGCCGAGGGCTTCGCCGCCGGTGAGCTGAAGCACGGCCCGATCTCGCTCATCGACAAGGGCACGCCGGTGATCTGCATCGTGCCGTCGCCGGTGGGCCGCGGCATGCTGCACGACAAGGTCGTCTCCAACATCCAGGAGGTCCGCGCGCGCGGCGCCCGGACCATCGTCATCGCCGAGGAGGGGGACGAGGCGGTCGTCCGGTACGCCGACCACCTCATCTACGTCCCGCGTACGCCGACGTTGCTCGCGCCGCTGGTCACCACGGTGCCGCTGCAGGTCCTCGCCGCGGAGATCGCCGCCGCCCGGGGCCTTGACGTCGACCAGCCCCGCAACCTGGCGAAGTCCGTCACGGTCGAGTGAACCGGGCCGGTGCCCGCCGGACCGTCTCCCGGTCCGGCGGGTGCCGGTCTCAGCGCCCGAGGACGACGCGCGCCACGCCGTCCAGCGCCGGATTGTCCGGGTGCCAGTAGCCGGTGTGGCCGTACCGGCCGCTGGGGAACGTGTGGCCGCCGAATCCCGGGTCGGCCGGGTCCCGCCCGAACCACAGCTGCCGGTCCGGCCCGTCGAGCAGGGCCACCGCCGCGCCGAGCGGTGAGGCGGCCAGCAGCGGCCGCCGGAGCAGCTCCTCCGGGGAGCGGGCCAGCCGGATCACGTCGTCGGGCGCCGTGCTCGCCCACACCCCGCCCGGCGGCAGCCCCAGCTCGCGGGCGTGGTCCACGCCGACACCGGGGGAGCCGAGGAAGACCAGCGCGTCGGCGGCCAGCCCGTGGTCGCGGGCGGTGGCGCCCACGACCAGCGACCCGTAGCTGTGCCCGAGCACGGTCCGCCGCGCGTCCGGACCGTCATGGGTGACGCTGAGCCCCTCCTGGAACCGGTGCAGCGCCCGCCCCGCGTCGCCCGCCTGCCCCGGCCACGCGGCCTCGTGCAGGAAGTCCGGGGCGTCGTAGTCCAGCCAGAGCACCGCGGCGGCCTCCTCCTCCGGGGCGCGGCTCGCGCACCGCGACAGCACCCGGGCCGCCCGGTCCAGCTCCCCGGACACGTCGTCCAGGCCCGCGGTCATGCCCGGCACGTACGTCAGCACGGGTCCGCTGCGGTCCGGGTTGCCGAGCGCCACCACGGCCCGGCCCTCGCCCTGCGTGGCGAGCCCCAGCAGGTACGCCCGCGGGCCCTCGGGCGCGGCCAGGCGGGCGGTCACCGCGTCCAGCCCGGCGAGCGCCGCCTCGACCCGGCGCAACCCGACCAGCTCGACCGGCCCGGGCGGCACCCGCCCGAGCAGCCGGCGGCGCGCGCCCAGCAGCTCCTCCCGGTGCCGCCCGAGCAGCAGCCGGTTGGCCTGGTCCCGGGCCGCCACCGGCACCCCGTCGAGGCAGCCGATCCGCTCCGGCTCGTGCGCCACCAGCCACCGGCGCTGGGCCGGGGTCAGCGCCGCCCACCAGGACCGGACGGCCGCCGGGGTGGCACCGGGGCGGGGCCGCCCGGGCGGGGGCGCGGCGGCCCAACCGGCTCCGGCCGCGCCGGACAGCTCGGCGAGCCGCCCGGCCGCCTCCCGGTCGGCGGCCCGTGCCACGTCGAGTGCCGCACCGATCGCCGCGGCCACCTCGGCGGCCGCCCGCCCGGTGCCGGGCGTCGCCGGCCGGGCGGGGCCGGCGCTCACCCGCCCGCCACGGTCCACCTGCACGCCCGACCGGTCGGCAAGCGCGACCGCCGCGCTGAGCCGGGCCCTGGCCACGGCGAGCCGGCCGCCGAACTCGGCGAGCACCTGGTCCGCCTCGATCAGCCCCGGACGGCCGGCGAGCAGCTCCGTGCGCAGCCCGCCGAGGCGGGCGTCGGCGGTGCCGGCGGCCCGACCCGACCACGCCTCCCGCAGGCCGGCGGCACCCGTCGCCAGCTCGCCGCCCCGCCGCTGCACCAGGGCGGCCGTCCCGGACCAGGCCGTGCCGGCCAGCCGCCAGGCCCCGGGATCCGCCGCCCACAGCTCCCGGTAACCGATCCCGGACGGGGTGGGAGCGGTCACCGCGGCGCGCCGGTGAGCCGGGCGGCCGCCCGGTCGTCCACGGCGTCGTACGCGTCCGCCGCCGCGCGGACCGCCGCGCCGGTCACCGCCACCCGCGCCCCCAGCTCGCCGAGCCAGGCGTGCACCGCCCGTTCCAAGCCGGCCAGCGCCGCCCCGGCCGCCCACTCCGGGGCCGCCACCACCAGGCCGGACGACCCGGCCAACCCGTGCGCCAGCCGGTACGCGTCGTCGGCGAGCGCGACCGCGCCGCGGCGCAGCGCGTCCGGCCGGACGCTGAACATCTCCTCGATCATCTCCACCCCGTGGTGCCGTGGGCCTCGACCGGACGGAACGCTAGGCGCAGGCGGGGCCGCCGGGGGTGCCCTGTGGACGACCGGCCGCCGCCGGACCGGCGGGTTGTCCACAGCCGTTGCCCGGCCCGCCGCCGACCGCTAATGTGCGCCATCCCACGCCGGTAGGGTGAGCGCGTGATCGTCGCGGTCGGCATCGACGTGGTCCTGGTGGAGCGGTTCGCCCGCGCGCTGACCCGGACGCCGCTGCTCGCCGACCGGCTCTTCACCGAGGCCGAGCGGTACACCCGCTCCGGAAACCCCCGCTCGCCCGAGTCGCTCGCCGCCCGGTTCGCCGCCAAGGAGGCGGTGGCCAAGGCGCTCGGCGCGCCGGCCGGGTTGAGCTGGCACGACTGCGAGATCGTGCCGGATCCGGACGGGCGGCCCTGGCTGACCGTGTCCGGCACGGTCGCCGCGGCCGCGGCCGAGCGGGGCGTGAACCGCTGGCACCTCTCGCTGTCGCACGACGGCGGGATCGCGTCGGCGATGGTGGTCGCGGAACGCTGATCGGGTGGCGTGCCGGGCACGCCGGGGCACGGGGACGGGAGTGGCATGAGACCGGTGTGGCGAGTGGCGGACGTACGAGCCGCGGAGGCGGGCCTGATGGCGACGCTTCCGCCCGGAACGCTTATGCAGCGCGCCGCGGCCGGCCTGGCCCGCCGCTGCGCGCTCCTGCTGGACGAGCGTGGCGGCGTGTACGGCGCCCAGGTGCTGTTGCTCGTCGGCTCGGGGGACAACGGCGGCGACGCGCTCTTCGCCGGCGCGCGCCTGGCCCGGCGCGGGGCGGCCGTGTCGGCCGTGCTGCTGAGCCCGGGCCGGGCGCACGCCGAAGGGCTGGCGGCGTTCCGGGCCGCCGGCGGCCGGCTGGTCGAGCGCCCGCCCGCCCGGGTCGACCTCGTGCTCGACGGCATCGTGGGCATCGGCGGCAGCGGTGGGCTCCGGGAGACGGCCGACCAACTCGCGGCGAGCCTGGCGGGGCGCTGCGGCCGGGACGGCGACCGGGCGACCGTCGTCGCGGTGGACGTGCCCAGCGGGGTGGCCGTGGACACCGGGCACGTTCCGCTCTCCGCCTCCGGCCGGCCGACCGCCGTCCGCGCCGACGTCACGGTCACCTTCGGCGCGCTCAAGCCGGCGCTGGTGGTGGGTTCCGCGGCTCCGCTCGCCGGCCAGGTCGAGCTGGTCGACATCGGGCTGGAGCCGTGGCTGCGCGGGACCCCCGCGCTGCGGGTGACCGAGTGGTCGGACGTGGCGGACTGGTGGCCCCGGCTCGGCGCGGCATCGGAGAAGTACAGCCGGGGGGTGGTCGGCGTCGCTACCGGCTCGGCCACCTACCCGGGGGCCGCGGTGCTGTCGGTCGCCGGCGCGTTGGCCGGCCCGACCGGCATGGTCCGGTACGCCGGGGGCGCGCGCGCCGAGGTGCTGCACCACCACCCGTCGGTGATCGCCACCGACCGGGTCGCCGACGCCGGGCGGGTGCAGGCGTGGGTCTGCGGCTCCGGGCTCGGCACCGGTGACGGCGCGGCCGCCGAACTGCGGGCCGTGCTGGCGGCGCCGGTGCCGGCGGTGCTCGACGCGGACGCGCTGACCCTGCTGGTGGACGGCTCGCTCGCCGAGCAGCTCCGGCGGCGGGACGCCCCGATCGTGGTCACGCCGCACGACCGGGAGTTCACCCGGCTCTGCGGGGAGACGCCGGGCGCCGACCGGGTGGCCGCCACCCTGCGCCTCGCGGCCTGGATGAACGCGGTGGTGCTGCTCAAGGGCGACCGTACGGTGATCGGCACGCCGGACGGCCGGGCGTACGTCAACCCGACCGGCACCCCGGCGCTGGCCACCGGTGGCACGGGGGACGTGCTGGCCGGGCTGCTCGGCTCGCTGCTCGCGGCGGGCCTCGCCCCGGAACGGGCCGCCGCCGCGGCCGCGTACCTGCACGGGCTGGCCGGCCGGGAGGCGGCCCGGGGCGGCCCGGTGACCGCTTCCGACGTGGCGACCGCGCTGCGCCCGGTGCTGGCCCGCCTCCCCTGAGCGGTGCGCCGCCGGGTCCGGTGATCAGCTCAGTAGGCTGGGGGTATGTGGCAGGCCGAGGTGCGCGTCGACCTTGACGCGATCCGCGAGAACGTGAGCCGGCTGAGGTCCGGCACCACCGCCGAGCTGATGGCGGTGGTCAAGGGCGACGGGTACGGCCACGGGATGGTTCCGGCCGCCCGTGCCGCGCTGGACGGGGGCGCCGACTGGCTCGGCGTCTGCACCCTCGACGAGGCGCTCACGCTGCGCCGGGCGGGGATCACCGTGCCGGTGCTGGCCTGGCTGCTCGCACCGGGCCTGCCGCTGCACGAGGGTGTGACGGCCGGGGTCGACCTCGGCGCGGCCAGCCTGCCGCAGCTCGACGAGATGATCGAGGCGGGCCGGGCGGCCGGGCGGCCGGCCCGGCTGCACCTCAAGATCGACACGGGCCTGTCCCGGGGCGGTGCGACCGTCGCCGACTGGCCGGCCCTGCTCGACGCCGCGGCCAAGGCACAGGCCGACGGTTTGGTCGAGGTGGTCGGGGTGTGGAGTCATTTCGCGTACGCCGACTCGCCCGGCCACCCGACCATCGACCGCCAGCTCGCCGTCTTCCATGAGGGGCTGGGCATGGTGGAGAAGGCGGGACTGCGCCCGCGGCACCGCCACCTGGCCAACTCGGCGGCCACGCTGACCCGGCCGGACGCTCACTTCGACCTGGTCCGACCTGGGCTCGCCGTCTACGGTCTCTCCCCGGTGGCCGGCGAGAGCTACGGGTTGCGCCCGGCGATGACCGCCCGCGCCCGGGTCATGCTCACCAAGCGGGTGCCGGCGGGCGCCGGTGTCTCCTACGGTCACACGTACACCACCCAGCGGGAGAGCAACCTCGCGGTGGTCCCGCTCGGCTACGCCGACGGGGTTCCCCGGCACGCCTCCAACAGCGGTCCGGTGCAGCTCGGCGGCGTCCGGCGGACGATCTCCGGCCGGGTCTGCATGGACCAGTTCGTCATCGACTGCGGCGACGACCCGGTCGCCGCCGGCGACGTGGCCACCCTCTTCGGCAGCGGCCTGAACGGAGAGCCCACCGCGGACGACTGGGCCGAGGCGGTCGGCACGATCAACTACGAGATCGTCACCCGGTTCGGCAGCACCCGGGTGCCCCGCGTCTACGACGGCGAGCGCCCGTGACGTCGTCCCGCCCCCGGATCCCTCTGCCCCGCTCCGGCCCGGCCCGGGCCGCCGTCGGCGCGCTGGCCGCCGTCGGGGTCGCCGCCGCCGGTCTCGCCGCGGGCGTCGCGACCGAACGCGCGCTGGTCCGCCGCCTGAAGGCCGACCCGACCGACCGGTACGCGGCCGAGGCGTTCGGCGAACAGCGGTACGACGAGGCGCTGACCCTGGAGATGCCGGACGGCACCGACATCCACGTCGAGGTCGTCGAGCCGACCCGGCCGGTCGCGGCGAACCCGACGGTCGTGCTGGTGCACGGGTTCTGCCTGGACATGGGGACCTTCCACTTCCAGCGCAAGCTGCTCGCCGAGCGGGGCGAGCACCGAATTGTGGCGTACGACCAGCCCGGACACGGCCGCTCCGGCCGGCTGGAGACCGGCGAGTACGACCTGACCGCGCTCGGCCGCACGCTGCGCGCGGTGATCGACCGCACCGCACCGGAGGGCCCGCTGGTGCTGGTCGGCCACTCGATGGGCGGCATGACCATCATGGCGTTCGCGGAGCTGTTCCCCGAGTTGTTCGGGAACCGGGTGGTGGGCACCGTGCTGATGGCCACCTCGGGCGGCCTGCTGGCGGAGACCAAGCTGGTCGCGCCGGCCCTCCTGGGTCGGGTGGGCGCGCCGGTGCTCTACATGATGAGCAACGCCACCCGCTATGGCGGCACGGTGATCGACCGAGCGCGGAAGTCCACCACCAACGTCGCCTGGCTGCTCACCCGCAAGTACGGATTCGGCACCCGCCGCCCCAGCCCGGCTCTGGTGTCGTACGTGGAGGACATGAACTCGCGGACCTCCGCTGACACGGTGACCCGGTACCTGCGGACCCTCGCCACCCACTCGCGTTTTCCGGCGCTTGCCGCGCTCAGCGGCACGCCGGTGCTGGTGATCGTCGGCGACAAGGACATGATCACGCCGGTGACGCACTCGGAGGAGATCGTCCGCCGGCTGCCGCACGCCGAGTTCGTGCAGGTCCCGGACAGCGGGCACGTCGTGATGCTGGAGCACGCCGACGAGGTCAACGCCGCGCTCGTCCGGTTCCTGGAGGAGCTGTGAGGGTCACCCTGGCGACCGTCGAGGACACCCACGCGTTCGGCCGGCGGCTGGCCGGCGTGCTGCGCGCCGGGGACCTGTTGCTGCTGACGGGCCCGCTGGGGGCCGGCAAGACGGCGCTGACCCAGGGCATCGGGGCGGGGCTCGGCGTCACCGGGGACGTCACCTCGCCCACGTTCGTCATCGCCCGCGTCCACCGGCCGGACCAGATCCTGGGCGGCCGGGTGGCGCTCGTGCACGCCGACGCGTACCGGCTCGGCGACGCGGCCGACCCGCGCGCCGAGATCGACGACCTGGACCTGGACGCGTCGGTGGACGAGTCGGTGACCGTGGTCGAGTGGGGGGAGGGGCTGGTCGAGCAGCTGGTCGACGCGCACCTGCGGATCCGCATCGACCGCCGGGACGACGACACCCGGGTGGTCGACCTGGAGCCGGTCGGCGGCGACTGGGCGACCCGGCTGGCCGCGCTGGGCTGACGCGGGATCTGTCGGACCGGCGGCCTAGAGTGCGCGGGACCGACCCGACCGGAAAGGCGGCCCATGCCCGACGACGTTCCCACCCTGGACCTGCTGGCGCTGCTGCCGGAGGAGTGGCGTGGCGTGCTCACCCCGCACCTCGACCCGGCCCGCACCGCCGCGCTCGCCCGTTTCGTCGCCCGGGAGTACGCCACGCAGACCGTCTTCCCGCCGATCGAGGATCTCTTCTCGGCCTACCGGCTCTGCGCGCCCGCGGACTGCCGGGTGCTCATCCTCGGGCAGGATCCGTACCACCGGGTGGGGCAGGCGCACGGGCTGAGCTTCAGCGTCCGGGACGGGGTGGCGGTGCCGCCGTCGCTGCGCAACGTCTTCAAGGAGCTGGGTGAGGATCTGGGCGTGCCGAAGCCGGCGGGCGGCAACCTCAGCGGCTGGGCCGCGCAGGGTGTGCTGCTGCTCAACGCGGTGCTGACCGTCCGCCAGGCCAGCCCGGGCTCGCACGCCAACTCCGGCTGGGAGGAGTTCACCGACGCCACGATCCGTGCGCTGGACGCGCTGGACAGCCGCGTGGTCTTCCTGCTCTGGGGCGGGTACGCGCGCAAGAAGGCCGCCCTGGTGACCAACCCACGCCACGTGGTGCTGGAGGCCGGTCATCCCAGCCCGATGAACCCGCGCGGTTTCCTCGGCAGCCGCCCGTTCAGCGCGGCCAACAAGGCCCTCGCCGACGCCGGCCTGCCGATGATCGACTGGGAGCGCACGGCTCACTGACGGGCACCGGCCCGGGCACGCCACCGGGTCAGCAGCGCGGCGGTCCGCGGATCGGTCAGCTCCACCTGCGCCAGGGGCACCACCCGGTAGCTCCGGTCGCCGTGCCGCACCTCGACGGCCTCCGGCAGTTCGTCGCACATGTGGGCCCGGATCTCGCCGTACCGGGTACGCCAACGGTGCTCCCCGGGCTCCTCCGGTTCCAACCGCAGCCCGCCGTAGTCACCCCAGCGCTCGTTCCACCGCTGCCCGTAGGCGGCCTCGAGCCAGTCGGTGAACCGGGTCGAGTCGCGCCAGCGGACGGCGATCTCGACGGCGTCCGTGGGCACCGGAGCGCCCTGGAGCAGCGCGGCGGTGCCGCCGGTCAGCAGGTGCGGCAGGTCGCCGAGCCGTTGCTGGATCCGGTCCAGCGGCAGGTCGAGCAGCCGGTCGGCCAGCGGCCGCGCGGCGAGGTCGTCGAGCTGGGCGTCCAGGTGGGCGTCGAGCCGCTCCACCGAGACGCACAGCTGGAGACCAAGCGCGGCGAACACCCGCTCGACGAGCGGGATGCTCGGCACCCGGTGGCCGCGCTCGATGCGGGCGACGGCGCCCTGACTGATGCCGGCCAGCTCGGCGAGGGCGGTCTGGGTCAGGAGCCGGGTGGTCCGTTCCCGGCGGAGCGTCGCGGCGATCTGCTGGGCGAGACGACTCTCGGTCACCGGCCGAGGATGGCAACTCGGCGAAGAGCGGTATGCCGCTCAGTCATATTCATGCCTGTCAGGAATATGGCTCATCGGCGAGTATGCCTCCGGCGCGCGACACGCCGGGCCGGCGCGGCTCGGCCGCCTCGGCGCGACAGGTCGGGCGGGGGCGGGGCGTGACGGCGGGTGACGGGTGGGCGGCTACGCTGGTTCACCGTGCTCGTACTCGTGGTGGACAGCTCCACGCCCGCGGTGACCGCCGCGCTGGTGGAGGTCTCGGCGGCCGGCGTCGAGCCCCGGGCGCACCGCAGCACCGTCGACGCCCGCGCCCACGGGGAACTGCTCGCGCCGCAGGTGGACGCGGTCCTCGCCGACGCGGACGCCCGCCCGGCCGACCTCGCGGCGATCGTCGCGGGTCTCGGCCCCGGCCCGTTCACCGGGCTGCGGGTCGGGCTGGTCACCGCCGCCACGATGGGGCAGGTGCTCGGCGTCCCCACGTACGGTGTCTGCTCGCTGGACGGGATCGGCCACCCGGCGGCCGCCGGCGAACCGGTGCTGGCCGCGAGCGACGCGCGACGCCGGGAGATCTACTGGGCGGTCTACGACGGCGCCGGCCAGCGGATCGTCGGGCCCGAGGTGTCGGCCCCGGCGGTCGCCGCCGAGCGCGCCCGCGACCTCGCGGTCACCGTCGCGGTCGGCGACGGCGCGCACCGGTACGCGCAGACGCTGGCCCTGCCGGTCCGGGACGAGCCCCGCTACCCGGAGGCGGCGGTCCTGGCGACGCTTGCGGCGGAGCGGATCCGGGCCGGGGCCGCGAGCGAGCCGCTCACCCCGCTCTACCTGCGGCGGCCCGATGCCGTCGCGGCGACGGCCCGCAAGCCGGTCCTACCGTGAACGGAGTACGGCTGGAGCGGTTCCGCTGGTGGCACATCGACGAGGTGCTGCCGCTCGAGGCGGACCTGTTCGGCGCCGAGCGGTGGTCCGCCGCGATGTTCTGGAACGAACTGGCCAACGGGCACCACTACCTCGTCGCGACCGACGGCGACGGGAGCCTGCTCGGCTACGCGGGGCTCCTGGCCGCGCCGCCGGAGGAGGCGTGGGTGCAGAACATCGCCGTCCGCCGGGACGCGCAGCGGCGGGGCGTCGGGCGACTGCTCCTGGAGGCCCTGCTGGCCGAGGCGGCGCGGCTGCGCGTCCGGAGCACCCTGCTCGAGGTGGCCGCGGACAACGCCCCGGCGCAGAAGCTCTACGCGGCGTACGGCTTCGAGGTGATCGGTGTGCGGCGCGGCTACTACCAGCCGCGCAACGTCGACGCGCTGGTCATGCAGCGGTACGAGGAGTTGGGTGATGGCTGACGAACCCCTGGTACTCGGGATCGAGACCTCCTGTGACGAGACCGGGGTGGGCATCGTACGCGGTCACACGCTGCTCGCCGACGCGCTGGCCAGCAGCGTCGAGCAGCACGCCCGGTTCGGCGGCGTGGTGCCCGAGGTGGCCAGCCGCGCCCACCTGGAGGCGATCGTGCCCACGATGGACCGGGCGCTGACGGAGGCGGGCGTGACGCTCGCCGACGTCGACGCCATCGCGGTCACCTCCGGCCCCGGACTGGCCGGTGCGCTGCTTGTCGGTGTCGCCGCCGCCAAGGGGTACGCGCTCGCCGCCGAGAAGCCGGTGTACGGCGTCAACCACCTCGCCGCCCACGTCGCGGTGGACACCCTGGAGCACGGGCCGCTGCCCGAACCGGCGGTCGCCCTGCTGGTGTCCGGCGGGCACTCGTCGCTGCTGCTGGTCGACGACCTGGCCCGGGGTGTCACCCCACTCGGCGCCACGATCGACGACGCGGCGGGCGAGGCGTTCGACAAGGTGGCCCGGCTGCTGGGCCTGCCCTTCCCCGGCGGCCCGTACATCGACCGCGAGGCCCGGGCGGGCGACCCGGGGGCCATCGGGTTCCCGCGCGGGCTGACCGCCCCCAAGGACCTGGCCGCGCACCGCTACGACTTCTCCTTCTCCGGCCTGAAGACGGCGGTGGCCCGCTGGGTGGAGGCGCGGCAGCGGGCCGGCGAGACGGTCCCGGTGGCGGACGTCGCCGCGTCCTTCCAGGAGGCGGTCTGCGACGTGCTGGTCGCGAAGGCGCTGGACGCCTGCCGGACGAACGGGGTGGAGACGCTGGTGATCGGCGGGGGCGTGGCGGCCAACTCGCGGCTGCGGGCGATGGCCGTAGAGCGCGCCGCGAAGCACGGGATCCGGGTGCGGATGCCGCGACCGAAGTTGTGCACCGACAACGGGGCGATGGTCGCGGCGCTCGGCTCGCACCTGGTCGCCTCGGGTGTCGCGCCGAGCCGGCTGGACCTGCCCGCCGACTCCGCGATGCCGCTCACCACGGTCAGCGTGTCGGGGGAGGAGGCGGCGTGATCGTCCGGATGTGGGAGGTGCGGGCCGAGCCGTACGGGGTGGCCGACCTGATCACCTGGGTGTGCGACACCGCGCTGCCCGAGTTCGACCACGACCCGCTGCACCTGTCCAGCGAGGTCTTCTCCTCCACCGACCACCGGGTCGTGGTGATCTCCAAGTGGCGGGGCAACCCCCGACCCCTGCCCGACCCGCCGGTGACCCTTGTCGCCCGCCCGCCGCACTCCTGGGACTTCACCCAGGTCGACCGCTGATCCGGGCTCACACCCGAAGCGTCGGCGCGGGGTTCGCCCGGTTGCGGAACGACCGGTCGGTGCCGATCTGGAACGACGGCACCCACTCGAGCCGGCCGTCCGCCTTGTGCACCACCGGCACCGAGCCGATCATCGAGTACGACTTGTCGCCGTCGACGATGTGCTCCCGGGCACCGACCCGGAAGACGTAGACGGTGTCGTTCTCGGTGATCTGCCGGTCGTCCAGGCAGTAGGTGCCCACCGGCCAGTCCGGCTCGGTGGCGCGACGGACGATCTCGCGGGCCTGCTCGTAGCTCACAGCCATGGCGGGTGATCCTATCCGGGCGGCCGGACGAACTCGGTGAGCCCTCCGGGCATCGGTATGTCGTCCAGGCGGAGGAAGGACGTGTTCTGCCCCTGGCCGAAGTAGTCGGCCACGTCCCGGCCGGCGTTCTGGCCGTCGATGAAGCGGACCTTGCCGCCCACGTTCTCCACATTGAACACGTGGGCGCCCTGACCGTTCTGCCACTCGATGTAGACGACACCACGGGAACCGGGGCCGTACCCGTCGAACGCCTTCTCGATGTCGGCCTGGCTGCCGTCGCTGAACCGTCGCCCCCACGTGTTCTCGACGTCGGCGAGGGGACGGCCCCGCCACGGGTGGAACTTGTCGGGCAGGGCGGTCGCCTCGACGTCGATGCCCCGGCGGCGCAACTCGTACGCCTGCACGCAGTGGGTGCAGTTGGCGGAGTAGTGCGGGGTGCTGGTGTCGAACTTCGGGTTGACCCGCCTCAGGTCGGCCGCGATCTGCTTCTCGACCTTGCGGGCGGCCCGCTTCGCGCCGGCCGTACGGACCAGCTTGAGCAGCTTCTTCGCCTGTTCGAGGATCTGCTTGAGCAGGGTCTGGACCTGCTTGACGATCTGTTTGACGAGGCGTTGGCAGACGATCCGGGTGGCGGCGATGAAGCCGGGCACGGTCGCGGTGGACGCGCCGAAGGTGGCCACGGCGGACGCGATCGCGATGGTGACCTGCACCAGCAGGATGATCAGCTGGACGATGAAGGCGATCTTCAGCGCGAGTGTCATCGCCGCGAAGATGATCAGCACCGTGCCGATGAGCTGGGCGGCGATGGCGTCTTCCAGCAACCGCGTACGTGGGCCGTCGTCCCGGTTCCACCACTGCTCGAAGGCGTCGACGGTGGCGCCGGCGTTGTGCCGGCGGACCGCGTCGGCGGCGCCGTTGGCGCGGTCGGCGGCGGCCTGCAGCCGGCCACCGAAGGCCAGCCACTGCTGGCCGGCGGCGAAGAGCAGCTCCTCGTCGGCCTGTGGCCACTCCAGGCCGATCCAGCTGAGCGGCTCGGTCAGCTCGGCGGGAAGTTCCAGACCCATCCGTCAGCCGCCCGACCCGCCGATGGAACGGAAGAGCGCGTCCGAGCGTTCGTCCGCCTCCACCACCTCCCGGGCCCAGCCGGCCAGGTTCTCCGCCGCCGTCAACAGCTGCTGCACGTGCGATCCGTACGTCTCGAGGGCGTGCGAGAGCACCTCGGTGTACGCGGCACCGAACACGGTCCCCGGTTCGTCGGCGCCCCACGGGTTGTCGGTGGTGACCGTGGCGGTCAGGGCGGTGAGACCGTCGTCCAGCTCCACCGCGACGCCCGCGATCTGCTGGGCGGCGCCGGCCAGCACCTCCGGCTCGGTCTGCATCGGCTGCATGCCGTCGTCTCCCCTCAGCCGAGGCGGTTCAGCCGGTCGGCCAGCTGCTGGGCGGTGGCGGTGAGATCGTCGAGCCGGCGCTGCGCGCCGGTGCCGACCTCGTCGAGCAGCGGGCCGAGCCCGTCCGGGAGCGCCGGCGGCGCCGCGGCGAGCTGCTCCTGGAGGGCGGCCTGCACCTCGGCCCGGGCGGTCGCGAACGCCGCCCGGATCGCCGCGGCCAGATCCACCGCGGGCAGCCGCATCGCACGCGGGTCGAGGTCCAGCTCGAGCAGGTCGCCGGTGCCGTCGACCACGAGGCGCACCAGCCCGTCCGCCGCCTCGGCGGTGGCCCGGGTGCCGGTGAACCGGCCGAGGAACTGGCTGGGCAGGTCGGTCACCCGGACACCTCGATTCCGTTCGTCCGCTGTGGAGCGCGGGGTGATCCACAGTCCGGAGCAGCTTAACGACCCGCCGCCACCCGCGTCGGCCCCGGCCGCGCTCAGCGGACGGTCACGGTGGCGGTGACGGTGGACTGGTCGATGTCGGAGATCCGCGTCGTGATGCGCAGCAGCCAGTCGCCGGGGACCGGAAAGCGCAGCGCGGCGCTGCCGTGGTGCGGCTCCGGTGTCTCGACCGGGACGGCGATCGGCTCGACGCCGGCGGCCGGGAGGGCGGCGGTGACGGTCCACTCGACCACCGGTAGCGGCTTTCCGGCCGGTGTGTAGACGTAGGCGTGCAGGCTGTTCAGCTCGCCGGCGCGTGCGGGATAGACGTCGAACTGCACGGTCAGCAGGTCGGTGTCGACGGAGCGGGCGACCCCCTCCCGGGTCGCCGCGGCGGCCTCCGTCCCGGCGGTGCGGCCCGGCGGGGTCTGCACGAGCGCCGCGGTGAGGGCCAGCACGACCGCGGTCACCGCCAGCTCGACGCCGGCCGCGCGGGACACCCAGCGGGGACGGCCGGCGGCCAGCCGGGCCCGCACGAGGTGACGCTGTCCGGCGGCGACCGCGAGGACGACGGTGAGCAGAGCGGCCTTCGCGCACAGCAACCGCCCGTACGGGCTGGCCAGCAGCGCCGACGGCCGGCCGAGTTCGATCGCGGCCTGGCCCAGGCCGGCGACGACGAGCCAGCACACGGCGAGAGTGGCGCACCGGGACCAGGCGGGGAGGATCCGGGCGAGGACCCGTGGGTGGGTCCGGGGCAGGAGGAACGCCGTCAGGGCGAGCAGCCCACCGAGCCAGACGGTCACGCCGGCGACGTGGATGGTGCCCAGCGCGACGCTCACCGGCGGCAGGGGAGAGGCGACCGGGTGCCCGGCGAACGGCCAGGTGGCCAGCCCCGCGAGCCCCACCAGCGCCAGCGCCGCGACGCGCCACCGGCCGGGAGCCGGGCGGAGGACGGCCGGCAGCAGCGCCGCGGCGGCGCAGACCAGCGCCAGCCGCACGGCGAACACCGTGCTGACACCGCCCGCCGCCGACAGGTCCGCGACGGTCAGCTCACCGACCGGTACGCCGACCGCCTCGGCGGCCTGCCCGACCCACGTCGCGACCGTGGCGGCGGCGACCAGGCCGAGCCCGGCCCACGCCACGACGAGGACACCGCGGCGGGACCGCCGACGGGGCCACATCGTGACCGCGAGCAGTGGCGGACCCACCGCCGCGACAAGTCCCAGGTAGCCGGCGTACTTGGCGGCCGGGACCAGCGGCCCACCGGGTGCCGCCTCGTCGGCGGCGGGTTGCGGCGGGGCGACTGAGGGCGCGCCCGCGGAGTAGGTGAAGCTGCCGGCGACCGGGTGGCTGTCCGCGGAGACGACCCGGTAGCTGACCAGGTACGTGCCGAGCGGCCGGGCGGGCACGCGGACCGGGATGCGCATCGTGGTGCCCCGCATCTGCGGCTCCCCGGCGGTGATCCGTCGGCCGTCCGGGGCGAGCACCTGGACCCGGCCGGGGACCGGTGCCACGGGTTCACTGAAGGTGATCACCACCTCGCGGGGCGCGTAGCCGACCACCCCGTCGCGCTGCGGGGTCGTGGCGACCACGACGGCGTGCGCGGCCGCCGGGGCCGCCGGGGCCACGGCGGCGAACAGCGCCCCCACGAGCAGCCCGAAAAGGACCGCCGCACGGGTACGCCCGTGCGGCGGTCGCGGTCCGGCGGAGGACGTCGTCGTCCGCATGACGGGTCCGGGCTCGACCGGCTTCAGGTGCGGCGGACCATGCGCCAGGTGGCGATGCCGCCGGTGGCGAGGGCACCGAGGAACACCAGCCAGACCAGCGCGCTGCTGACCCCGAAGCTCGGCGCGGTGTTGGCCGAGGCGGCGGCGAGCAGGCCGTCGTCGCCCGGCGCGGGCAGTGCGGCCGGCGGCAGCTCGGCCCAACGGACCAGGCCGGTGCTCTCCAGCATGGCCATGTGGTCGTTGACGAACGTGTTGGCCGCCTCGGCGAGTTCCCGGATGATCGGGTCGCGAGTGGTGGCCCGCACCGCGCCGATCACCGGGAAGATGTTGCCGTGGGCGACCCGTAGCCGGGTGACGAAGATCTGGTCGAACTGCGTCCCACGCGCGTTCTTCATCTCCGTCAGCCACCCCTTCTGCTCCGGGGTCGGGTCGGTGGGGATGGTCGCGCCGAGCTTGTTCGCCGCCTCGACGGTCAGCCGGTCCAGCTCCTCGTGCTGCTTGGCGATCTCCGCGCCGATCTCCCGTACCCGCGGCGACCGTCCCTTCTCGGCGGCCATCTGGCCGGCGGGCATCTCCCACAGCCCGGCCAGCCGGACACCGGCCAGCAGCGCGGCGTCGGCGGCGTTGAGCTGCTGGCCGGCCGGGGCGGCGAGGGCGACGCCGGGCAGCACACCGAGCCCGGCGACGAACGCGATGAGCAGGACCGCCAAACGACGGGTCCGGTGGCCCTGGCGACGGGCGGATCTGCGCGGTGCCATGTCTGCGGTGCCTCCTGAGGTCCGGGCCGGTACGTCTGGGCCGGGTGGCCGCACCCCGCCGGCCGCCCGTCCGCTCTCAGGTACGGATTGAGCGCCGGATCAGTTCACCGGGAATCGCGAATCAGCCGACGTCCAGCGGATCGGCGAGGAGGCGTTCGAAGGCCAGCTCGGCGGCGCCGATCAGGGCGGCGTCCTCGCCGAGCTTCGGCGTGCGCAGCCGGACGTGCTCCACGCAGGCCGGCAGCGCGATGGAGTTGAGCCGGCTGCGGACCTGGGCCGCCGCCGCCAGGTACAGGTCACGCATCGTGCCGCCGAAGATGACCATCTCCGGGTTGAAGATGTTGACCAGGTTGGCCACGCCGAAGCCGAGCCAGTCGCCGGCCTTGCGTACCGCCGTCTGCGCCCGGGCGTCGCCCCGGTCCGCGGCGTCGAAGACGGCCAGCAGCGCCTCCCGGCCGCGGGCGTCGGACCGGCCGGCGGCCCGCAGCAGGCCGTACTCGCCGATCTCGGTCTCCCAGCAGCCCCGGGAGCCGCACTCGCAGCGGGTGCCGTCGGGGACCACCACCATGTGCCCGACCTCGCCGCTGTACCCGCCGTGCCCGGTCAGCCGTCGCCCACCGGCGATGATGCCGGCACCCACGCCGACGTCCCCGTACAGGTAGATCACGTTGTCGCAGCCGGCCGCGGCGCCCCGGGCGTGCTCGGCGAAGGCCGCCACGTCGGCGACGTTGCCGACCGCGATCCGCGCGTTGGTGCCCAGCTCGGCGCGGAGCGCCGCGCCGATCGGCTCGTCCACCCAGCCCATCGTCGGGCCGAGCCGGACCAGCCCGTCGTCGCGGCGCACCATGCCGCAGACGGCGACGCCCGCGCCGACGCAGATCGCGTCGTCCGGTACCGCCTCGTGCATCCGCTTGGCGACGCCGGCCAGCAGCGGTGCGGCCTCCGCGGCCGTAATCCCGCGGGGCCGCTCCAGTTCCCGGCGGTCGAGCACCTCACCGCCGAGCCCGATCCGTGCGGCCCGCAGCCGGTCCACCTCGATGCTGTACGCGTACGCGTAGATCCGGGCCGACTCGGGCCGGACGACCAGCGAGGGTCGTCCGGCCCGGCCGGTTTCCTTCGGCGCCCCCTCGCTCACCAGGCCGGCCGCGGCGAGGTCGGTGGTGAGTGCGCCGATGGTGCTGCGGTTCAACCCGAGCGCGTTGGTCAGCTCCGCGCGGGACGTGGCGCCGCGTACGTGGACGTACCGCAGCAGCGCCCCGAGGTTCTGCCGGCGGATCTCGTCCTGGCTCGGTCCTACGCGCATGGCGGTGTGCTGCTCCCCGGGCGGAGCGTCAACGGCTTCCGCTGGCGGCACGGCGCCGGGACAGCAACGCGTCAATGGTGGCTGCGAACAGCAGGATGAGACCGGTGGCCACGTACTTCTCACCTGCGCTGAAGCCCATCAGCCCCATGCCGTTGTCGATCACCGCCACCACCGCACCACCGATCACCGCGTCGAGCACCCGGCCCTTGCCGCCGAAGAGGCTCGTGCCGCCGATGACCGCGGCCCCGACGGCGTAGAGCAGTACGTTACTGCCACCGGTGTTGGGGTCGACCGAGTTGGCCCGGCTGGCGGCCACGATGCCGCCGATCGCGGCCATCGAGGAGCAGATCACGAAGACCGAGATGCGGATCCGGTCGACGTTGATGCCCGCCCGGCGGGCCGCCTCCCGGTTGCCGCCGACCGCGTAGATGTGCCGGCCGTAGCTGGTGCGTTGCAGCACGAAGGTCCAGACCACCAGGAGAATGCCGATGATCGGCACCACGATCGGCACGCCCTTGAGCGAGTTGATCAGGACGTTGAAGCTGCGCTCCAGATTGAGCACGTAGACGGCGGCGCCGAGAACCAGCGCCAAGACGCCGATCCGGGCCAGCACCACGGCGAGCGGATCGTTGACCAGGCCCCGTGCCGCTCGTTTGCGGTGACGCACCAGTTGAACGGCGGTGAACCCGCCGACGGCGAGCGCGGCCAGCGCCCAGCCGAGCGCCGGGGGCAGGTTGCGGTTGGCGATCGCGACCAGCACCGAGTCGCGCACCGAGATGTTGGTTCCCTCTTCCATCAGCAGCAGCACCACGCCCTGGAACGCGAGGAAGGCTGCGAGAGTGACCACGAACGACGGGATGCCGACCTTGGCGACCAGGAAACCGAGCGTCGTGCCGATCAACATGCCGGTCGCGACGGCGGCGAGGACCGCGACGTACCAGGGGTGGCCGAGCACGGTCACCACGTTGGCGAGCACCGCGGCGCAGACGCCGCTGGCGAAACCGGCGGACAGATCGATCTCGCCGAGCAGCAGGACGAAGACCAGGCCCATGGCGATCAGCGTGACCGCCGCCCCCTGGGTGAACAGGTTGGCGAAGTTGGCGGCCGAGAAGAACGACGGGCGGACGACCGCAAAGCCGATGCAGAGCACGACCAGCATGGCCACTGCGGGCAGGGAGCCGATGTCGCCCCCTCGGACGCGGCGCCAGTAGTCGCGGAGGTGGCTGGCGGCCGTCGGCGTCGGGGCGACTGCGGCGGGACCTTCCTGTTGGACGGCGGTGGTGGTCATCGGACCCCTCCTGTTGTGCTGTCGGCCGGCTCCGCGCCGTTACCGTTGCCGCCGTTGGCCGGTTCGGCGGCGAGTCCGAGCCCGCCGGACCGACCGGCGGTGATCAGCTCGACCACCTGGGCGTGGGTGATGTCGGTGGTCTTCACCTGGGCGACCATCTGGCCGAGGTAGAGCGCGGCGACCCGGTCGGAGACGGCGAAGACGTCGTTCATGTTGTGCGAGATGAGGACGACGGCCAGACCGTTGTCGGCCAGCCGGCGGACCAGTTCGAGCACCTGGGCGGTCTGGGCGACGCCGAGCGCGGCGGTGGGCTCGTCGAGGATGACCACCTTGCTGTTCCAGAGCACGGCCTTGGCGATCGCCACCGTCTGGCGCTGGCCGCCGGAGAGGCTGGAGACGTGCTGGCGCAGGGACTTCACCGTGCGGACGGAGAGCCCGGCGAGCGTCTCCGCCGCCATCTGCTCCATGGTCGGCTCGTCGAGCACGATCCCGCTGCGCTTCTCCCGGCCGAGGAACATGTTCTGGACGATGTCCAGGTTGTCGCAGAGCGCGAGATCCTGGTAGACGACCTCGATGCCGAGCGCGGCGGCGTCGCGCGGGCTGTGGATGGTCACCGGGCGGCCGTCGAAGAGGAACTCCCCGGCGTCGGTCGGGTAGATGCCGCTGATGCACTTGACCAGGGTGGACTTGCCGGCGCCGTTGTCGCCGACAAGCGCGGTCACCTCGCCCGGGTAGGCGGCGAAGGCGACGTCGCGCAGGACCTGGACGGGACCGAAGCTCTTGTCGATCCCGCGTAGCTCCAGCAGAGGGGTCGCGGACACGGAGGTCTCCTTACGCAGGAACGGGAGGTCCCGCCAGCCGTCGGTGGCGGCGGCACGCCGCCCGGCACGGGGTCGGCCCGTGCCGGGCGGCGTTCACCTCGGCGGGTTTCAGCTGATGCCGGCGTCCGCGCAGAGCTTGGCGTACGCGTCGGTGCAGACCTCTTCCTTGGTCACGAAGCCGTCGGCGATGACGTCCTTGACGTTCTCCTTGTAGATCGCCTTCGGGGTGAGCAGGACGGCGTCCACGTCGCGGCCACCCTCCGGGTCCTTGACGGTCTGGCCGGTCTCCTTGCGCTCGCCCTTGGCGAGTGCGATGGCCAGGTCGGCGGCCGCCTTGGCCTCCTCCTTGATCGCCTTGTAGACGGTCATGCACTGGTCACCGGCGAGGATGTTCTGCAGGCCCTGCGGGGTCGCGTCCTGGCCGGTCACCGGGACCTTGCCGTTGAGCTTGTTCTTCTTCAGCACCGAGATCGCCGCGTTGCCGAGGCCGTCGTTCGCCGCGAGCACGCCGTCGATCTTGCCGCCGGTCTGGGTCAGCATCTGCTCGAAGATCGTGGCGGCCTGGGCGTTGTCCCAGTCCGGCACGGCCTGGTCCGGGCCCTTCGTGTACTCGCCCGCGTCGAACTTCGGCTTGAGGATCGAGTCGTACCCGTTCTTGAACAGGGTGGCGTTGTTGTCGGTGGGGGAGCCGTTCAGGTACGCCACGACCGGGTTCTTCACACCCTTGTCGGTGAGGCACTTGCTCAGGCCCTCGCCCTGGAGCTTGCCGACGGCCTCGTTGTCGAAGCTGACGTAGTACTCGGCCGAGCCGCCGAGGGTGAGGCGGTCGTAGTCGATGGTGGCGACACCCTGCGACTTGGCCTTGTCGAGGACGGCCTTGCCGGTGCCGGAGTCGAGGTTGACGATCATCAGGGCGGTGACGCCCTGCGTGATCATCTGGTCGGCGATGGTCTGGAACTGGGACTTGTCGCCCTGGGCGTTCTGGATGTCGTAGTCGACGTCGGCGGCCTTGAAGGCCTCCTCCAGGAACTTGCGGTCCGCGCCCTCCCAGCGGGCGGAGGACTTGCTGTCCGGCAGGATCACGCCGATCTTCGGCTTCTTGTCGCTGCCGCCGGCCTGGTCGCCGCCGCCGGAGTTGTCACCACAGGCCGCCATGCTGCCGGTGGCCAGCAGGCCCGCGGCGGCGGCGGCGAGGAAGCCCTTGCGCATGTGCAGGGTCCTTTCGGAAGGTGGGGGATGGTGTTGTTTTGTTGTGCCCGGCAACGTATTCCGCGCTTCACCGCCGGCACAAGACCACCGAGGTCGCGAGTTTGTTGTGGGCAGTAACAATTCGGCAACGCCACCGAAGTCCCGCCGTCACCCGCCAGCAACCGAGCGCGGCGCGGGTCGGACCGCGGCGATCCGTGCGGTCGCGGCGTCGGTGAGGATGACGAGGTCACGCGGAGACAGTTCGACCTGCAGGCCCCGGCGGCCGGCCGAGACGTACACGGTGTCGTGCCGCAGCGCCGTCTCGTCGAGCACGGTGGGCAGGCGGCGTCGCTGGCCGAGCGGGCTGATCCCGCCCCGCACGTAGCCGGTGGCGCGCTCCGCGGACGCCCGGTCGGCCAGCGCGGCCCGCTTGCCGCCCACCGCCGCGGCGAGGGCCTTCAGGTCCAGCTCACCGGTCACCGGAACGACCGCCACGGTGAGCGTGCCGTCGACCTCGGTCACCAGCGACTTGAACACGCGCTCCGGGGGCACGCCGAGCGCCTCCGCCACCAGGGCACCGTAGTTCGGGGCATCGGGGGAGACGTCGTACGGATGGGTGCGGTGCGCGACCTTCCGCTTGGCCAGCAACGCGGTCGCCGGAGTCCCCTGTCCCGCCACGCCGCCACGCTAGCCGCCCCATCCCGCCCGGGCCAGCCGGTTCAGTCGGCCGCCCGCGCCGCACCCGGTCGACGGGATCAGGCGGGTGTGACCGGGCGGGCGATCAGGACCGTCGGGGATCCGGCCACCCGGGTCAGCACGACGCTGGCCGGCTCGTCGCCGGTCAGCTTCAGGTCGCGGCGGAGCTTCTCCGGCTCGAGGGCGGAGCCGCGTTTGAGGATCTCGACCCGGCCGACGCGGCGTTCGCGCAGCAGCGCGCGCAGCCGCTTCAGGGAGAACGGCAGCACGTCGGTGATCTCCAGGCAGCGCGCGAAGGGGGTCGGCGACCGCGTGTCGGCGTACAGGTAGGCGATCGTCGGGTCGGCCAGGTTCGCTTCGAGTTCGCCGGCCAGCTCGGCGACGAAGTGCGCGCGCACCACGGCCGGGTCCGGGTCGTACACGTACCGCCGTACCGGCCCGACCGGCGCCTCAAGCCCGCCGGAGCCGGTCAGCTCGTGTGCGGTCACGGTGTGAGAAGGGAACCCTTCTCTACCGGAGGCGTTAACAAGGGGCCCTTCCTTCAGCACGGTGGCGCGGCGGGGGACCTGCGCCAGCTCGCCGCACCACAGGGCGGCCTCGACCAGGTCGCCGTCGACACTCACCCACTCCGCCTCGGCGCCCGCCGGGATCAGCCCGTGGTCCAGGCCGGGCGCGACCTTCACCACCGTGCGCGGCACGCGTTCCGCCAGCCCGACCACGAAGTCCCACGGGGGCGAGTAGGCGTTCGGGTCGAAGATCCGCCGGCCGGACGCCCGGCGCGCGGGGTCGCAGAAGACGCCGTCGACCCGGCTCACGTCGAACGCGGTCGCGTCACCGCACTCCACCGTGAACCGGTCGGCCAGCCCGTTGGCCTCGGCGTTCGCGGCGGCCATCGCGGCGGTCAACGGGTCGGCCTCCACCCCGTACACCCGGCTGCCCGCCCGAGCGGCGGCGAGCGCGTCGGCGCCGAGGCCGCAGCCGAGATCGGCCAGGGTCGTGACGCCGGCGGTGCGGAGCCGGTCGGCCCGGCGCCGCGCCACCACTCCCCGGGTGGCCTGCTCGAGGCCGGCCCGGGTGAAGAACATCCCGGCCGCCACCGGACCGAACTTGCCGACCGCCCGCCGCCGCAGTTCGGCCTGCGTCAGCGCCGCCGCGGCCAGCCCGGCCGGCACCCCGGCGGAGCGGAGCGCCGCCGCCGCGGCCAGCGGATCGCCGCCGGCCACCTCGGCCGCCGCGGCGAGCGCCGCCGACCCCTCGGGGGTACGCAGCTCCGCCAGCTTCTCCAGGTCCACCCGGCCATTCTTCCGGCCGGTGCCGGACCGGACGGGCCGGGGGAGCCCGGCGACCCTTGCCTGATCGACTCGAGATTCATGAACTCGGGGTGTCCCGCCCGCCCGGACACCCCGACATCAATGAAACTGAGTGGCAACGCCACACCGGGCGTTCGGGTGCGCGGCGTCAGCGTGGTGTCGGGCAGGCGGCGACGAACGCCCGCCAGCTCGCCGGGGTGAAGGCGAGAACCGGCCCGGCGGGGTCCTTGCTGTCCCGGACGGCGACCACGCCGGGCAGGTTGTCGGCCACCTCGACGCAGGCGCCGCCATTCTGGTTGCTGCGGGAGGACTTGCGCCAGGCGGCGCGGGTCAAATCCATGACTTCGCCACTTCCTCGATCAGGCGGGCGGACTGCCGGCGCGGCAGCGCCTCACCGGCCACAGTCTCCCAACGCCGCCCGAGGCTGGCAAGGTCGTTCGGGCCGTCCACGGTGTGCCCCCGGAGCTGGTTGTCCAGGTGGGCCACCTCGGTGCCCTCGGCGAGCCGGGCCAGCACGAACGGGCCGGCGAGCCCGCCGTACCACGGGGTCTCGGCCGGCACGATCCGCACCTGCACGTGCGAATGGTCGGCAAGGCCACGCAGGTGCTCCACCTGCCCGTGCATGGTGGCCCGGTCGCCGACCTGCCGGCGCAGCACCTGCTCGTCGAGCACCGCGACCAGTTGCGGCGGCTCCTCGCGGGCGAGAATCTCCTGCCGGGCCATCCGGGCCAGCACCCGCTTCTCGATCTGCGCCTCGGCCAGCGGCGGACCGGCCTGGAGCATCGCCCGCGCGTACGCCTCGGTCTGGAGCAGTCCCGGCACGACGGCCGGGTCGTACCAGCGCAGCGCGACGGCCTCCCGCTCGATCTCGCCCCACGGCCGGAACCAGTCCGGCTCGGCCTGCTGCCGGATCAACTCGAGCAGCCCGACGAAGAGGCCACCGGTCTCCAGCACCTTGTCGAACCGGGCCAGGTAGTCGGCGCTGAGCTGGTGCGGGCCGATCTCCATCGCGCTCACCGACGACGCTGAATAGTTGAGCAACCTGCCCAGCTCCTCCTGGCTGAGCCCGCGCGTCTTGCGGGCCCGGCGCAGCTGGTCGCGCAGGAACTCAAGGGTTGGTACCTCGGCCATCCGTCCGCCCTCCGTGATGTGTTGGCGCCGGACAGTAAGGGCCGGCCGGTCGGCGGGGAAGTGAGTGCCGGCGTGTTGCGGTAATCCCTGGCGGAAGAGTGGCGACGCGCCGGGGTGTCCCGTTGGCACTCTCCTTGACGGAGTGCTAGCCGAGGAATAACCTGCGATTAGCACTCTCACCCTGAGGGTGCCAATCTCCGGGCGTTGGCGTCCGGGGGTTGACGCCAGGCGGACCGGCACCCGCGACGACGGCCCCGCCCGGTGGCATGTGGCAGATTGACGCTGGTCGGCACGCCCGGCCGGTAACGAAACCAGTACCCCAGGAGGGTATGCCCGTGACTACCGCGACCAAGGTTGCGATCAAGCCGCTCGAGGACCGGATCGTGGTCCAGGCGAACGAGGCTGAGACCACCACGGCGTCGGGCATCGTGATCCCCGACACCGCCAAGGAGAAGCCGCAGGAGGGCACCGTCCTCGCTGTCGGCCCGGGCCGGATCGACGACAAGGGCAACCGCGTGCCGCTCGACGTAGCCGTCGGCGACACCGTCCTCTACTCGAAGTACGGCGGCACCGAGGTCAAGTACGCCGGCGAGGAGTACCTGGTGCTCTCCGCCCGCGACGTCCTCGCGGTCATCGAGAAGTAAGCAACCGAGCAGTGTCGTTGCCCCGGTCCGGCTCGCCGGGCCGGGGCGACGTCGCTTCGAAGGGACATTCATGGCGAAGATCCTGAGCTTCTCGGACGACGCGCGGCACCTGCTGGAGCACGGTGTCAACGCCCTCGCGGACGCGGTCAAGGTCACCCTCGGCCCCCGCGGGCGCAACGTCGTCCTGGACAAGAAGTTTGGTGCGCCCACGATCACCAACGACGGCGTGACCATCGCCAAGGAGATCGAGCTCACCAACCCGTACGAGAACCTCGGCGCGCAGCTGGTCAAGGAGGTGGCGACCAAGACCAACGACGTCGCCGGCGACGGGACCACCACCGCGACCGTGCTGGCCCAGGCGATGGTCCGCGAGGGCCTGCGCAACGTCGCGGCCGGCGCCAACCCGACCGGCCTCAAGCGGGGCATCGACTCGGCGGCCGCGAAGGTCTCCGAGGCGCTGCTCGGCAAGGCCGTCGAGGTGTCCGACAAGGCGGCGATCGCGCACGTGGCGACCGTCTCCGCGCAGGACGCGACGATCGGCGAGCTGATCGCCGAGGCGATGGAGAAGGTCGGCCGCGACGGCGTCATCACCGTCGAGGAGGGCTCCACCCTCGCCACCGAGCTGGACGTGACCGAGGGTCTCCAGTTCGACAAGGGCTTCATCTCGCCGAACTTCGTCACCGACGTGGAGGCGCAGGAGGCGGTCCTGGAGGACCCGTACATCCTGATCACCACGCAGAAGATCTCGGCGATCGAGGAGCTGCTGCCGCTGCTGGAGAAGGTCCTGCAGAACAGCAAGCCGCTGCTCATCATCGCCGAGGACGTCGAGGGTCAGGCCCTGTCCACCCTGGTGGTCAACTCGCTCCGCAAGACCATCAAGGTCTGCGCGGTGAAGGCCCCGGGCTTCGGGGACCGCCGCAAGGCGATGCTGCAGGACATGGCGATCCTCACCGGCGCGGAGCTGGTCGCGCCCGAGCTGGGCTACAAGCTCGACCAGGTCGGCCTGGAGGTGCTCGGCACCGCCCGGCGCGTGGTGGTCGACAAGGAGAACACCACGATCGTCGAAGGCGGCGGCCAGGCTTCCGACGTCACCGACCGGGTCGCCCAGATCCGCAAGGAGATCGAGGCCTCGGACTCCGAGTGGGACCGGGAGAAGCTCTCCGAGCGGCTGGCCAAGCTCTCCGGCGGCGTTGCCGTCATCAAGGTGGGCGCCGCGACCGAGGTCGAGATGAAGGAGCGCAAGCACCGCATCGAGGACGCGATCGCCGCGACCAAGGCAGCGGTCGAGGAGGGTACGGTCCCCGGCGGCGGTGCCGCCCTGGCCCAGATCCTGCCGGTGCTCGACGACGACCTCGGCTTCACCGGTGACGAGAAGGTGGGCGTCTCGATCGTGCGCAAGGCACTTGTCGAGCCGCTGCGCTGGATCGCGCAGAACGCCGGCCACGACGGCTACGTGGTGGTGCAGAAGGTCGTCGGCAAGGACTGGGGCCACGGCCTCGACGCGGCCACCGGCGAGTACGTGGACCTGGCCAAGTCCGGCATCCTCGACCCGGTGAAGGTGACCCGCAACGCGGTCGCCAACGCCGCGTCCATCGCCGGCCTGCTGCTCACCACGGAGAGCCTCGTGGTGGAGAAGCCGGCGGAGCCGGAGCCGGCCGCGGGCGGCCACGGTCACTCGCACGGCCACGGCCACAGCCACCAGCACGGCCCGGGCTTCTGACCCACGCCGCAGGCCCGTCCGGGGCGCACCGTCGTACGCGGCGGTGCGCCCCGACGCATTCCCGGGTGCTTACGGAACTCTGACGTGCCTACCGGCTCCCGCCCCGATCGGAAAGACTGGTCCGCGTGACCACCACGACGCGCCGCCACGCTGCCCTGGCCGGGGTGACCGCCGCCGCCGTGGCGATCGGCTCGGCCGAACTGGTGGCGGTGCTGAGCGGTCCGCGATCCGCGCCGCTGGTGGCCGTCGGAGGGCTGGTGGTCGACACCGTGCCCGAGCCGCTCAAGCAGCTCGGCATCGCGCTCTTCGGCACGTACGACAAGATCGCTCTGCTGGTGGGCACGGCGCTGCTGCTGGCCGCGTTCGCCGCGCTGCTCGGTGTCCTGTCCCGGCGCCGGATGACGTACGGTCTGGCCGGCGTCGCGGCCTTCACGGCCCTGGGGATCGCCGCGGCGCTGACCCGGGCCGGCGCGGACGCCGGCGACGCCCTGCCGGCGCTGGTCGGCGGTGGCCTCGGCGCGCTTGTGCTGTGGGCGTTCATCGCCGGCCCGCTGGAGCTGGACCCCTGGCCCTGGCGGTCACCCACGCCGGAGCCGGAGCACGACGAGGAGGCGACCGGCCCGGACCCGGAGTCGCGGCGGCGGTTCCTCGCCGCGAGCGGGCTGCTGCTCGGGGCGGCCGGCGTGGCCGGCCTCGGCGGCCGGTGGCTGGCCGGCCGGCGCGGCGTCTCGGCGGCCCGCGACGCGATCGCACTGCCGCCCCCGGCCTCTCCGGCGCCCGCCGTCCCGCCGGGCGCCGACCTGAACGTGCCGCAGCTCGCCCCCTACGTCACGCCGAACTCCGGCTTCTACCGGATCGACACCGCCCTGGTGGTGCCGCAGGTGGACCCCGCCACCTGGCGGCTGCGCATTCACGGCCGGGTCCGCAACCCGGTCACGCTCACTTTCGACGACCTGCTGGCCCGGCCACTGGTGGAGCGGTACGTCACCCTGGCCTGCGTCTCCAACGAGGTCGGCGGTGACCTGATCGGCAACGCGCGCTGGCTCGGCGTGCCGCTCAAGGACCTGCTGGACGAGGCGGATCCGGAGGAGGGCGCGGACCAGGTGGTCGGGCGGTCGGTCGACGGCTGGACCTGCGGCACCCCCACCACGGTGCTGCGGGACGGGCGGGACGCGCTGCTGGCGGTGGGTATGAACGGTGAGCCGCTGCCGGTCGAGCACGGCTTCCCGGCCCGGGTGGTGGTGCCGGGGCTGTACGGCTACGTGTCGGCCTGCAAGTGGGTGACCGAGCTGGAGCTGACGAGCTTCGCGGACTTCGACGCGTACTGGGTGCCGCGCGGCTGGTCGGCGCAGGGCCCGGTGAAGACGCAGTCGCGGATCGACACGCCGCGCCCCCGCAACCGGCTGAGCGCCGGCCAGGTGGTCGTCGCCGGGGTGGCCTGGGCGCAGCACCGCGGCATCCGCCGGGTGGAGGTCCGCGTGGACGAGGGCCCCTGGCGGGAGGTGGTCCTCGCGCCGGCCGTCTCGGTGGACACCTGGGTGCAGTGGTCGTGGCGGTGGGACGCGACGCCGGGGGAGCACACGCTCCAGGTCCGGGCCACCGACTCGACCGGTGCGACCCAGCCGGCCCGGCGGACGGCGGTGGCCCCGGACGGCGCGACCGGCTGGCACACGGTACGCGTGACCGTCCGCTGACCGAACGGCCCGCCCCACCTCACCACGCCGCCACCTGTGCCGGCTCCCCTTTGCTCTGCTTCAACCCACGCAACGATTCCGACGCTGTTCCGGTGCGTCCGTTGAAGCAGAGCAAAGGGGATCGCGGAGGTCCCTGCGGGTACCGAGACGCGGGTAGCGGGCGGGGTCCCCCGACGCGTGACGCCGCGCCCCGCAACAGGGGGCGCGGCGTCACGATGAAGTCGTACGGCCTGGTCAGGCGATCTTGCGTTGCTCGGGCACGGCGGACTTGTGCGGACGGCCCAGGCGGGCCTCCAGGCGCGCCACGTCCACCCGGCTCTTCCGGCGGTCGGCCAGGTCCTCCCAGCCCATGGCCAGCAGCCGCAGCCGCTCCGACTCGCTGAAGCCGCCCCACACGCCGTACGGCTCGCGGACGGAGAGCGCGTGCGCCGCGCACTCGGCGCGGACCGGGCAGGTGCGGCAGACCGCCTTGGCGCCCGACTCCCGGCGCAGCCGGGACGAACCCCGCTCGCCGTCCGGGTGGAAGAACTGGGCGCTGTCCCGACCTCGGCAGGCGCCCAGGCGCTGCCAGTCCCAGAGGTCGACGATAGGTCCGGGAAGTCTGCGTACGTTCGACATCAGCACCCCTCCTTCCGCGCGGCACCGCGGAGTTCCTGTGTTACCGGCGTCCGCGCTGGCGCGCCGTGTCCGGCTCGAGGTCACCGGTACCCGGGCTCGGCGCGACTCACACGTCTGTGATCGAAAACGTCGGACAACTCGCGGCATATGCCCCAACTGTCGGAAAAGTTCGAAGGATTGGGCGGAACCTCCTCCCGACGGGACCCCGTCATGGTCTGCTCGTTGGCGGAGAGGAGACCACAGTGCGTACGGTTCTCGTGTGCGTTCGGACGCCCTTGGCGGCCCAGCACCTGACCTCCGCGGCAGCGCGGCTTGGACTGTCCGGGGCGGTGCGCACCGCCGTCTCCGATCCCGAGGTGATGTTGCGGCTGGCGGAGCGTCCCGCCGACGTGGTGCTCGCCGACACGGCGCTCACCCGGCCGGACAGCGCCGGGTTCGTCCGCCGGGTGCTCGCCCGGGCGCCACAGGCCGCGGTGGTGCTGCTCGGCGCCGAGGAGTCCGAGGCCGCCGCCGCGACGATCAGCGCCGGCGCCCGGGGTCTCATCCAGGGCACCGACCACGACCTGACCAGCGCGGTGGCGAAGGCCCTGCTGCTGCTCTCCGCCCCCGGGCGGGCCAACCGGCACCGGGTGACCGACCCGGCGCGGGACGCCGCCTCCGTGGGCGGTCCGGTCCGCTCCACACCGGCTGGCCGGGCTCCCGCCGACCCGGCACCGGCCTGGCCGGCCGGCGCCGCCGACGGTTCGGGACATCCGGCGATGGTGCCGGTGCAGCGCGGCGACGACCCCGCCGAGCCGACCGGGGAGCCGGAGGCCGCGGTCACGGGCCAGCGCGCGGCGACGCCCGGGCGGGACGGCCGGCCGCCCGTCGGGCTGACCGAGCGCGAACTGCAGGTGCTGCTGGGCATGGCCGAGGGCAAGAGCAACGCCGAGATCGGGCGGGAGCTGTTCGTGTCCGAGGACACGGTCAAGACCCACGCCCGGCGGCTGTTCCGCAAGCTCGGCGCCCGGGACCGGGCCCACGCCGTCGCCGCCGGCTTCCGCGCCGGGTTGGTCGCCTGACCCTCACCGGTACGGTGCCGGCGGCCCGGGTCAGCGCTCGGCGCTCGGCTCCTCGTCCGAGCCCTCACTCAGCGTGTCGTGCACCCCGTCGGCGTAACCCCGCGCGTAGTCCCACGTGACGTAGTGGTCCGGGTCCGGGTCGTACGCCGGCTCGTGGACCCGGGGGCGGCCCGAGCTGAGCAGGTGGCGCAGGTTGCCCCGGAGCAGGTCCCAGTCGAAGTAGTGGGGCTCCCGGCAGTCCTCGCACTCGATCACCAACCCGCGGACCCCGATCGGCGCCAGCAGCGCCTGGTAGATCTCCAGGTCGGCGAGGTCCTCCAGCACGTCCTGCCGCTCGACGTCAGTCAGTGGGTCGAGCGACGCGTCGCCGGAATCGTGCAGGCCCGCTGCCGGATCGGCCGGGTCACCGTTGAAGGGGTCGATGGGCTCGTCGTGCACCCCCTCACCGTAGACCCAACGCCTCGCCGACGCCCGCCCCCGGGCGTGCGTGACCTGCCCCGCCACCAGCGGGGGCGAGGCGGGCCACTGGGTACGATGGGGCGACACGCCGTCACCCGGCGTGCGCCGGTGCCCGCCCGCGCCACCTCGCTGAAGCCCGTCCGAGCAGCTCAGGGGAGCAATCGTGGAAATTTCGCCCAGCACCGCTCAGCCGACCGGCGCCGACAACGGCGAGCTGGGCGGTCACCTGCCGGAGCTGCCCGCCGGCTCCGCCCGGGTGGTGCCGCTCGGGCTCACCTTCGACGACGTGCTGCTCCAGCCGGGCGAGTCGGACGTGGTGCCGAGCCGGGTGAACACCCGCACGAAGCTGACCCGCTCGATCGAGCTGAGCATCCCCCTGCTGTCCAGCGCGATGGACACGGTGACCGAGGCGCGGATGGCGATCGCGATGGCCCGCCAGGGCGGCATCGGCGTGCTGCACCGCAACCTCTCGGTGGAGGACCAGGCGCTCCAGGTCGACCTGGTGAAGCGCTCCGAGTCCGGCATGATCACCAACCCGGTCACGGCGAGCCCGGACGACACCCTGCGGGATGTCGACGCGCTCTGCGGGCGGTACCGCATCTCGGGCGTGCCGGTGGTGGACGGCGCCGGTGAACTGGTCGGCATCGTCACCAACCGCGACATGCGCTTCGTGTCCGACCCGGCCACCCCGGTCCGCGAGATCATGACGCGGACCCCGCTGGTCACCGCGCCCGTCGGGGTCAGCAAGGAGGAGGCGCTGGGCCTGCTGCGCCAGCACAAGGTGGAGAAGCTGCCGATCGTCGACGGCTCCGGCAAGCTGCGCGGGCTCATCACCGTCAAGGACTTCACCAAGAGCGAGCAGTACCCGGACGCCACCAAGGACCCGGCGGGCCGGCTCCGCGTCGCCGCCGCGATCGGCGTCGGGGAGGACTCGTACAAGCGGGCGCGCACCCTGGTGGACGCCGGCGTGGACGTGCTGATCGTGGACACCGCGCACGGGCACCAGCGGGCCGTGCTGGAGATGGTCGCCCGGCTGAAGAAGGACACCTCCGTCGACATCGTCGGCGGCAACATCGCCACGTACGCCGGGGCGAAGGCGCTCGTCGACGCCGGGGCGGACGGCGTCAAGGTCGGCGTCGGCCCGGGCGCGATCTGCACCACGCGCATCGTGGCCGGGGTCGGCGTACCGCAGATCACCGCGATCATGGAGGCCGCCCGGGCGGCGCGGCCGGCCGGCGTCCCGGTCATCGGGGACGGCGGCATCCAGTACTCGGGCGACATCGCCAAGGCCCTCGTCGCCGGCGCCGACACGGTGATGCTGGGCAGCCTGCTGGCCGGCTGCGAGGAGAGCCCGGGCGAGCTGATCTTCGTCAACGGCAAGCAGTTCAAGGCCTACCGGGGGATGGGCTCGCTGGGCGCCATGCAGTCCCGTGGCCAGGCCAAGTCGTACTCGAAGGACCGCTACTTCCAGCAGGACGTGACAAGCGACGAGAAGCTGGTCCCCGAGGGCGTCGAGGGTCAGGTGCCGTACCGCGGCCCGTTGGCCCGGGTCGCCCACCAGCTGGTCGGCGGGCTGCGGCTCGCCATGGGGTACGCCGGTGCGGAGAGCATCGCCGAGCTGCACCAGCGCGGCCAGCTCATCCGGATCACCGCGGCCGGGCTCAAGGAGAGCCACCCGCACGACATCCAGATGACCGTCGAGGCGCCCAACTACCACACCCGCTGACCCACCACCCCCAAACCACCTGGAGTCCCCCATGCGTGACGTGGTCGAGATCGGGCTGGGCAAGACCGCGCAGCGCGGTTACCACCTGGACGACATCGCGATCGTGCCGAGTCGCCGTACCCGGGACGTCGACGACGTCTCCACGGCCTGGCAGCTCGACGCGTACCAATTCGACATCCCCTGCGTCGGCCACCCCTCCGACGCGACGATGAGCCCGTCCTCGGCGGTGCGGCTCAGCCAGCTCGGCGGCCTCGGCGTGCTCAACGTGGAGGGTCTGTGGACCCGCTACGAGAACCCGGCAAAGGTGCTGGAGGAGCTGGCCGGCCTCGACGAGGACGCGCGCCACACCAAGCGGCTCCAGGAGGTGTACGCCGAGCCGATCCGCCCGGACCTGATCGCCGAGCGGGTCCGCGAGCTGCGTGCCGGCGGCGGCACGGTGGCTGTGCGGGTCTCCCCGCAGCACACCCTGGCGCTCGCCCCGGTCATCCTCGACGCCGGCGTCGACATCCTGGTCATCCAGGGCACGATCGTCTCCGCCGAGCACGTCTCCACCACCGACGAGCCGCTGAACCTCAAGGAGTTCATCGCGGACCTCGACCTGCCGGTCATCGTCGGCGGCTGCACCGACTACAAGACCGCCCTGCACCTGATGCGCACCGGCGCCGCCGGGGTGATCGTCGGCATCGGCGGCGACGACTGGTCGACGACCGAGTCGGTGCTCGGCATCCGGGTGCCGATGGCCACCGCGATCGCCGACGCGGCCGCCGCCCGCCGTGACTACCTGGACGAGACCGGCGGCCGGTACGTGCACCTCATCGCCGACGGCGACATGCAGACGTCGGGCGACATCGCCAAGGCGCTCGGCTGCGGCGCGGACGCGGTCATGCTGGGCGAGCCGCTGTCGCTGTGCGCGGAGGCGCCGGCCGGGGGCGCCTGGTGGCACTCGGCCGCCAGCCACCCCTCCCTGCCCCGCGGCGCCTTCGAGGTGGCCGGCGAGCCGCTCGGCTCGATGGAGCAGCTCCTCTTCGGCCCGGCCGACGAGCCCGACGGCCAGCTCAACCTGTTCGGCGGGCTGCGCCGCGCGATGGCCAAGTGCGGCTACCGCGACCTGAAGGAGTTCCAGAAGGTCGGTTTGGTCCTGGACCGCTGACCTGCGGACTAGGCTCGGCGGGTGCGGTGGGTTGGGTGGCGGCGCGGGCCGGCCTGCGTGGCGGCTCTCGCCGTGCTTGTCGTCGCCGGCTGCACCGGGGACACCGGCGGCTTCCGTCCGGGTGCGGCCGACGCGGGTGACCCGTACGTGCCGGGCGCCGGCAACGGCGGGTACGACGTGGACAACTACCGGCTCGCCGTCGACTACGACCCGGCCGGCGACCGGCTCTCCGGCCGGGCGGTGGTCTCCGCCACCGCCACCCAGCCGCTGTCCCGCTTCAACCTGGACCTGAGCGGCCTCGACGTGGGCGCGGTGACCGTCGACGGCGACCGGGCCCGGCACCGCCACGACGGCGACGAGCTGGTGGTGACCCCGGAGCGAGGGCTCGACCGGGGCCGCCGGTTCAACGTCACGGTGGAGTACGCGGGCATCCCGTCCGCCCGCCCGGACGGCCAGCTGGGCAGCGGCGGTTTCCTGCACACCGAGGACGGCGCGATCGCGCTCGGGCAGCCGTACTCGGCCGCCACCTGGTTCCCGGTCAACGACCACCCCAGCGACAAGGCCACGTACGACATCGAGGTCACCGTCCCGGACGGGCTCGCCGCGCTCAGCAACGGAGTGCCGGGCGAGCGGACCAGCGCCGGCGGCCGGACCACGTGGCGCTGGACCGAGCGCGCCCCGATGGCCAGCTACCTGAGCATGCTCGTGATCGGACGCTACCGTGTGGAGACCGGCAGCCACGGCGGGAAGCCGATGGTCACCGCGGTCCCGCAGCGGCTGGCGCCGACCGGCCCGGAGGCCGCCTCACTGGCCCGCACCGGCGAGATCGCCGACTTCCTGGCCAGCCGCTTCGGGCCGTACCCGTTCGACTCCTACGGCGGGGTCGTGGTCACCGACCGGCGGGTGGGGTACGCGCTGGAGACGCAGTCGCGCCCGGTGTACGGTCCCGGCTTCTTCCGAGGCGGGCGGCCCAACCTCGCCGTGGTGGCCCACGAGCTGGCGCACCAGTGGTTCGGCAACACCGTGGCGGTGCACCGCTGGCGGGACATCTGGCTGAACGAGGGGTTCGCGACGTACGCGGAGTGGCTGTGGGAGGAGCACGAGGGCGGTCGGACGGCGCAGCGCACCTTCGACCTCCGGTACGCGGCGACGGACTGGTCGCGGCCGACGCTGGACCCGGGGCGCGACCGCATGTTCGGCGACGCCGTCTACCAGCGCGGGGCGCTGGCCGTGCACGCGTTGCGGCGTACCGTCGGCGACGACGCCTTCTTCACCATCCTGCGCACCTGGACGGCCGAGCGGCGGGGCGGGAACGCCACCACCGACGATTTCGTGGCGCTCGCCGAGCGGGTTTCCGGGAAGCCGCTGAGGGCCTTCTTCGACGCCTGGCTCACCGGAGCCACCGCTCCCGCGCGCCCGTGACGGGGTCGTGATCGTCGATCGGTAGGCTCCGGCCTGCGACCGGTCCCGACACCGGGTGTCGGCCCGCCGGTCCAGCGCGGGGGAGAGGACTAGGGATGGTACGCGTGCGTCCAGGTACGGGATTGGCCCTCGGCCTGCTGATGGTGGGCTCACTGGGTCTGGTCGCCTGTGAATCGTCCACCCCGGAGGCGGCACCCCTCGACTCACCGGCGGTGGCGACGTCGGCGCGGAGCTTCAAGCCCGGGGCGGCCGGGGTCGGCGACGAGTACTTCCCCAGCTACGGCAACGGCGGGTACGACGTCACGGCGTACACCGTGAAGGTCCGCTACGACCCGGCGAAGGACCGGCTCAGCGGCGTGACGACCGTGCGGGCCACCGCCACGACGGACCTGTCGTCGTTCAATCTGGACCTGGCCGGGCTGACGGTCAGCGAGGTGACGGTCGACGGCGCCGCCGCGAAGCACCGGCGGGAGAAGAACGAGCTGGTCGTGACGCCGGCCGCCGGGCTGGTGTCGGGCAACGGGTTCGTCGCCGAGATCACCTACGCGGGCGTGCCGAAGGCGCTGAAGAACGAGGTGCTCGGCGAGGGCGGGTGGCTGCACACCGGCGACGGCGCCATCGCGCTGGGGCAGCCGGAGTCGGCGAGCACCTGGTTCCCGGTCAACGACCACCCTTCGGACAAGGCCACCTACCAGTTCGAGATCACCGTCCCGGACGGCCTGACCGCGGTCAGCAACGGGGTGCCGGGCGGAAAGAGCAGCACCGGTGGCTGGACCACCTGGAAGTGGGCCGAGAACACGCCGATGGCCAGCTACCTGAGCACCGTGGCGATCGGGAAGTTCCGGCTGACCCAGGGCGAACACAAGGGCCGCCCGGTGTTCCACGCGGTGACCACGAAGGTGGCCAAGGGCGCCGCCGACGCGTCGATCGCCCGGACCGTCGAGGTGGCGGACTACCTGGAGAGCGTGTTCGGCCCGTACCCGGTGGAGGCGTACGGCGGCGTGGTGGTCTCGGACGACCGCATCCGGTACGCGCTGGAGACGCAGAGCCGCCCGGTCTACTCGGCGGGCTTCTTCCGGCAGGGCGAGAACACCGGCGTGGTCGCGCACGAACTGGCGCACCAGTGGTTCGGCAACAGCGTCGCGCTGGAGAAGTGGGCGGACATCTGGCTCAACGAGGGGCTGTCCACGTACGCGGAGTGGCTGTGGGCCGAGCACAGCGGCGACGGCACGGCCGAGGCGGCGTTCGACCGGGCGAGGGCGCGGGTGCCGGCGTCGGTGTGGCGGACCCCGCCGGGCCGGCCCGGTGTGGCGAACCTGTTCAGCGAGTCGGTCTACGAGCGCGGTGCCATGACCGTGCACGCGCTTCGGGTGTCGGTCGGCGACCAGGCCTTCTTCCGGATCCTCAAGACGTGGGCGCAGGAGCAGCGCAACGCCACGGGCACCACCGCGGAGTTCGTGGAGCTGGCCGAGCGGATCTCCGGCCGGCAGCTCGACAAGCTCTTCGACGCCTGGTTGTACGGGACCGAGAAGCCGGCGGCGCCCGAGCCGCTCTGAGCCGGTCGGCCCGGGTCAGCTCGCCAACCGCAGCTCGGGGTGGGCGGCGAGGTACGCCTCGACCCGCCCGGCCCGCAGCTCGGTGAGGAATCCCCGGCCGACCCGGGTGAGCTGCTCGCCCCGGTAGCCGCTGCCCCGGCCGACCGAGGCGCCGGGCAGACCGACCAGCACCAGCCGCTCCGGGTCCAGGCCGCCGAGGGCGTACGCGATGTCCACGATGCGTGGCCCGCCGACGTGGATCAGCGTGTCCCCGAGCGCGGCCACCACCTGCTCGACGCGGTCCGGGTCGCGGGCCAGCCCCTCGTCGAGGATCTTCGTCGCGAGCGCCTTGAGGAGCTGCTGCTGGTGGCGCTGGCGGGAGTAGGCCCCGCCGCTGAGGTAGCGCTGCCGGGCGTAGTCAAGCGCCTGCCAGCCGTTGAGGTGGCGCACGCCCGGTTCGTACACCATCTGCGGGCCGAGGTATCCGCCGCCGCCCGGCCTCAGTTCGCGGTGTCGGCCGTCGGGCCGGCGGTGCTGCGACACCACCCGCTGGTCGATCCGCAGGTCGACGCCGCCGAGGGTGTCCACCAGCCGGTCGAAGCCGCCGAACGTGATCACCGCGCCGGCGTCGATCCTCAGGCCGGTGTAGCCGGCGACCGTGGCCCGCAGCAGCTCGTACCCCTGGGCGGTGTCGGGCCGCTTCGGCGCGTCCGGCACCCGGCTGCCGTAGCTCATCGCGTGGGTCAGCTTGGTGCGGCCGCCCCGGTAGCCGGCCGCCGGGAACGCCGGGATGTCGACAAGCAGGTCGCGGGGGAGCGCGAAGAGGTACGCCCGGTCCAGCCCCGGCGGCACGTGCAGGAGGAGGACGGCGTCCGCGTGCGGTTTCCACCCGGGCACGCTGACCCGGGTGTCCACCCCCACCAGCAGGAGGTTCAGCGGCCCGGTGAGGTTCGCTCCCGGCGGCGGGCCGCTCGGGCTGGGCGAGGGTGTGGCGCTGGGCGCCGGGGTGCCGCCGGTCGCGGTGACCGTCCGCTCCGGCCCGCCCTCGGTGAGCGCGCGGACCACCGTCACGGCGCTCGCGGTCAGCAGGACGGCGACGGTGGACATGATCAGCGCCCACCGCCATCGGTGCCGCCCGTGCAATCCGTCGACCATCCGGCCACCCCTCCCCGTGTTCCCCGACGGGACGCGCTGACCGGGGCGTCGGGTTGCTCCCGATGCACGGCGGTCCGTCGATGGGTGTCCATGATCGCGGTAAAACTGGCCCTGGCGCGATGGCTACCGGCCGGTAATGATGCCTTCATGCGGTACGACGTGCTCGTCATCGGGTCCGGCTTCGGCGGCAGCGTCACCGCGCTGCGACTCGCCGAGAAGGGCTACCGGGTCGGTGTCCTGGAGGCGGGCCGGCGCTTCGCCGACGACGAGTTCCCGGAGACGTCGTGGCGGTTGCGCCGCTTCCTCTGGGCGCCCCGCCTGGGCTGTTACGGCCTCCAGCGGATCACCCTGCTGCGGGCGGCGGACCGGCGGTCCGGCGGCGGCGTCCTGGTGCTCTCCGGCACCGGGGTGGGCGGCGGTTCGCTCGTCTACGCCAACACCCTCTACGAACCGCTCGACGCCTTCTACGCCGACCCCCAGTGGCGGGACATCACCGACTGGCGGGACGAACTGGCCCGCCACTACGCCCAGGCGAAGCGGATGCTCGGCGTCACCACGTACCCCCGCACCACCGGAGCGGACCGGGCGATGCGCGCGGTGGCCGACCGGATGGGGGTCGGGCACACCTTCCACGCCACCCCGGTCGGGGTGTACATCGGGCGGCCGGGGCAGCGGGCGGCGGACCCGTACTTCGGCGGAGCCGGCCCCGAGCGCACCGGCTGCACCCACTGCGGCGCCTGCATGACGGGCTGCCGGCGGGGGGCGAAGAACACGCTTGTGAAGAACTACCTGTGGCTGGCCGAGAAGCTCGGCGTCGAGGTGCACCCGCTGACCACCGTGACCGCCGTGCGGCCGGTCGACGGCGGCGGGTACGCCGTGCACACCGTCCGCACCGGCGCCTGGCTGCGCAAGCGGCGCCAGGTGCTCCACGCCGACCAGGTGGTCTTCGCGGCCGGCGCGCTGGGCACCCAGCGGCTGCTGCACGAGATGAAGGCGACCGGGGCGCTGCCGCGGCTCTCGTCCCGCCTGGGCGAGCTGACCCGGACCAACTCGGAGGCCATCCTCGGTGCGGCGGTGCCCCGCCCACGGGCGCGGGCGGAGCGGCTCGACTTCACCGAGGGCGTGGCGATCACCAGCTCGTTCCACCCCGACCCACAGACGCACATCGAGCCGGTCCGCTACGGGCGGGGCTCGAACGCCATGGGCCTGCTCCAGTCCCTGCTGGTCGACGGCGGGCCGCGACGGTTGCGCCGCTGGCTCGCCGCCATCGCCCGGCAACCGGTCGTGGCGGCCCGGATGCTCTCGGTCCGCAACTGGTCGGAGCGTACGGTGATCGCCCTGGTCATGCAGTCGGTGGACAACTCGCTGACCACCCGCGTGCGGCGGGGGCTGTTCGGCCGGCGGCTCGTCTCCGGCCCCGGCCACGGCGCGCCGAACCCGACCTGGATCCCGGCCGGGAACCAGGCGGTGCGGCTGCTCGCCGAGGAGATCGGCGGGGTGCCCGGCGGTTCGGTCACCGAGCCGTTCAACGTCCCGGTGACCGCGCACATCCTGGGCGGCGCGGCGATCGGCGCGACCGCCGACGAGGGCGTCGTCGACCCCTGGCACCGGGTGTACGGCCACCCGGGGCTGCACGTCGTCGACGGCGCGGCGATCTCGGCCAACCTCGGCGTGAACCCGAGCCTGACCATCACCGCCCAGGCCGAACGCGCCATGTCCTTCTGGCCCAACAAGGGCGACGAGGACCCCCGCCCGCCGGTCGGCTCGGCGTACCGCCGGTTGGACCCGGTGCCCCCGCGCAACCCGGCGGTGCCGGCGGACGCCCCGGGTGCGCTCCGCTGACCGGCCGGGCCGTCACCGGTCCGGGCCGGGTGCCGGCGGTGCGACGCGGTCCATCCAGGCCACCAGCGCGGCGTGCGGGACGGTGAGCGCCGCCAGTACGGCGACGGTGGCGGGCAGCGGATCGACCGGCCCGCCCGGCCAGCCGACCAACGCCGTCAGGACGGCGACCGCGGCGAGGGTGGGCAGCGCCGCACGCCGGGCGAAGCGGCGCGACGGCGGCCCGAGACGGCCGGCGGCCAGGTCGGCCCGGTTGGCGGGGTCGCCGTGCAGCAACCGGGCGATGTGCCGTCCGGAGTGCCAGGTGGCGAAGTAGGTGCCGACGGCCAGCGTGGGCGGCACCGTGGCGAACACCAGGACCAGGAGGATCGGCTCCACCGCCTCGGTCACCCGGGACGCCCGCAGTCCCCGTACGGCGGTCGTCGCGACGGCCGCGAGCAGGCAGGCCGCCGCCAGCAGCCGGATCTCGGCGGTGAGCAGGACCGGAACGCCGGGGGCAACCGACGCGAGCAGCGGGTCGACCGTGTCGGGCCACAGCAGCAGGGGTACGACCACCGGCGGGCCGCCGCGGGCGAGCACCCCGACGACCGGGTACCGGATCCGGCGCCCGGCCAGCTCGGCATGGAATGCCTCGTCGGCGGCACCGAAGTGGGCGACCGACAGGACGAGGAAGGCGAGCAGGGCCGGGGCCGGCACGGCGTGGAAGGCCACCAGGGCGGCACCGGCGACCATGGCGTAGCCGAGCAGGGTCGCCAGCCGGACGGACAGCGGACGGGCCCGGGTCGACAGCCAGGCGGGCACCAGGTGGTCGACCGCGCCGTGGGGAACGCCGAGGAGCAGCCCGGCGACCAGGAACGGGGTGAAGTCGTCCAGGCCGTACCGGCGCAGGACCGGGACCAGCACGAGCAGGGCGAGCGCGACAAGCACGGACGCCGTGCCGACCCGGGCCAGCACCCGGCCGGCCGGGTGGCGTGGCGAGCCGCCCCGGTCCGGTGGCCCTGCCGCCGGTGGGCAGGTGACACCGGGCTCCGGCCGGGTGGCGTCGTCGGCGGCCGGGGCGGTCACCCGGGGTTTCCGAGCGGGAGTTCGCCCCGGCCAACCAACTCCCGGAGCCGGGCGAGGTCGAGGGCGCCCCAGCCCACCTTCGACGCGATGGACAGCAGAACGAACAGGGCGGTGTCGGTGGTGGCGCCGAGCAGCCCGACTCCGGACGGTCCGAGCAGCCAGAACACGGGATACCCGACCCAGAGCACGCCGAGCAGCAGGGCCGCCTCCCGGTAGGCCCGGTACAGCGCGGTGGGCTGGCGGCGGGCGATGGCACGCAGCGGTCCGTAGATCACGGCGAAGATGGCGAGCAGGGCCAGGGCGCCGAGGCTGAAAAACAGGTACCGGGGCCACGGCTCGGCGGCGAAGTCACCGAGGAGACCGCTGAGGATCATCGCCAGGTTCGCGCCGACCAGGGCCGTCAGCAGCCGGGGGTGCCGGTGGGGCAGGGCGTGCGTCGCGGTGAGGGCCAGCGCGGTGAGCAGTAGGGAGGCGCTCACCGCCCAGTCGGCGTACCGCGCCCAGTAGACCGTGTGGTCGCCGCCGTCGGCGCGGCCGCCGCCGAGGGACAGCAACGTGTACCAGAGGCCGGACCAGAGCGGGACGGCGAGCGCCACCAGGTACTCCACCGTCGGCACGCCTCTCGGGTCGGCCCACAGGCGCAGGAAGAGGAGTACGCCGGCCGCCATGGCGGCGACGTAGCCCCACTGCCACCAGCCGGTCATGCCCCCGCCCCTCACCGGTCCGCTGTGTGTCCGGACGGGTGCCGACCCGTCGCCGCCCGGGTCGCAGATGTGCGATCGCGGTCGCGTCCCGGCTGTCACCACATACGGTAAACGGATCTAAGGGGCAAAGTTGCCTCAAGCGGTATGGCTGTCGGAGGTGGATGTGAACTTCGAGAACACCTTCTCGTACAACGTGGATCAGTACACCCTGATCTCCCACGTCCTGAGCCTGGGCTTCGCCGTGATGGCCGCCGGGCTGGTCTACTTCCTGGTCACCCGCGGCACCATCGCCCCCCGGTACCGGCTCACCTCGGTGCTCTCCGCCGTCGTGATGGTCTCCGCCTTCTTCGAGCTGTTCCTGCTCTACCAGCGCTGGATCAGCGCCTTCCGTTGGGACGGCACCGCCTTCGTCCAGGCCGGCACCCTCTTCTCGAACGGGTACCGGTACGTCAACTGGTCCATCGACGTGCCGGTGCTGCTGATCCAGCTGCTTGTCGTCATGGGAGTCACCGGCCGTAGGTTCCACCGGGCCTGGGTGGCGTTCGTGGCCGGCGGCCTCGCCATGATCTACACCGGGTACGTCGGGCAGTTCCACGAGGTCGAACGGGACGCACCGTACTGGGTGTGGGGCCTGGTCAGCACGGCCTTCTTCGGGCTGCTGCTCGTCCTGGTGGCACGGATCATCTTCGGCAACCTGGCCCGGCTGCCCGAATCGGCCCGCGGGACCGCCCGGGCGGTGTGGTGGCTGGTGCTGATCTCCTGGCTGCTGTACCCCGGGGCGTACCTGATGCCGGCTCTGTGGGACTCGGCCGACGGCGTGGTGGCCCGACAGATCACCTACACGGTGGCCGACATCGTCTCGAAGGTGGTCTACGGGGTGCTCCTGGGGATCATCGCGCGGCAGGTGAGTGTGGCCGAGGGGTACGGGCCCGCCGGCGATGACGAGGTGGCCGCACCCCGTGGCGGCATGACGGACGCCGGCGGCGTCACGGGCCGTCGCGGAGGGGGCGGGCGGCGCGGCCCGGCCGGTCCCGGTCGGTAGGATTCTCGAGCATGAGCACGCCTCGCCCCGTCCTGGTGGTGGACTTCGGAGCCCAGTACGCCCAGCTCATCGCGCGCCGGGTGCGCGAGGCGAAGGTCTACTCGGAGATCGTTCCGCACACGATGCCGGTCGCCGAGATGCTGGCGAAGGAGCCGGCCGCGATCATCCTGTCCGGCGGCCCGTCCAGCGTCTACGCCCCGGACGCCCCGCAGATCGACGCGGGGATGTTCCAGGCGGGTGTTCCGGTCTTCGGCATCTGCTACGGCTTCCAGGCGATGGCCCAGGCCCTCGGCGGCACGGTCGCCAGGACGGGCAGCCGGGAGTACGGAGGCACCCCGCTGCACCCCCGGGCGGACGCCGGCGTGCTGCTCCGTGACCTCCCCGACGACCTGCCGGTCTGGATGAGTCACGGCGACTGTGTGACCGAGGCCCCGGCCGGCTTCACGGTGACCGCCGAGTCGGCGGGCGCGCCGGTCGCCGCCTTCGAGGACGTCGCCGGCCGCCGTGCCGGCGTCCAGTTCCACCCCGAGGTCGGGCACACGGCGCGCGGCCAGGAGATGCTGACCCGCTTCCTGTACGACATCGCCGGCATCGAGCCCACCTGGACGCCCGAGAACATCATCGACGAGCAGGTGGCCCGCATCCGCGAGCAGGTCGGCGACAAGGAGATCATCTGCGGCCTCTCCGGCGGCGTCGAC
Source organism: Micromonospora sp. NPDC126480 (assembly GCF_040302465.1). Classification (NCBI taxonomy): domain Bacteria; kingdom Bacillati; phylum Actinomycetota; class Actinomycetes; order Micromonosporales; family Micromonosporaceae; genus Micromonospora; species Micromonospora sp. NPDC126480. The sequence continues at coordinate 136,196 of NZ_JBEORU010000012.1, forward strand.
TCCGCGGTCGCCGCGGCGCTCGTGCACAAGGCCGTCGGTGACCAGCTGACCTGCGTCTTCGTCGATCACGGCCTGTTGCGCGCGGGCGAGGCCGAGCAGGTGGAGAAGGACTACGTCGCCGCGACCGGCATCAAGCTCAAGGTGGTCGACGCGGCCGACCGGTTCCTCGAGGCGCTGGCCGGCGTGACCGACCCGGAGCAGAAGCGCAAGATCATCGGCCGGGAGTTCATCCGGGTCTTCGAGGCCGCCGCCCGGGAGATCGCCGCGCACGGCGACGTCGAGTTCCTGGTGCAGGGCACTCTCTACCCGGACGTGGTCGAGTCCGGCGGCGGCACCGGCACCGCCAACATCAAGAGCCACCACAACGTCGGCGGCCTTCCGGAGGACCTGAGGTTCGCCCTGGTCGAGCCGCTGCGCACGCTCTTCAAGGACGAGGTCCGCACGCTCGGCCTCCAGCTCGGCCTGCCCGAGGCGATGGTCTGGCGGCACCCGTTCCCGGGGCCCGGCCTCGCCATCCGGATCATCGGCGCGGTCGACCGGGAGCGGCTCGACGTGCTGCGCCGGGCCGACTTCATCGCCCGGCAGGAGCTGAGCGCCGCCGGCCTGGACCGGGGGGTGTGGCAGTTCCCGGTGGTGCTCCTGGCGGACGTGCGCAGCGTGGGCGTGCAGGGAGACGGGCGCAGCTACGGGCATCCCGTGGTGCTGCGCCCGGTCTCCAGCGAGGACGCGATGACCGCCGACTGGTCCCGGCTGCCGTACGAGCTGATCGCCCGGATCTCCACCCGGATCACCAACGAGGTCGCCGAGGTGAACCGGGTGGTCCTGGACGTGACCAGCAAGCCGCCGGGCACCATCGAGTGGGAGTGAGCCGGGCTCACGCGGTCGGGCTCTCCGGCGTCCGGGTCTCCGGCGCGATTGTCGCCTCCGGCGTCGGCTGCGCCGTCGGGTGCGGCCAGGCGGGCGCGCTGGCGGGCTCCTCCGGCATCAGGAACCACATGATCGGGTACGCGAGCAGCGCGAGCCCGCCGGTGAGCAGTCCGGCGACCGCGAAGATCACCCGGACCAGGGTGGGGTCGACGCCGAAGTAGCGACCGACTCCACTGGCCACCCCGGCGACCATCCGGTCGGTGACGGGGCGGCGGAGCTGCTTGTACGGGGCCTGGGGAATACCGGTGGTTGTCATACCTCCACGGTCCACGCCCGGCGTTCGATCGACCTCGGTGACCGCCCGGATCCATACCCTGACCTGCCCCTGATGCGGGAGCATTGAGTCAGGAATCCGACTCTTTTCGATGCCGGTAACCCGTTGCAGGGAGAATTTGGCTCCGTGACCACCATGCTGGAGCCGCTGCGCAGGATCGCGGCATACGCAGTTTCCACTGATTCAGTCGGTCGGGTCCTGCTGGTCCGCGCATCGGAGCGCTCCGGCACCCCCGGCACGTGGTCGCTGCCCGGGGGCGCGGTCGACCACGGTGAGGATCCGCAGCACACCGTCGTCCGGGAGACCGCGGCCGAGACCGGGCTCTCGGTCAGCGTCGCCGGCCTCAAGGACGTGCTTGCCGACATGCGGGCGCTGCCCGAGCGGGGCATCACCATCCACACCGACCGCCTGATCTACCAGGTGTCGGTCCGGGGCGGGACGCTCACCGACCGGGTCGACCGGCCCACCGACCTGGCCCGCTGGGTCACCCTCGCGGAGGCCCGTGAGCTGCCCCTGCGGTCGTTCACCGCGCGGGCCCTCGGCCTGCCGGCCTCCTCGGCGGACATCGTGCCGGACGAGCCGCCCGAGTTCCCCTCCTTCTACGCGGTCCCCGGGCCGGACGGCCTGCACCGTGCTCAGCGCTTCGCCGCGTACGCGGTCGTCACCGACCCGGACGGGCGGGTGCTGCTCACCCGTGTGTCCGACGGGTACCCGGGCGCGGGCTGCTGGCACCTGCCCGGCGGCGGCACCGACTACGGCGAGCAGCCGGGCGCGGCCCTCATCCGGGAACTGGTCGAGGAGACCGGGCAGACCGGGCGCCTGGTCGAGCTGCTCGGGGTGGCGAGCCACCGGGATGCGGCCTCGCTCGGCCCGGAGGGCTACCCGATCGACTGGCACGGCGTCCGTGCCTTCTACCGGGTCGTGGTCGACAAGCCCGCCCCGCCCACGGTCGCCGACGTCGGCGGCTCCACCTGTGAGGCCCGCTGGTTCGCCAAGGAGGAGTTGGGTGCTCTCCCGACAGACCGCCTGACCGAGGTGACCGCCGAAGCCGTCCAGGCCGCCCGCCTCACCTGACCACCACCCACCCGCCCGCGCCACGGGTGATCATGAAGTTATTGTCGGGACACGCCGGTGTCGACGGCGATAACTTCATGATCGACCGAAGACGGGCGGGGGAGCTGGCCGGTGGAGCAGCGGCGGCGGGTGGCGGCGTACGGGGTCCTGCGGGACACCGACGGGCGGGTGCTGCTCGTCCGGGGCTCGGCCGCGTGCCCGTACCCGGGGATCTGGCGGCTGCCGGGCGGCGGCCTGGCGCACGCCGAGCACCCCGCCGACGCGGTCGTCCGCGAGGTCGCCGGGGAGACCGGGCTGGTCGTGGCGGTGACCGGGGTCCGGGCGGCGGTGGCCGACGTGGCCGCGTTCGCCGGTGTCGCCGTGCACACCGACCGGCTGATCTTCGACGTGACCGCGCCTGGCGGCGCGCTCCGGCCGGAACCGTCCGGCGGCAGCGACGAGCTGCGGTGGTTCGCTCCCGCGGCGCCGGCGACCGTGCCGCTGATGCCCTTCACCGCCGAACTGCTCGGCCTGGCCGCCACCCCCCTGCCGCCCGGGCTGCCCACCGCCCTGCCGGCCGCCGAGGCCGCCCCGCCCCCGCCCGACCGGCGGCAGCGCTTCGGGGCGTACGGGCTGGTGCGCGACCCGGACGGGCGGGTGCTGCTGACCCAGATCGCGGAGGGCTACCCGGGCGCCGGGAGCTGGCACCTGCCCGGCGGTGGCACCGACCACGGCGAGGCGCCCGAGCCGGCGCTGCTTCGTGAACTGGTGGAGGAATCCGGCCAGTTGGGGCGGGTCGTCGAGCTGATCGGCGTGGACAGCCTGCACAACCCGGCCGCGCTCGGCCCGGAGGGCCGTCCGCTGGACTGGCACACCGTCCGGGTGGTCTACCGGGTGGCGGTCGACGAACCCACCGAGCCGCGGGTGACCGAGCTGGCGGGTGGGTCGACCGCCCGGGCGGGCTGGTTCACCATGGCCGAGACGGCCGGGCTCCGGCTCACCGACGTCGCCGGTCGGGCGATCGGTGGACGGCTCCGCTGAACCGTCGGCCCCGCCCGGCCGTACCTCGGGACAGATCGCTCGCCGCGACGGTATGGGCGGGGTCCGGTACATTCGAGTATGGGAGTTGACGATGAAACGGGCGATGCAGCCCGTGATGGGAATAAGCGAGTGGTTCGCGCGGTTTAAGGGAGATATAACTACCGCCGGCAACTATCGCCAACTCCCGTTCCCCTATGCGATGGTGTACTCCGCAAAACGGCTGCCGGTCCAGCAAGGTCCGGCACGAGACAGCCGGACACCCGCCGCCGAGGCGGTGAGTCGATCCGGTGATGGAGGAAACGTGCCGAGAGCCCCATGGCGCCGGCGTCGTACGACAGACAGTCCGCGCCCCGCAGGGCGTCGATGGGCGGGCCGGCTGCGCCGCAGCGGCACGTTCGCCCGCCAGGTGCTGCTGGTCCGGGTGGGTCGCCGCGACGGTGACCTCCGCACCGGCACCGACGTGTCGCTCGTCGAGCACCCGTACGCGGACCGCCGCTACCGCCGGTACGACGCCGAGATCGAGGCGATCGTCCCGGTGAGTCCCGCGCTCGCCCCGGCGGGCCCGCTCGACGAGCCGGCGGCGATGTCGATCCCGCTGCTCCCCGGCGAGCGGACGATGACCCGACGGATGAAGTTCGCGCTGGTCAACGCCTGCACACTGGCCAGCCTCATGCTCGGCATGCTGGCGATCTTCCTCGCCATGCAGGGCGAGGTCCGGATGGCCGCCCTCTGCCTGATCGCCTGCGTCGCGTTCGACGGGCTCGACGGCGCCCTCGCCCGCAAGCTCAACGTCGCCAGCCCGTTCGGCGCCCAGATGGACTCGCTGGCCGACATGTGCTCCTTCGGGCTCGCCGCCCCGGTCGTGGTCTACGCCTCACTGGCCGGCACGGTACCGCCGGCCGCCGCCGCCGTGGCGTGCGCTCTCGTCGCGGCCTGCGCCGCGATCCGGCTCGCCCGGTTCAACGTGTCACCGAAGGACGGCCGCTTCTTCTGCGGCGTGCCGACGACCATGGCCGCCGCCGTGCTCGCCCTGACGGTCGCGATCGAGCTGCCGGTCTCCGGGAAGGTGCTGCTGGGCGGCGTGGCGTTGCTCGCCTTCGCGATGGTCTCCAGCTTCCCGTACGCGAAGCTCGCCCGGCTGGTGAAGCTGCCGCCGTGGGTCTGGCTGGCTCCGGTGGTCGGCGCGCTTGTCGACATCCGGCTCACCTTCGCCCTGATCGTGGTGGGCTACCTGCTCAGCGGGCCGGTGCTCTGGCTGCGGCAGCGCCGCACCGTCTGACCCCGTACGAGCGAAGGGGCGCCGCGGATCTCCGCGGCGCCCCTTCCCGTTCTCGCCGCGGAGATCCGCGGCCCGTTGCCGTTGCCGCGGTCACCGCCAGCGGGCGATGACGCTCGACCCCCCGACCACCTTGTCGCCGGGCCCGACCAGCGGATCCGCCGCCGCGGCCGGCAGGTAGACGTCGGTGCGGGAGCCGAACCGGATCAACCCGAACCGCTCGCCCCTCGCCAGCAGCGCCCCGATCGGCGCCCGCTGCACGATCCGCCGGGCGATCAGCCCGGTGCGCTGCGCCACGACCACCGTGCCGTGCGTCGTGTCCAGCACCGTGTACGCGGCGACGTTGTGCTCCGCCTCGGGCTTCATCGCGTTCGCGAAGCCGCCGTCGGCCACGAAGTAGTCGACCACCTTCCCGGCCACCGGGGAGCGGTTGACGTGCACGTCGAGCACCGACAGGAAGACCGCGACCCGCAGCCACTCGCCGTCGCCGAAGCGCTCGTCGTGCAGCCGCTGCACGGAGAGCACCTGGCCGTCGGCGGCCGCGACCACGGCCGACGGGTCCTCCGGCACGTCCCGCTCCGGGTCGCGGAAGAAGGCCGCGACCGGCGCGGCGGCCAGGGCGGGCAGCAGCCACAGCTTCGACGTCGGGCGGGTCAGCCGGGCCAGCGCCGCCAGGCCGAGCGTGATGCCCACGGCGGCCACCCCGTTGGAGTCGATGTGCATGGTGCGGGTCAGCGGCACGCTGGAGGGCCGGTACGCCGGTGCCAGCACGGTGGCCGCCGCGGCGTCGGCCGGCGTGAACCGCAGCCGGTGCACCCGCAGCGGCGGACTGTTGCGGAGCACCAGGTCACTCCCGACACCGTGCAGGGCGCCCTGGCGGTCCAACTCGTCGGCGGCCCCGGCGGTGCGTCCCGGCGTGGCGGGCGCGGCGACGCTGAGCACCGCACCGTCGGCGAGGTACTTCCCGAGCCCGTCGATCGTGGCGCGGGTCTCCTCGGCGGTTCCGGTGAACGGCTCGCCGGCGATCGCCACCGCCGCGACCTCGGCCTCGGCCAGCGCGTCGACGACCCGGACCCGGTCGGCGACCCAGCGGCCCTGCGCGATGACGTGCTCGCGCAGCAGCGCGGCACTCGACGACGCGGCCGGCACGACGGTGAGCGTGTCGCCGGGCAGCAGCGCCTCGATTGCGGCGGCCAGCACCGGGGACTCCGGGCTGGCACCGACCAGCAGGGCGGCCTTCGGGTCGTTGATCCGGGCGAACTCGGCGACGAGGGTACGGGCGGCGCGCTCGCCGATGCGGACCGGACCGGACCGGCCGGAGGGGCGCACGGCGGGGGACTGGGTCATGTCGGGCGGGCTCCTGACAGGGTCGGGACGACGGGTGCGGCGGAATCCGACACGGCCGGCGCGGGCCGCGGGCCGGCCGGCGGGTGCGGGGCGAGCCGGCAGACCCGGGGCGGGCCGGCCGGGACGGGCTCCACCGGTCAGCATATGCGCCGCCGCGCCGGCTGCGCACAGCCGTGCTCAGCGAGGGGCGCCCCCTGCCGGCGGTGCCGGCGGGACATCCGCGGCCACGTCCGCCGGCCGGTCCTCGGCGGCCTCGGCGACGCGGTCGGTGACCGCGTCGGTGGGCCACTCGTCGGCCTCCTCCCGCCCGTCGCCGGTGGTGGGAGCGCCCGGCCACTCGTCAGCCTCGTCCCGGCGGCCGGCCCCGGTGGCCCCGGGCCGCTGTCCGGTCTCCGCAGGCCCGGTGCCGGGCGTACCCGACACCGGGGCGGACACGTCCCACTCCCGCCGGTCGAACCCCCCGAACGCGGCCGGCGGGACGGACACCGCCGGCGTGGTCGCGTCCGGCACCGCCGGGGCGGCTCCGGTGGCCGCCAGCCCGGCTCCGGTCGCCCCCTCCGGCGCGCCGGCCGGCGCCTCCGACGGGCCGGCCGACCGGGCCGCCCGGAGTGCGCCCACGAGCCCGAGCACACCGATCAGCAGCAGCGCCCCGGCCAGGAACCAGCCGACCGGCGGAAGGACGAACCCGAGCAGCCGGGCGACCAGCCACCAGGTGGCGAGGCCCACGAAGAGCAGCCCGAACGCCAGGGACACGAGATCGGTGCGGTGCGCCCTCACCGGGTCACCTCCAGGTTGCCGGCGTTGACGTGGATGTAGAGCTGCAGTTTCCCGCCGCCCGGGCCGTCCGCGCCCAGGTCGGTGCGATCGCGGAGCGGACCGTCCAGGCCACCCGCGCGGTCGTCAAGGGTTCCCGACCGGTGTCCGAACACGATCGCGTGACCGGCGTTGACGTCGGACACCGTCGTCACGTCGACCTCCGGGGGCACCACCACCGTCGCGTTGCCGAAGTTCACCGCGAGCGTGATCTGGGTGTCCTTACCGGCGAAATCGACCGAACGCAGGTCGAGCACGGTGTCGCCGAAGCTGTTCTCGTACCGGTTGGCGAGCTCGGCGTGGCTGGCCGGTGCCCAGGTCACCGCACCGTCCACGCCCCGGATCCGGTCGTACGACTCGGCGACGGTCGCCACCGTCAGCGCGGCGGCCGTGACCAGGCCGAGCGCGATGAGCCAGCGGGCCCGGCCGAACCAGGTGCCGACGAGCAGGCCGAGTCCGGTGGTGGCCAGGGCCGCCGCGAAGTACGCGGAAGCGCCGACCGGGAACACGCCCGCCAGGTCGAGGACGGCCACCAGACCGAGGACGAGGAAGATCAGCGAGAAGGTCACGGCGCCGAGCGCGGACCGTTCGCGCGGCCGCTTCGGCGCGCGCGGTGGCTTCGCCGGCACCGGCGGTGCGGCGGCCGGCACGGCCGACCCGGCGTACGGGCCGTGCGGGGCGAACGGCGGGCGGTAGCCGCCCGGCAGCGGCGCGGCGGAGGGCATCGCCGGCGTGCTCGGCGGCGGCGCCCACGCCGGCGTGGCCGGCCAGGCGGTCGGCGCCGGAACGGTGGGCGGCGCGTCCGGCCGGGGCAGCTCCGCGGTCGGCTCCACCGGTGCCGGGGCGGGCGGCATCTCGAGGGTGGGCTCGGCCGGCGCCGCGCCGAAGGGCCGCGGCTCGGCGGCACCGGTCGTCGGGGGCACGGTCGGGGCCGGGTAGCTCACCGGCGGCACCGGCCCGGGCGGTGGGGCGGCCGGCGTGGCGGCCGGACCGGGTGGCGCGCCGGCCGGACCGGGTGGTGTGGGGCCGACCGGCGACCCGCCGGGGCGGTCCCGGTTCAACAGCAACGCCCCGCAGATCAGGATCGCCGCGCCGAGCAGCACGGCCCGGAACGCGTCGGTGACGATGAAGGCGAAGCTGACCGCAACCAGGATGCTGAGCACGATCACGGTGACGGGGGACATGCTGGACCGGCCCCGGCCCAGCATCGACTCGACCGGTGAGGCGGTGTCACCCTCCCCGGGGATGATCAGCCAGGCGGAGACGTACACCAGGATGCCGATGCCGCCGAAGAAGCCCAGCACCGCGAGCAGCACCCGCCAGAGCACCGGGTCGGTGTTTGTCGCGCGGCCGATCGCCGCGCAGACGCCGGCCAGGTAGCGGCCGTCGTGCGGGCGCACCAGCCCGTACCGGGAGGTGAAGCTGGTGCCACCGCCCGGCGGAGGCGGGGCGGTGGCCGCCGCGTACGGCGGCACCCCGGTCGGATCCCACGGCGGGTTCGGCCCGCCGGCCGGCGCGGACGCCGCCGGTGGCGGCGTCGGCCCGGGTGTCGGGCGCTGGGCGGCTTCCTCGGTCATGTCCTCGATCCTGCTCCCGGCGGGGCGCCGACGACCTCAGGAGGAGACCCTGACCCCACCCTGAGATCCCGGGTGGGCGGATGTCCGGGGCGTCCCCGTGGCCCTGCGGCGGTGCGCCGTGTGACGATCGAACCGGCGCCGGCAGCGGACCGTCGCCCACACCGTACCCTTCGTGACCAGGGAGCCACCGATCAGTTCCGTGACCCAGCCCCCTCGCCTCTACCGCGCCCCCGAGCACCGGATGGCCGCCGGGGTCGCCGCGGGCATCGCCGAGCACCTCGGCGTCTCGGTGCTCCGTGTCCGGGTCGCCTTCATGGTGCTGCTCGGCCTCAGCGGTCTCGGCCTGCTGCTCTACGCCGCCTTCTGGGCCGTGGTGCCGCTGCGGCCCGGCGACACGACGGTACCGCCGCGCCGGGACGTGGCCCAGCTCCTGCCGTTCGTGGCGATCGGCCTCGTGGTGCTGATGCTCCAGATGGCCCTCTTCAACTCGGTGGGCGCCGCCGGCACCGCCAGCTGGCTCGTCGCGATCATCGCGGTCGGCGCCGGGCTGATCTGGCACCAGTCCGCGCCCGAGCGGCGGCGGCAGTGGGGCGAGGCGATGCCGGTGCCCTGGCTGAGCGCGGTGGTCGAGGAGAGCGACCGGCGGGCGTTCGTGCTCCGGTTCATCGGCGGTGGGCTGCTGGTCGCGGTGGGCATCATCGGCGTCGCGGCGGTCTACTCCCCGGCGCAGAACTTCGACGCGGTGCTCAACGGCGTGATCTTCGCGCTGGTCGGCCTGGCCGGCGTCGGGGTGGTCGCCGCGCCGGTGCTGTGGCGGACGTGGAACCAGCTCCGGTCGGAGCGCGAGGGGCGCATCCGGGAGCAGGAGCGGGCCGAGCTGGCCGCGATGGTGCACGACCAGGTGCTGCACACCCTCGCGCTGATCCAGCGCAACGCCGGGGACGTGAAGACGGTGACGCGGCTCGCCCGCGGCCAGGAGCGCTCGCTGCGCAACTGGCTCTACAAGCCGACCGCCTCGCCCGCCGAGCGCTTCGCCGCCGCACTGGAACAGGCGGCCGCCGAGGTGGAGGACACGTTCGCGATCACCGTGGAGACGGTGGTGGTCGGTGACCGGGACACCGACGAGCGGGTCGGCGCGCTGGTGGCCGCGGCCCGGGAGGCCCTGGTCAACGCGGCCCGGCACGCCGGGGTGCAGACCGTCTCGCTCTACGCCGAGGTGGAGCCCGAACAGGTCAGCGTCTTCGTCCGGGACCGGGGGAAGGGCTTCGATCCGGATACGGTGGAGGACCACCGGCACGGTGTCCGGGGCTCGATCATCGGGCGGATGAAGCGGCACGGTGGCCGGGCGGAGATCCGGTCCGAGCCGGGGGAGGGGACCGAGGTCCGGTTGATCCTGCCGATCTCCCGCGACACGTCCACGGCGGAAAGGGACAGATGATGGCGGACCAGACGACGGAGCCGGTCGAGGAAGCGGGCGGGGCCCCGGAGCGGCTGCGGGTGTTCCTCGTCGATGACCACGCGATGTTCCGGGCCGGTGTCCGTGCCGAGCTGGGCGTGCACGTCGAGGTGGTGGGCGAGGCGAGCACGGTGGCCGAGGCGGTCAGCCGGATCGCCGCCACCGAACCCGACGTGGTACTCCTCGACGTGCACATGCCCGACGGCGGCGGCCGCGCGGTGCTCGAGGCGATGCGGCGTTCGCACCCGCACGTGCGGTTCCTGGCGCTCAGCGTGTCGGACGCCGCCGAGGACGTGATCGGGTTGATCCGGGCCGGTGCCCGGGGCTACGTCACCAAGACGATCTCGCCGGACGAGCTGGCGGCGGCGATCCGTCGGGTGGCCGACGGCGACGCGGTGTTCAGTCCCCGGCTGGCCGGGTTCGTGCTGGACGCCTTCGCCGCCCGCCCGGACGCGCCGGTGTCCGATCCCGAGCTGGACCAGCTCACCAACCGGGAGCGGGAGGTGCTGCGCCTGCTCGCCCGGGGGTACGCGTACAAGGAGATCGCCAAGGAGCTGTACATCTCGATCAAGACGGTCGAGACGCACGTGTCGAACGTGCTCCGCAAGCTCCAGATGTCCAACCGCTACGAGCTGTCCCGCTGGGCGGCCGACCGGCGGCTGGTCTGAGGGGCGGCGACGCCGTCCGGGCCGTGCGGCGGCCGTTCACTCCGTCCGTAGGACGGTGAACGCCTCGGCGAGTCGGCCCGGCGGCAGACCGGCGTCCGCCCCGATCGCGCCCAGCTGGTCGCGTACGAAGGCGGGCACGTCCAGGTGGGCCGTCTGCGACCGGTGGGCCCGCATCGCCTCGACCTTGCGTTCGTAACTCTCAGTGACGTCGACGGCGTGGTCGGGCGACGGGCCGCCGGCGTACCAGACCTCCCGAACCACCCACGGCTCCAGCCCGGCCGCGAGCAGGTCCGGGAAGGCGGACGGGTTGCGGGCGTCCGGGTAGACCGCACACGTCGCCGCCTCGCCGACGGCCTGGTGATCCGGGTGTCCGGGGCCGGCGATGTGCTCCCAGCGGCGAAGCGGCGAACTGGTCAGGACCCGGTCCGGGCGGAACCGCCGGATGGCGGCGGTGAGGTCGCGGCGAAGCCGCGGCGTCGGCGCGAGCGTCCCGTCGGCGTACCCGGTAAGCATGTCGACCTGGCGGACGCCGACGGCGGCTGCCGCCGCGCGCTGCTCCTCCTCGCGCAGTTGGACGAGGTCCGGCCGGGGCGTGTCGCCGCAGCCTCCGGCGTCACCGAGCGTGACCAGGAGGTATGCGACGTCGATCCCGGCGTCCGTCCAGGCCGCCACCGTGCCCGCACAGCCGAAGTCGACATCGTCCGGATGGGCGAAAATGGCGAGGATCCGGCGGACGTCGGCCAGGGGAGCGGCGGAGGGCGGGAAGGTCATCGTGGCTCGAGCCTACGGCCGCGGAGCGGCCGGGGGGAGCGTTCCCGCAGCTCCTACCATGCCTTCCTGGGCGCGGTGGAGCCGCCTCCGGGTGGGTGTACGCACCGTCCCGGCCGGGTATCGGCTTGATAACACGCCTTCCCGCCAGCGCGCATCGGGTGTCACAGTGGCAGGCACCTCACAACCCCCTCGTGAGCCGAGCGCCCTGAGGAGGCACTCCCATGCGCGGGAAATTCCTGAAGGTGGCGGTCGCGGCGACCGCCACCGCCATGTTGGCCACCGCCTGCAGCGGCGGCGGTGACAACCCGGACGACGCTGCCGGCCAGGCCGGCGGCGAGCTCCGGGTCTACAACGCGGAGCCGGCGTTCCTGCTGCCCTCCGCCGGTGACGACGAGCCGTCGATCTACGTGATCCGTCAGCTCTACCGTGGTCTGGTCAGGTACAACGCGGAGACCGCCGCGCCGGAGAACGACCTGGCCGAGTCGATCACCTCGGACGACCAGAAGCTCTGGACGATCAAGATCAAGAGCGGCTACACCTTCGACAACGGTGAGCCGGTCAACGCCGACGCCTTCATCCGGTCGTGGAACTACGCCGCTTACGGGCCGAACGCCCAGAACAACGGCTACTTCATGAAGCGGATCGCCGGCATCAAGGACGTCTCGTCGGAGGACCCGGACGGCGAGGGCCCGAAGAAGGCCCCGGAGCCGAAGGCCAAGGAGCTCTCCGGCCTGAAGAAGGTCGACGACCTGACCTTCACCGTCGAGCTGAGCGAGCCCTTCTCCGGCTTCCCGACCACCATCGGCTACTCGGGCTTCTTCCCGATGGCCCAGGCCTGTGTCGACGACGCGGACAAGTGCAACGAGACCCCGATCGGCAACGGCCCTTACAAGATCGAGGGCAGCTGGCAGCACAACGTCGCCATCAACCTGGTCCGCAGCGACACCTGGAAGGGTGACCCGGGCAAGCCCGACAAGATCACCTACCGGATTTTCGCTGACATCGACGCCGGTTACGCCGCCTTCCAGGCCGGCGAGCTGGACGTGCTCTACACCCTGCCGCCGGCCCGGTACAAGGAGGCGAAGTCCACCTACGGCGACCGCCTCTACGAGCAGCCGGGTGACAGCTTCACCTACGTCGGCATGCCGATGTACCAGCCGGAGTTCAAGGACAAGCGGATCCGCCAGGCGCTCTCGCTGTCGATCGACCGGCAGTCCATCATCGACGCCGTCTTCGACGGCCGGTTCACCCCGGCCACCGGCTACGTCGCGCCGACCTTCCAGGGCGCCCGCGAGAACGTCTGCCAGTACTGCAAGAAGGACGTCGAGAAGGCCAAGCAGCTCCTGGCCGAGGCCGGCGGCTGGCCGGCGGGCAAGAAGCTGATCCTGTGGGCGAACGCCGGTGCGGGTCACGACCAGTGGCTGCAGGCGGTCGGCGACCAGATCAAGGCCGCTCTGGGCATCGACTACGAGCTGAAGGTCAACCTGCAGTTCGCCGAGTACCTGGAGACCGCGGACAGCAAGAAGTTCACCGGTCCGTTCCGCCTCGGCTGGGGCCCGGACTACCCGTTCCTGGAGACCTACCTGGCTCCGCTGTACAGCACCGGTGCCGACAGCAACAACTCCACCTTCAGCAACCCCGAGTTCGACAGCCTGCTGAAGCAGGGTGACGCGGCCAAGACCGTCGAGGAGGCGATCCCCTTCTACCAGAAGGCGGAGGACATCCTGGTCGAGGAGCTCCCGGTCATCCCGATGTGGTTCAACAAGGTCGGTGCGGTCTACGGTGAGAACGTGGACAAGTTCGTCTGGAACGCCGTCTCGGACGCCGACTACGGTGCGACCTCGCTGAAGCAGAACTGAGCTTCAGGATCCTGATCCAGCCGTAACACGACGTGGCGGCAACGGTCTCCCCACCAGGGTGATCGTTGCCGCCACGTCAGCGCCGAGAGGAGACCCCGACATGGGGCGCTACGTCATTCGACGGTTGCTCCAGTTCATCCCGACCGTGCTGGGCACCATGTTCCTGCTCCACTACATCACCTCGCTGGCGATCCAGTTCAGCGGAAACCCGGTCCGGGCGCTGTTCGGCGACCGGACCCCGCCGCCGGCCCTGCTCGAAGCGGTCACCGAGCGGCTGGGGTACGCCGACCCCTGCCTCGACCAGAGGTTCAACCCCTGCCTGGGTCTGTTCGCCGACCGGGTGACCGGCGTGTTCTTCCAGTTCGACTTCGGCATCAACCTGCGCCAGCGGGAGGTCACCGACCTGGTGGCCGATGCCATCCCGTACACCTTGAAGCTGCTGGTGATCGCGATCGTCTTCGAGGCGGTCGTCGGCATCGCCGCCGGTGTGTGGGCGGGCCTGCGGGGTGGGAGCTTCGCGGACAACCTGGTGAAGATCAGCACCGTCTTCGTGATCTCCGTGCCGATCTTCGTGCTGGGTGTGGTGGTGCGGGAGTTCGTCGGGGTCAAGTTCGGCAACGTCCTGCGTGACCAGACGTGGATCCCCGAGGTCCTCTCGAACGGCGTCTTCAGTCCGGGCTTCAAGCCCGACTATCCCTTCGCCAGCCTGGTGATCCCGGGCATGGTGCTGGGCGCGGTCTCACTGGCCACCACGGCCCGGCTGACCCGGACCAGCATCATGGAGAACATCCGGGCCGACTACGTCCGGACGGCGCGGGCCAAGGGCCTGGCGAACAAGCGGGTCATCGGCGTACACACGCTGCGCAACTCGCTGATCCCGGTGATCACCTTCCTCGGTGTCGACATCGGCTCGGCCATGGCCGGCGCGGTGGTCACCGAGACGATCTTCAACGTGCCCGGCATCGGCCGGCTGGTGACGCTGTCGGCCCGTACCGGTGAGTCGTCCGTGGTCATCGGCGTGGTGACCATGCTGGTGCTTGTCGTCCTGGTCGCCAACCTGCTGGTCGACCTCCTGTACGCCGTCCTCGACCCGAGGATCCGCTATGAGTGACGGCACCGTGGTCAGGAACCGGCCGCCGGCGACCCCGGCGGCCCACGGCAGGGCGATGCGAAACGAGGTGTGGACATGAGTGACCTGACGAGCGCCGGCACCGCGGTCGGCGGCGCCCCCATCGGCGGTCACGGCCCGGGCGCGGACACCGCGGCCACGGGCGGAAAGGAGCGCAGCGCGAGCCTGTGGGCGGACGCCCGCCGGCAGCTGGTGCGTGACCCGGTCTTCGTGATCGCGTTCCTGTACGTCCTCGTGGTCGGCTCGATGGCGGCCTTCCCGAAGCTGTGGACCAGCCAGGACCCGCGGGACTGCACCACCGACCGGTCCCGGATCCCCCCGAGCTGGGACCACCCGTTCGGCTTCGACACGCTGGGCTGCGACTACTACTCGCACGCCATCTACGGTGCCCGCCCCTCGATGACCATCGCGATCATGGCCACCGGCGCCATGGTGATCGTCGGCGGCGTGCTCGGCATGCTCGCCGGCTACTACGGCGGCTGGACCGACACGATCATCTCCCGGCTGATGGACATCTTCTTCTCGCTGCCGTTCCTGCTCGGCGCGATCGTGTTCCTCACTGTCATCAAGCGGCAGAACATCTGGACCATCGCCGGGGTGCTCTTCCTGCTGAGCTGGCCGACGATCGCCCGGATCATGCGCGGTAGCGTCATCTCCTCGAAGGACCTGGACTACGTGCACGCCGCCAAGGCGGTGGGCGCCACCAACGGCCGGTTGATGTTCCGGCACATCCTGCCGAACGCGATCGCGCCGATGCTGGTGTACGCCACCATCGTGCTCGGCGCGTTCGTCACCGCGGAGGCCACGCTGACCTTCCTCGGTGTCGGGCTCCAGCCGCCAACGCAGTCCTGGGGCATCATGATCTCGGCCCACCAGGTTTACTTCCTGGAGGACCCGTGGCTGCTGCTCTTCCCCTGCGGGCTGCTGGTCGGCACAGTGCTGTCCTTCATCCTCATGGGTGACGCCCTGCGTGACGCCCTCGACCCGAAGTTCCGGTGAGCGCCATGAGCACTGATGTGAACGTCAAACTGGACGCCCTGCCGGGCCTCGACCCGAATGCCATGCCGCTTCAGGTCAAGGACCTCCACGTCGAGTTCCGCACCCGCATCGGCACCGCCCGCGCGGTCAACGGCGTGAGCTTCGACCTGCGGCCGGGCGAGACCCGGGCGATCCTCGGCGAGTCCGGCTGCGGCAAGAGCGTCACCGCCCAGGCGATCATGGGCATCCTGGACAGCCCGCCCGGGTTCGTCACCGGCGGCCAGATCCTCTATCGCGGCGTCGACCTGCTCAAACTGCCGGAGGCGCAGCGGCGCAAGGTCCGGGCCAACCGGATCGCGATGATCTTCCAGGACGCCCTCTCCGCGCTGAACCCGGTCTTCACGGTCGGCTTCCAGCTCGGTGAGCTGTTCCGCAAGCACCGGGGCATGTCCCGGGCCGAGGGCAAGGCGCGCGCCGTCGAGCTGCTCGACCTGGTCCGGATCCCGGCGGCGAAGCAGCGGGTGAACGACTACCCGCACCAGTTCTCCGGCGGCATGCGCCAGCGCGTCATGATCGCGATGGCGCTCGCGCTCGACCCGGAGGTGCTGATCGCCGACGAGCCGACCACCGCGCTGGACGTCACCGTGCAGGCCCAGATCATGGCGCTGCTCGCCGAGCTCCAGCGCGAGCGGAACATGAGCCTGCTGCTGATCACACACGACATGGGCGTGGTCGCCGACGTGGCGGACCGGATCTCGGTGATGTACGCCGGCCGGGTCATCGAGGAGGCCCCGGTCGGGGACATCTACGAGACCCCCGCCCACCCGTACACCAAGGGGCTGCTGGAGTCGATCCCGCGCCTCGACCTCAAGGGCCAGGAGCTCGCCGCCATCAAGGGGCTGCCGCCGGCTCTGACCAACATCCCAAAGGGTTGTGCGTTCAACCCGCGGTGCCGGTACGCCCAGGACGTCTGCCGTCAGGACCCGCCGCCGCCGCTGTACCAGGTGTCGCCCTACCGGACCGCCGCCTGCCACTTCTGGAAGGAGGTCAAGGCCGATGTCTGACATCGTGCTGGAGACCCGCGATCTGGTGAAGCACTTCCCGCTGACCCAGGGGATCCTCTTCAAGAAGCAGATCGGCGCGGTCCGGGCGGTCGACGGGATCAACCTGCAGCTGCGCCGGGGTGAGACGCTCGGGGTCGTCGGCGAGTCCGGCTGCGGCAAGTCCACCCTGGCCCGGATGCTGGTGGGCCTGGAGACCCCCACCTCCGGTGACCTGTTCGTCCAGGGCCGGAACATGTCCCGGGTCAGCGCCACCGAGCGGCGCCGCGGCCGGCGCAACATCCAGCTGGTCATGCAGGACCCGTACACCTCGCTCAACCCGCGGATGACGGTCGGTGACATCGTCGGTGAGCCCTTCGAGGTGCACCCCGACGTGCTGCCGAAGTCGAGGCGGCGAGCCCGGGTCCAGGAGCTGCTGGAGCTGGTCGGTCTCAACCCCGACCACATCAACCGGTACCCGCACCAGTTCTCCGGCGGCCAGCGCCAGCGCATCGGCATCGCCCGTGCGCTCGCGCTCAACCCGGAGATCATCCTGTGCGACGAGCCGGTCTCCGCTCTGGACGTGTCGATCCAGGCGCAGGTGATCAACCTGCTGGAGAAGCTCCAGAAGGAGCTGGGCCTGTCGTACATCTTCATCGCCCACGACCTGTCCGTCGTCCGGCACATCGCCGACCGGGTCGCGGTGATGTACCTCGGCAAGATCGTCGAGATCGGCAACGAGGACCAGATCTACGACAACCCGACCCACCCGTACACCCAGGCGCTGCTGTCGGCGGTGCCGGTGCCGGACCCGAAGCTGCGCGGCCTGCGGGACCAGATCGTCCTGACCGGTGACGTCCCGTCGCCGGCCAACCCGCCGTCCGGCTGCCGGTTCCGTACCCGGTGCTGGAAGGCCCAGGACATCTGCGCCCAGCAGGAGCCGGCCCTGGCCGTGCGGGAGAAGTCGGCGCACCCGAGCGCCTGCCACTTCGCTGAGGTACGCGACGTGGTGCACGCGCACGAGTAGCCGCGGAGACGCCGTCGCCCGGCTACCCTGACCGGACCGGCGGTGAAGGTAGTGCCTCCTCAGTGATCCGGGGCGCCGGCCGCACCACGGCTGGCGCCCCGGTCCTGTACGTGCCCGGGCACCCCGTCCCGACCGGTCCGGCCGGGGCGTTCAGCGGCTCAGAGCGGGCCGCGGCCGGCGCGGAGCAGCAGCAGGGCGAACTGGGTGCCGTCCGCGCCGAGCGCGGCCCGGAACCGCTCCAGGATCTCCTGCTCGCGGGAGAGCACCAGCCGGGTGCCGCCGGACGCCATCCGGGTCGCGCCGATCTGCTGGGAGAGCTGGGCCCGCTCCTGCCAGAGCTCGATCAGCGACCGGTCGATCTCGTCGATCCGCTGCCGGATCTCCGCGATCCGGGCGGCGGCCAACGGCTCCCGTGTGCCGGTGCGGGGATCGACGGAATCGCCCGCCCCGCCCGCTCCGGACGAACTCCCGTTCTGCTCCGCCACGTCTGTCATCATCGCCGTACCCCTCGGGTGTCGGGCCCGGTGCCCGGATCCCGGGACGAGAAAGCCCCGGGCTCTCCGAGCCCGGGGCTTTCGTAGGTCTGGTTGATCAGGCGCGACCTACGGCTGCCGGACTCCCGGAGCCGTAGTAAAAGTAGAAGCGCTGACCGAACACGCCGTCGAGTATGCCGTGGGTGCCGGGACCGGCGCAAGGAAAGCTGTTAACAAGGGACCCTTCTACTACCGAGGGCGTTAAGAAGGGGCCCTTCCTTACACCTCAGCCGTGCGTGGCGGGATTCGTCGGGGTGGCGGCATAGACTCGCCGTGCGATGCATCCTCTCTTCGACATCCCCGTGTCCTCGCCCGCGCCGTCCGAGCCTGCCCCGCCGCGCCGGCCCGCCGCCGCGCGCCTCGACCCGCAGGCGCTGCTCGACGGGCTGAACGGCCCGCAGCGGGACGCGGTCACCCACGCCGGGTCGCCGCTGCTCATCGTCGCCGGCGCCGGGTCGGGCAAGACCCGGGTGCTCACCCACCGGATCGCCTACCTGCTCGCGGCACGCGACGTGCATCCCGGCGAGATCATCGCGATCACCTTCACGAACAAGGCCGCCGGTGAGATGAAGGACCGGGTGGCCCAGCTGGTCGGGCCGCGCGCCCGGCTGATGTGGGTGTCGACGTTCCACTCCGCCTGCGTCCGCATCCTGCGGGCCGAGCACGAGCACGCCGGCCTCAAGTCGACCTTCTCCATCTACGACGCGGACGACTCGCGCCGCCTCATGCAGCTGGTCGCCCGCGAGCTGGACCTCGACCCCAAGCGCTACCCGGCGCGCGGGCTGGCCGCGCAGGTCTCCAACCTGAAGAACGAGCTGGTCGACCCGGAGGCGTTCGCCGCCCGCGCCAAGGGGCCGAACGAGCGGGCGCTCGCCGAGGCGTACACGCTGTACCAGCGGAGGCTCCGGGAGGCCCACGCGCTGGACTTCGACGACCTGATCATGACGACGGTGCACCTGCTCCAGTCGCACCCGCACGTCGCGGAGACCTACCGCCGCCGCTTCCGGCACGTGCTTGTCGACGAGTACCAGGACACCAACCACGCGCAGTACGTGCTGATCAAGGAGTTGGTGTCGGGCACCCCGGGGCTCGACCCGGCCGAGCTGTGCGTGGTGGGCGACGCGGACCAGTCGATCTACGCGTTCCGCGGCGCGACCATCCGCAACATCCTGGAGTTCGAGCGGGACTTCACCGACGCCCGGACGATCCTGCTGGAGCAGAACTACCGCTCCACCCAGACCATCCTGAACGCGGCAAACGCCGTCATCGACCGCAACACGTCGCGCAAGCCGAAGCGGTTGTGGAGCGAGGCCGGGTCCGGCGACCCGATCGTGGGCTACGTCGCCGACACCGAGCACGCCGAGGCGGACTGGGTGGCCCGGGAGATCGACCGGCTGGTCGACGAGGGCGACACCCGTCCCGGGGACGTGGCCGTCTTCTACCGCACCAACGCCCAGTCCCGGGTCTTCGAGGAGGTGTTCATCCGGGTCGGCCTGCCGTACAAGGTGGTCGGCGGGGTGCGCTTCTACGAGCGCAAGGAGGTCCGCGACGCCCTCGCGTACCTGCGGGCGGTGGTCAACGACGACGACACGGTCAGCCTCCGCCGGATCCTGAACACCCCCCGCCGGGGTATCGGCGAACGGGCCGAGGCGTGCGTCGAGGCGCTCGCCGGCCGGGACCGGATCTCGTTCGGGGCGGCCCTGCGTCGCGCCAAGGACGCGCCGGGGATCTCCACCCGGGCCGCCAACGGCATCGCCGAGTTCGTCGCGCTGCTCGACGGTGCCCGGGAGCTGGCCGAGACCGGTACCCCGGAGGAGGTCCTGGAGGCGTTGCTGACCCGCTCGGGCTACCTGGCCGAGCTGGAGGAGAGCCTCGATCCGCAGGACGCCGGCCGGGTCGACAACCTCCAGGAGCTGGTCAGCGTCGCCCGGGAGTACACGGAGCGGGTCGAGGCGCTGGGCGCCGAGGGGGAGCGGGCGACCCTCGCCGGCTTCCTGGAGCAGGTCGCGCTTGTGGCCGACGCCGACCAGGTGCCCAGCGACGATCCCGAGCACCAGGGCGTGGTCACGCTGATGACCCTGCACACCGCCAAGGGCCTGGAGTTCCCGGTGGTGTTCCTGACCGGCATGGAGGACGGCGTCTTTCCGCACGCCCGCACGTTCGGCGACAACCACGAGCTGGAGGAGGAGCGGCGCCTGGCCTACGTGGGGATCACGCGGGCCCGGCAGCGCCTCTACCTGTCCCGGGCGGTGACCCGCTCGGCGTGGGGACAACCGGCCTACAACGCGCCGTCCCGCTTCCTGGAGGAGCTGCCCACGGAGCTGGTGCGCTGGGAGCGCACCGAGGGCTCGTACACGTCGTGGGCCGGCGGCGGTGGTGGCGTGGGCGGCCGCGCGGACCGGGCCGACCGCGGGCGCGGCGGCTTCACCGGTGGTACGCCGAAGGCGGCGCAGCTCGCCCGCCGGCTCGGCGTCGACGGCAGCCGGTTGGCCACCGCCAGCGAGCTGCCGCAGGCACCCAAGGTGGCGGTCGGGGACCGGGTCAACCACCAGCGGTACGGGCTGGGCCGGGTGCTCGCCGTGGAGGGGCACGGGCCGGGCGCCCGGGCTCAGATCAACTTCGGCGACCAGACCATGTGGCTGGTCCTGCGGCACGCCCCGATCGACAAGCTCTGAGATCAGCCGCGGTCGCGCGACGCCAGGGCCTGTGCCGCGTACGCCCAGAGGCGATCGGCGGCGGCCGGGTCGACCGCGTGCGCGCCGACCCCGCCGGTGGCGTCCGGCCCGGCCACCACCTCGAGCTCCTGGTTGTCCTCGAAGTACCGACCGGTGACCCCCTCGACCAGTGGCGACGCCGCCAGCAGCACGGTGGTGGCGGCGCCCTGGGCGGGCGTCTTGTAGTACGGCAGGTCGATGCGGTTGCCCGCCTCGTCCAGCACTCCGAACGCCCGCAAGGCGTCGTCGTCCAGGTGACGCTGCAGGTTGGTGTTGATGTAGCCGGGGTTGAGCGCGTTGGCGGTGACGCCGTCGGCGGCCCAGCGCCGGGCGATGCCAACGGCGAGCAGGACGTCAGCGGTCTTCGACCGGCCGTACGCCGACCACGGGTCGTACGGCTGCCGCTCGAACTGCGGGTCGTCGAAGTCGAACGCCTCCGCCAGGTGTGCTCCGGAGCTGACGACCACCACCCGGGCGGTTCCGGCGGCGCGCAGGTTGGGGTGCAGCCCACTGGCGAGCGCGAAGTGGCCGAGGTAGTTGGTGCCGAGCTGAAGTTCCCAGCCCTCAGCGGTGAGCTGCCGGGTCGGGAGCGCCATGATCCCGGCGTTGGCGACCAGCGCGTGCAGCGGCCCGGTCCAGGCGGCGACGAAGGCGTCGACCGAGGCGAGGTCGGCCAGGTCGAGGGCGGCGGCCCGTACGGTGCCGGGGCCGGGTGCGGCGAACTCCGCGACCAGGGCGTCGGCGCTCGCCGGGTCGCGGGTGGCCACGGTGAGCTCGGCCCCGGCCCCGGCCAGGGCCCGTACGGTCTCCGCGCCGATGCCGGAGGCGCCGCCGGTGACGATCATCCGGCGACCGGTGAGGTCGACGCCGTCGAGGACCTCGGCGGCGGTGGCGCGGGCGGTGAACGGGGTGCTGACGCGGCTGCGGTCTGTCATGACCCTCACGCTATAGCGGTTGCCCTGGACTTTCCGTAATCTGGAGTCCGGCATTCTTCAGTAGGCGTCCAAGGGGGAGGGCTGTGGATCCGTTGGAGGACGTGCTCGCGCTCGTCGGCGCGACCAGCCGCCTGTCCACGGCCATGGCGGCCGGCGGTCGCTGGGCGCTCCGCTTCGACCCGCCGGCCGGCGTCAAGTTCAACGCTGTCCGACGCGGCAGTTGCCTGCTGCGCGTGGACGGCGTGCCCGAGCCGGTCGACCTGGCCGAGGGCGACTGCTTCCTGCTGACCCGCCCCCTGGCCTTCACCCTGGCCAGCGATCCGGACACGCCGCCCGTACCGGCCGGGCCCATCTTCACGGCGGCCGTCGACGGGGTGGCCCGGGCCGGGGCCGGCGACGACGTGTTCCTCATCGGCGGCGCGTTCACCTTCACCGAGCGCGCCCGCGCCCTGCTGCTGGACGGCCTGCCGCCGGTCATCCACGTGCCCGCCACGACGCCGGAAGCCGCGACGGTGCGCTGGGCGATCAGCGAGATCGACAGCGAGCTGCGGGCGGTGCCGCTGGGTGGCACGCTGGTCGCCGAGCACCTCGCCCTGGTCATGCTGATCCGGATCCTGCGCCTGCACCTCGCCCGGGGCGGCGGCGTCGGCTGGCTGGCCGGCCTGGCCGATCCGGTGCTCGCCCCCGCGCTGCGGGCGATGCACGCCCGCCCGGCCCACCCCTGGACCGTGGCCGAGCTGGCCCGGGTCGCGGCGGTCTCCCGGTCCACGCTGGCCGCCCGGTTCCGGGAGGTCGTGGGCCAGGGCCCGCTGGAGTACCTCACCCGCTGGCGGATCGAACTCGCCGCCGACCGGGTCCGCCGGGGCGACGACACGCTGTCCAGCATCGCCCGGGCAGTCGGGTACGGCTCGGAGAGCGCGCTGAGCGTGGCGTTCAAACGCACCACCGGCCTGTCGCCGCGCGCGTACCGCCGCCGAGCCGCCCCGACGGGCTGACTCGCGGGCGGCAGGCCGCCGCACCGTCCGTCGGCGGACCCGCCGTACCGGGGCGTCAGCAGGCCACGTCGATGCCCCGGGCGCGCAGGAACGGCGCCGGGTCGATCTGGTTCCACAGCTGCCCCTGGTGCACCTCGAAGTGCAGGTGCGGGCCGGTGGAGTCACCGGTGGAGCCCTCCAGGCCGATGGTCTCGCCGGCGGCGACCTTGTCGCCCACGCCCACCTTGGCGGTGCTCAGGTGCGCGTAGTGGGTCAGGTATCCGTTGCCGTGGTTGACCACGACCGAGATGCCGTACCCGTCGCCGACGTCACCGGCCTTCTCCACGGTGCCGCCGAAGGCGGCGCGGACCGGGGTGCCGGCGGGCATGGCGAAGTCGATGCCGGCGTGCAGCACGCCCCAGCGGGGGCCGTAGCAGGACGTGATCGTCGCGCCCTTCATCGGGTTCACCCAGGTCGGCTTCGGCTTGGTGGTCTTCTTCGGCTTCGGCTTGGTCGTCGCCTTCGGCTTGGCGCTGGCCGTGGGCTTCGCGGTGGGGCTCGCCGACACGCTGGGGCTCGGGCTGGCGGGAGTGGGGGTGGCCGAGTCGCGGGCGGAGCGGTCGGCCCGGCTGGCGGCCTCGGCGCGCGCCTGGGCGTCGAACTCGGCGGCGGCCGGTGGGGTTCCGTCGTCGTCGGTTCCGGCGGCGGCGACCGCGACGCCGCCGAGGCCGAGCCCGGCCACCGCGACCGCGGCGGTCACCAGCAGCCGGGTACGGGTGCTGGCCCGCCGCCGGTGCCGGACGGGTGCGATGTTCTCGTTCGGGATGAAGCTGTCGTCCTGCACTACGGACCTTCACTGATCGAGGGGCACGTGACCTGGAAATAGTGGTGTCGGCGCAGGTCAGAGCGGGTACGGGGGACCTGCCGGCCGGGACGGGTCCGATGTGGTCCCGGGCGCTATGCCCTCCTTCGTCCGCCTTTGGCGGCATAAGTGATCACGGCCGGCTGTGGGTCCGCTCACAATCCCCGGTGTGGTCCGGGTCACTTTGTTGGCCAGACGGCAAACGAAAACCGCCCGGATCGTGCGATCCGGGCGGTCAACGGGCGTTACCCAACGTCAGGAGGCGGCTACCTCGTTGTAGTACGTCTCGACTTGCAGCTTGATGTCCACTCCGCGCTCCATCAGCCAGGGCACCGGGTCGAGCGGTTCGCCCTTGACATGGATCTCCAGGTGCAGGTGGGAGCCGTACGAGTGGCCGGTGTTGCCGACCAGGCCGAGCTGGTCGCCGGCCTTGACCTGCTGGCCCTCCTTCACGGTCACCGCCGAGGAGTGGCCGTAGATCGCCTCGCTGCCGTCGGCGTGGCGGACGATCACCGTGTAGCCGTAGCCGCCGAACCAGCCGGCCTTCTCCACCGTGCCGTCGTGGATGGCGACGTAGGGAGTGCCCTCCGGGGCGACCAGGTCGACGCCGGTGTGCAGCTTGCCCCAGCGCACGCCGTACGGGGAGTTGAAGTCGTAACCCTGGAGGGGGAGCAGCCAGACCTCGGACTCGGCGTCGGCGACGCCGCGCTCGTCTCCGCGCGACGCGCGCTCGCCGGCGTTGGCACGGTCGGCGGCGTCCTGGCTGAGCGTGGACGCGGCCTTCAACTCGTCGAGGACCGACGGGTTGACGCTCTTGGCGTCCGGCAGGGCGCCGGCCAGGAGTGCGACCCCGCCGGCACCGACGAACGCGGTGGTGACGACGGCGGCGTAGCGGCTCCGCGGCGGGGTGGGTACGCGACGGCGGCCGCGATATCGATCGGGCTCAGACGACAGGCGCTGGCGCACGCACACCCTCCGTTGTCGGGGTATCGAAGCGGTCCCCGGGCGTTTGTGACGCTGCGATGAACGTCCGCTGACCGCGTCGCCACCCGTCCATGGACCTGATGACAACCGTGGACACGTTAGCCAACTGCCACGTCCGTCACAAGCCGCATCGCCGAATTGGTGTTGCGTTCTGTCCGATTGCGTACCTGATTGTCATGCCTCGTGGCCCGGTGGAAGTGCCCCCGATATCGACCGTTCGTCGCGCACCGTGACCGAACGGCGGAGTCGTCCGGCTTGACGACCGAGACCGTTTCCGTCATCGCGTCACCACGCACGGCGTCCTCCCTCCGTGGAGTGTGACGCGGCCCGGATTTCCGGGCCCGGGCCGGGCGGGTTACCGTTCGTTCAGGTGAAGCCGCGGAGCCGGTGAAAGGGATGCGCAGATGAGCTCTCGTGTTCGGGTCGTCGTCGCCAAGCCGGGCCTGGACGGCCACGACCGCGGCGCCAAGGTTGTCGCGCGTGCCCTCCGGGACGCCGGCATGGAGGTCATCTACACCGGTCTGCACCAGACCCCGGAGCAGATCGTGGAGACCGCGATCCAGGAGGACGCCGACGCCGTCGGGCTCTCCGTCCTCTCCGGGGCGCACATGACGCTCTTCCGCCGGGTCCTCGAACTGCTCGCCGAGCGGGACGCCCGGGACATCGTCGTGTTCGGCGGCGGCATCATCCCGGACGCCGACATCCCCGAGCTGGAGAAGATCGGCGTCGCCAAGATCTTCACGCCGGGTGCCACCACGCAGTCGATCGTGGAGTGGGTCCGGCAGAACGTCGCGCAGCCCGTCGGCTGACCCGCTTCCCCGGCTGCGGGGAGCCGGCGGGGCGGTCCCGGACAGGGGGAGGGGCCGGACGCACCCCTCACACGTCCGGCCCCTCTATGCACGATGCCCCGCCGCCACCCCTCGACCGACAGGGCATCGGCCGTCTCCCGCCGCCGCGCCGAACCAGCGCGCCGACACCTGACTCAACGACGCCCCTTCCCGGTGGTTACGCGCCCCTCTGAACATCGCCCGGAAGGCTGACGGCCGCCGGACGGCCGGGTCCCGACCCGCCGGTTGTGCATTACCGCACACCGCGCACCCGCTCGGTTGCCGGCGGTGCCGACCTCGCTAGGCTGCGCCCAACGGCCTGCTTCAACTGATGACAGGCGTCAAACTGTTTTCCATAACGCTGGTGGCGGCGCGACGGCGCGCCGCGGAGACGGGACGGGACGCGCAATCGTGGACCTGTACGAGTACCAGGGGCGGGACCTGTTCGAGCGGCACGGGTTGCCCGTGCTGGCCGGCGGCGTCGCCACGACCCCGGAGGAGGCCCGCGCGATCGCCGAACGCCTCGGCGGTCGGGTGGTCGTCAAGGCGCAGGTGAAGGTCGGCGGCCGCGGCAAGGCCGGCGGTGTGAAGCTGGCCGAGGGCGCGGAGGAGACGGTGGCCCGGGCCACCGACATCCTCGGCATGGACATCAAGGGCCACACCGTCCACAAGGTCATGATCACCGTGACCGCGGACGTGGCCGAGGAGTACTACTTCTCCTACCTTCTGGACCGGGCGAACCGCACCTTCCTCTGCATTGCCAGCGTCGCCGGCGGCATGGACATCGAGCAGGTGGCCGCCGAGACCCCGGAGAAGGTCGTCAAGGCCCCGATCGACGCGAACACCGGTGTCGACGAGGCCAAGGCGCGCGAGATCGTCTCCGCCGCCGGCTTCCCCGCCGAGGTGGCCGAGCAGGTCGTCGAGGTCGCGGTGGGCCTGTGGCAGGCCTTCGTCGCCGAGGACGCGACGCTTGTCGAGGTGAACCCGCTGGCCAAGACCGGCGACGGCAAGCTGCTGCTGCTCGACGCCAAGGTCAGCCTCGACGAGAACGCCGGGTTCCGGCACCCGGACCACGAGGCGCTCGTCGACCAGGCCGCCGTGGACCCGCTGGAGCAGGCCGCCAAGGAGAAGGACCTCAACTACGTCAAGCTCGACGGCGAGGTCGGCATCATCGGCAACGGCGCGGGTCTGGTCATGTCGACTCTCGACGTGGTCGCGTACGCCGGGGAGCGGCACGGCGGCGTCAAGCCGGCCAACTTCCTCGACATCGGCGGCGGCGCGAGCGCCGCGGTGATGGCGAACGGCCTGGAGATCGTGCTCTCCGACCCGTCGGTGAAGAGCGTCTTCGTGAACGTCTTCGGCGGCATCACCGCCTGCGACGCGGTCGCCAACGGCATCGTGCAGGCGCTCGCCCTGCTCGAGCAGCGTGGCGAGAAGGTCACCAAGCCGCTGGTCGTCCGCCTGGACGGCAACAACGCCGAGGCCGGTCGGGCGATCCTCGACGGCGCGAACAACCCGCTGATCCAGCGGGTCGACACGATGGACGGCGCGGCCGAGCGGGCCGCCGAGCTGGCCGCTGCGGGGGTCTGACACATGGCTATCTGGCTGACCAAGGACTCGAAGGTCATCGTCCAGGGGATGACCGGTTCCGAGGGTTCCAAGCACACCCGCCGGATGCTGGCCGCGGGCACGAACGTCGTCGGTGGCGTGAACCCGCGGAAGGCGGGCACCACTGTCGACTTCGACGGCACCGAACTGCCGGTCTTCGCGAGCGTCGCGGACGCCATGAAGGAGACCGGCGCCGACGTGACGGTCATCTTCGTGCCGCCGCAGTTCACCAAGGGCGCGGTGATCGAGGCGATCGACGCCGGCATCCCGCTGGCCGTGGTGATCACCGAGGGCGTGCCGGTGCACGACACCGCCGCCTTCTGGGCGTACAACGTGGCGCAGGGGGAGCGGACCCGGATCATCGGGCCGAACTGCCCCGGCATCGCCTCGCCGGGCGCCTCCAACGCCGGCATCATCCCGGCCGACATCACCGGCACCGGCCGCATCGGCCTGGTCAGCAAGAGCGGCACGCTGACCTACCAGATGATGTACGAGCTGCGCGACATCGGCTTCTCCACCTGCGTCGGCATCGGCGGTGACCCGATCATCGGCACCACCCACATCGACGCGCTCGCCGCGTTCGAGGCCGACCCGGACACCGACGCGATCGTCATGATCGGTGAGATCGGCGGCGACGCCGAGGAGCGGGCCGCCGAGTTCATCAAGGCGAACGTCACCAAGCCGGTGGTCGGCTACATCGCCGGCTTCACCGCGCCGCCCGGCAAGACGATGGGTCACGCCGGCGCGATCATCTCCGGCTCGGCCGGCACCGCCGAGGCGAAGAAGTCGGCGCTGGAGGCGGTCGGTGTCAAGGTCGGCAAGACCCCGACCGAGACGGCCAAGCTGATGCGGGAGATCATGTCCGCGGGCTGAACCGCTCCGGGACGTACCGAGGGGGCCGACCGCTTGCGGTCGGCCCCCTCGCCGTCAGTCGTTCCAGAACGGGTAGTTGCCGCTCGCCCGCAGGAACGCGCTCCCGACGATGTTCAGCACGCCGAACGCGATGGCCAGCCAGCCGAGCACCGGGGACTGGCCGTACCGCTTGGCGTCGCGGATCGACAGGTAGCCGAAGATGATGCCCAGGAGGCCGCAGCACAGCAGGCCGAGGATGATGCCGAGCACGCCCCACAGCATCGTCCGGTCCTGGCCGCCGCCGGCCGCTCCCGGCGGCGGCGGAGGCGGTGGATAGGGAGCGTTCACGGTGCCTCCACGGGTAAGGAAGGGCCCCCTGTTAACGCCTCCGGTAGCGGAAGGGTCCCTTCTTAACGTCAGCCGGCCGCGGTCGCGTCCTGTGGCCGAGGCTAGACCGGATCGGAGGTGGGAGACGGTGGATCACGGAACTCGCCGCCGCCCGGGGGGCTTATCGGCCTGCCGTCGCCGGTGCGGCGTGCCAGAGTAGACCCGATGTCGTTCGTCACCCCCGATCAGCCCAGCCGTCCCGCGGCGGCGGGCGCACGCCCGCCCGGGCGACCCGGGCCGGCACGACGGGTCCCCGCGCCGCGCGCGGGCGAGCCGGTGCGTCGCCGCCCGCCGCTCGCCGTCGCCGCCGGGGTCGCCGCGGTCGGGGCCGCGATCACCTCGTGGCTGCCGGTGGCGTTGGTGCTCTGGCTCTTCCAGCTCAGCGAGGGCACGGCGACGGTGGCGGGCGCGATCCGCGCCGGGCTCGCCGGCTGGCTGCTCGGGCACGGCGTCCCGCTGGCGACCGACGCCGGCCCGCTCGGGCTGGTGCCGCTGGCGTTGACCCTGCTCGTCGTCTGGCGGCTGGCCCGGGCCGGCGTGCACGCCACCCGGGCCATCGGCGCCCGCGACAGCCGCTCGCCGCGCCGGGCGCTCGTCGCCGCCGGGGCGGTCGGCGTCGCGTACGCGATCCTCGGCGTGCTCGCCGCGCTGCTGGTCGCCGCCGGCGGGCCCGACGTGTCCGTGGTGCGGGCGGGTCTGACCCTCGCGGTGGTCGGCGCGCTCGCCGCCCTGGTCGGTGCGGCGCGTACGACCGGGGTCACCGACGTGCTCGCCGAGCGGGCGCCGCTGCCGGTGCGGGAGGGGATCCGGGCCGGCCTGGTCGCCGGACTGCTGCTGCTGGCGGCGGGGGCCGGCGCGGCCGGCCTCGCGGTGGCGACCCGCGGCGGGGACGCCGCAGACCTGATCGGCGCGTACCGCACCGGGGTGGCCGGGCAGGCCGGCATCACCCTGGTCAGCCTGGCGTACGCCCCGAACGTCGCCGTCTGGTCGGCCAGCTACCTGCTCGGCCCCGGGTTCGCCGTCGGCACCGACACCGCCGTACGGACCAGCGAGGTGTCGGTGGGTGCGCTACCGGCCGTACCGCTGGTGGCCGGCCTCCCCGGCGGTCCGGTGGACGGGCTCGGCGCGGTGCTGCTCGGGGTGCCGGTCCTCGTGGCGATGGTGGCGGGCTGGCTGTTGGCCCGCCGGGTGCTCCGGCTCGCCACC
Source organism: Micromonospora sp. NPDC126480 (assembly GCF_040302465.1). Lineage (NCBI taxonomy): Bacteria > Bacillati > Actinomycetota > Actinomycetes > Micromonosporales > Micromonosporaceae > Micromonospora > Micromonospora sp. NPDC126480. Next base: position 165,314 of record NZ_JBEORU010000012.1, read on the forward strand.
GACGACAAGGCGCCGGTGCGCTGGGCGCCGCTGCTGCGCCCGGCCGTGCTCGCCGGCCCTGTCGCGGGCCTGCTTCTGGGTGTCGTCGCGGCAGCCTCGGGAGGGCCGCTGGGCGGTGGCCGGTTGGCCGAGGTCGGGCCGGTGCCCTGGCAGGTTGCGGCGGTGGCGACCGCGGTGACCGCGGTCGGTGTGCTGATCGGCGCCACGGCCGCCCGGATGCTGTCGCGCCCCTGACGCGCCGGAGCGCCCGGACGGATCCGGGCGCCCCTCGCGCGTTCCGACGCGGGTCCGGTCAGCCGCCGAAGACGAACCGGACGAGCGCGAGACCGCCCCAGCCCAACCCCAGCACCGCGCCGATCGCGCCGCAGACGAGCCCGGCCAGCGCCTGGCCGCCGTTGCCCGCGAGACCCTGGTCGGCCTTCTGCTTGCCGAGCCACCCGGTGACGACCGCGGCGACGCCCAGCGGCAGGCCGAGGTGACAGCAGACCAGTGGTACGGACGCGATCCCGAGGATCATGGCGACCAACCCGAGGGTGTTCTGCTGGCCCTGCGGGAAGGGGGGCCCGGCGTTCGGGTACATCGGCGTCCCGCCGTACGGATCCTGGTACGGCTGTGCCGGCGGCGGGCCGTAGGGCTGGCCGGGCGGCGTCGGGTACGGCTGGCCGGCGTACGGATCGGGCTGCGGCGCGTACGGGTCGTACGGCTGGCCGGGTCCCGACCCGTACGGCGACGCGTACGGGTCGGCCGGCGGCGGCGGTGGCGGTGCGGTCGGGTCCGACGGATGCTGGCCGTACGGATCCGGGTTGGGCTGCACGGCGCTCCAGGTCAGAGGGTGTTCGTCGAGCTGGCGCTCAGTGCGAACGAGGCGATGCAGCACAGGATGCTGACGGCCCACAGGACGAGGCCGATGATGAGCGCCCACTTGGACCACTTCTTGGACTCGGCGGACGCCGCCTGGGCGCCGGCGTAGTCGCCCTGCTGGAGCAGCGTGTTGACCTTGCTGGCGTTGATGATCGCCGGAATGGCGAGCGGCCAGAACAGGAAGATGGCGACGATCGACATCGTCATGTTGTTGTCGATCCGGGGCGGCTGGGGCGGGTATCCGGGCTGCATCTCTTCGCTACTCCTCGAAGGGGGCGACGCGCTGCGTCGGTCGTTGACGGGTGGGGCCGGGCATTCGCCGGCCGGAGCGGCAGCGTACCCGGTTCGTGCCAGTCCGGGCGTGGGTGACCGGCGTGCCGCCCAGCGGATGGGCTGGGCGACCGTCCCGATAGGGTTGTCCGGTGACCGAGCCCGCGTCCGTCGCCCGCATCGTCGTCCTCGTCTCCGGCTCCGGCAGCAACCTTCAGGCCCTGCTCGACGCGTGCGCCGACGAGGCGTACGGGGCGCGGGTGGTCGCGGTCGGCGCGGACCGGGACGGCATCGCCGGGCTGGACCGGGCCGCGGCCGTGGGGGTGCCCACCTTCGTCGAGCGGGTCAGGGACCACCCGACCCGGGAGGAGTGGGACGCCGCGCTGACCGCGCGGGTCGCCGAGCACAAGCCGGACCTGGTCATCTCCGCCGGGTTCCTCAAGCTGGTCGGCCCGCACTTCCTCGCCGCCTTCGGCGACCGCTACCTCAATACGCACAACACCCTGCTGCCGGCGTTCCCCGGCATCCACGGGCCTCGCGACGCGCTCGCCTACGGCGTGAAGATCACCGGGGCCACCCTCTTCTTCGTCGACGCCGGCATGGACACCGGCCCGATCGTCGCGCAGGTCGCCGTGCCGGTGCTCGACGACGACGACGAGGAGGCGCTCACCGAGCGCATCAAGGAGGCCGAGCGGCGCCAGCTCGTCGAGCAGGTGGGTCGCCTGGTCCGCGAAGGTTGGACGATCACCGGAAGAAAGGTCACGGTCCCGTGAGTTCCAGTCAGGACGAGCGCCGCCCGATCCGGCGGGCGCTGGTCAGCGTCTACGACAAGGCCGGTCTGGTCGAACTGGCCCGGGCGTTGCACGACGCCGGCGTGGAGATCGTCTCGACCGGGAGCACCGCGGCCGCCATCGCCGGCGCCGGCGTGCCGGTGACCGCGGTGGAGTCGGTGACCGGCTTCCCGGAGATCCTCGACGGCCGGGTCAAGACGCTGCACCCGAAGATCCACGGGGGCCTCCTCGCCGACCTGCGCAAGGAGTCGCACGCGGAGCAGCTGGCCGAGCACGGCATCGCCGGCATCGACCTGCTGGTGTCCAACCTGTACCCGTTCCAGGAGACCGTCGCGTCCGGCGCGAGCCAGGACGAGTGCGTCGAGCAGATCGACATCGGCGGGCCCGCGATGGTCCGGGCCGCCGCCAAGAACCACGCCTCCGTCGCCGTGGTGACCGACCCGTCCGCGTACCCGTTGCTGGTGGAGGCCGTGCGGGCCGGCGGTTGCACGCTGGCGCAGCGCAAGGTGCTGGCGGCCCGCGCCTTCGCGGCGATCGCCGACTACGACGTGGCGGTCGCCGAGTGGTGCGCCCGGGAACTGGTCGCCGACGCCGACTGGCCGGAGTTCGCCGGGCTGGCGCTGCGCCGGCAGGCGGTGCTGCGGTACGGGGAGAACCCGCACCAGCCGGCCGCGCTCTACGCCGACCCGTCCAGCCCGGCCGGTCTCGCCCAGGCCGAGCAGCTGCACGGCAAGGAGATGTCGTACAACAACTACCTCGACGCCGACGCCGCGTGGCGGGCCGCGAACGACTTCGCCGACCAGCCGGCGGTGGCGATCATCAAGCACGCGAACCCGTGCGGCATCGCGGTCGGCGCGGACGTGGCCGAGGCGCACCGCAAGGCGCACGCATGCGACCCGGTGTCCGCGTTCGGCGGCGTGATCGCCGTGAACCGCCCGGTCAGCGTGGAGCTGGCCGGGCAGGTGGCGGAGATCTTCACCGAGGTGGTCGTCGCGCCGGAGTTCGAGCCCGGGGCCGCCGAGATCCTCCAGGGGAAGAAGAACATCCGGCTGCTGCGGGCACCCGCGTACGCCCCGCTGCCGGCCGAGTGGCGGCAGGTCACCGGCGGCGTGCTGGTGCAGATGCGGGACCGGGTCGACGCCGCGGGCGACGACCCGGCGACCTGGCGCCTGGCCACCGGCGAGGCGGCCGACGAGGCGACCCTGCACGACCTCGCCTTCGCCTGGCGGGCGGTCCGGGCGGTGAAGAGCAACGCGATCCTGCTCGCCAGGGAAGGTGCGACCGTCGGCGTCGGCATGGGCCAGGTCAACCGGGTGGACTCGGCCCGCCTGGCGGTGGAGCGGGCCGGCGCCGAGCGGGCGCGCGGGGCGGTGTGCGCCTCCGACGCGTTCTTCCCGTTCGCCGACGGCCCGAAGATCCTCATCGACGCGGGTGTGCGGGCGATCGTGCAGCCCGGCGGCTCGATCCGGGACGAGGAGACCATCGCGGCCTGCAAGGAGGCCGGCGTGACCATGTACCTGACCGGGACCCGCCACTTCTTCCACTGACTCTTGTTAAGAGGGGCCCCTTCTACAACGCGAGGCGTTAAGAAGGGGCCCTTCCTTACGCGCGGAGTTCGGCGAAGTGGCAGGCGGACGGGTGCGGGTCGGCGGCCCGGGGTACGGCCGCCGGGTCCTCGTGGGCGCAGACCTCCTGCGCCTTCCAGCAGCGGGTGCGGAAGTGGCAGCCACTCGGTGGGTTCGCCGGGCTCGGCACGTCGCCGACCAGGCGGATCATGTTCCGCGTGTCGCGCTGCTCCGGGTCCGGCACCGGCACCGCCGACAGCAGCGCCTGGGTGTACGGGTGCGTGGCCCGCTCGTAGATCTCGTCCTCGGTGCCGATCTCCACGATCCGACCCAGGTACATCACCGCGACCCGGTCCGAGATGTGCCGCACCACCGACAGGTCGTGGGCGATGAAGATGTACGAGAGCCCGAGCTCGTCCTGGAGCTGTTCCAGCAGGTTGATCACCTGGGCCTGGATCGACACGTCCAGTGCGGACACCGGCTCGTCGCAGACGATGACCTCGGGCCGCAGCGCGAGCGCGCGGGCGATGCCGATGCGCTGCCGCTGGCCGCCGGAGAACTGGTGCGGGTACCGGTTGATGTGCTCGGGGTTCAGGCCGACCACGTCCAGCAGTTCCTGCACCCGCCGCTGCCGGCTGCCCTTCGGCGCCGCCTCCGGGTGGATCTCGAACGGCTCGCCGATGATGTCGCCGACGGTCATCCGCGGGTTCAGCGACGTGTACGGGTCCTGGAGCACCATCTGCATGTTGCGCCGCAGGCGGCGCAGCTCGGCGCCCGAGGCCTTGAACAGGTCCCGGCCCTCCAGCGTCGCCCTGCCGGAGGTCGGCGTCTCCAGTCGCATCAGCAGGCGGGCCAGGGTGGACTTGCCGCAGCCGGACTCGCCGACGATGCCGAGCGTCTCGCCGCGGCGCAGCTCGAAGCTCACCCCGTCGACGGCCTTGACCGCACCGACCTGCTTCTGGAAGACGACGCCCCGGGTGATCGGGAAGTGCTTGACCAGGTCCTCGACGGCGAGCACGGTCTCGCCGCGGACCTTGGTCGGGCTAGCGGGCGCTGTCATCGTGGACCTCCTGCGCGAAGTGACACGCGCTGGTCCGGCCGTCGCCGAGGACCAGGTCGTGCGGAACGACGTCCACGCAGACCTGCTGAACGTACGGGCACCGGGGGTGGAAGGGGCAGCCGGAGGGGATCCGCATCAGGTTCGGCGGCAGGCCGCGGATCGTCGAGAGCTGCTGGCCGCGGACGTCCATCCGCGGGATCGACTCCAGCAGCCCCTTCGTGTACGGGTGGGCGGGCGCCTTGTACAGCGACCGCACGTCGGCGTGTTCGACGATGCGACCCGCGTACATGACGGCGATCCGGTCCGCGACGCCGGCGACCACGCCGAGGTCGTGGGTGATCAGGATCATCGCCATGTCCAGGTCCCGCCGCAGGTCGGCGAGGAGGTCCATGATCTGGGCCTGCACGGTGACGTCCAGTGCCGTGGTGGGCTCGTCGGCGATGAGGACCTTCGGGTTCATCGCCAGCGCCATGGCGATCATGACGCGCTGCCGCATGCCGCCGGAGAACTGGTGCGGGTAGTCGCCGAGCCGGTCGGCCGCGGCCGGGATCTTCACCAGGTCCATCAGCTCGACGGCGCGGCGGCGGGCGTCCGACCGGGACATCCCCGCGCGCTGGCGTAGCGTCTCGCCGATCTGCCAGCCGACCGGGAACGTCGGGTTCAACGCGGACAGCGCGTCCTGGAAGATCATCGCGATCTCCTTGCCGCGCACCTGCCGGCGCTGCTCCTCCGACCGGGTGAGCAGGTCGCGCCCCTGGTAGAGGATCTGGCCGGAGCGGATCACGGCGGGCGGTGTGTCGAGGATGCCCATGATCGCCTGCGCGGTGACCGACTTGCCCGAGCCCGATTCGCCGAGCACGGCGAGGGTCTCTCCGGCGTCCAGGTGGTACGAGACCCCGTTGATCACCTTCGCCACGCCCTCGCTGGTGCGGAACTCGACGTGCAGGTCGCGCACCTCCAGCAGGTGGCCGCCCTCGGGCGTGGGGGAGGCGGGGGTGGGGTGGACAGCGGACTGGCTCATGGTTGTCTCACCGCAGCTTCGGGTCGAAGGCGTCGCGGATCGCGTCGCCGAGCATGATGAACGCCAGCACGGTCAGCGCGAGGAAGGTCGACGGGACGACAAGCGGGATCGCCGATTCGCGCATGTGGGTGCGGCCGGTGTCGATGTCCTGCCCCCACGAGATGGTCGGGTCCCTCAAGCCGATGCCGAGGAAGGAGAGGGTCGCCTCGGCGGCGATGAACGACCCGAGCGCGATGGTCAACACCACGATGGCCGGGGCGAGGGCGTTGGGCAGGATGTGCCGCCACATGATCCGGGCGTCGCTCGCGCCGAGCATCCGGGCGGCGGCGACGTAGTCCTGCTCCTTCGCGGTGATCACCGACGAGCGGACCACCCGGGCGGTCGTCGTCCAGCCGAGCACCGCCAGCACGAAGATCACCGCGGCGATGCGGACCGACGGGCTGTCGCTGGCGACCCGCTTGAGCAGCACGATCGCGGCGAGCAGCAGCGGGATGCCGAGCACGATGTCGATCACCCGGGAGAGGATCGCGTCGACCCACCGGCCGAAGTAGCCGGCGAGCATCCCGACGGTGAGCGCGATCAGACCGGAGAGCACTGCCGAGAGCGCGCCGACCAGGAGCGAGGCGCGAGTGCCGTACACCGCCCGGGCGTACGTGTCGCAGCCCTGGAAGTCGTAGCCGAAGAGGGCCCCGCCCGACGGCGCCGCGTGTTGCCGGGCGAGCACGCAGTCGGTGGGGTCGTTGGCGGTGAACAGGCCGGGCACGGCGGCCATCGCGGTGACCAGCACGACAAGCGTCAGGCTGATCCAGAAGATCGGCTTGCGGCGCAGGTCGCGCCACGCGTCACCGGCGAGGCTGCGCGGCCGGCCGGCGGCGACGGAGGTGCCACCGACCTGGTTGGGTGCGCCGGGTTCGCCGGAGGGACCCCGCCGGGCGCTGTGGTCCTCCGACGCCGCCACAGTCTCGAAGTCACTCATGCCCGTACCTCGCTCCACTCGGCGCGGGCCCAAGCGACCGAGCACGCTGCGTTGCCGATTCGTTCGCTCCGCTCACTCATAGCGAATCCTCGGGTCGAGTACGGCGTACAGGACGTCCACCACCAGGTTGGAGACGAGGTAGACCACGACGAGGACGCTGACGATGCCCACCACCAGCGGGCCGTCCTCGGTGCGGATGCCACGGAAGAGGTTGAAGCCGACGCCGGGGATGTTGAACACGCCCTCGGTGATGATCGCGCCGCTCATCAGGTTGCCCAGCTCGACGCCGAGGAAGGTGACCACCGGGATGAGTGAGTTGCGCAGCACGTGGATCCCGACGATCCGCCGCTTGACCAGTCCCTTGGACCGGGCGGTGCGGACGTAGTCGGCGCGCAGGTTCTCCGCCACCGAGGTCCGGGTGAGCCGCAGGGCGGTGGCGAGCGAGAGCGAGCCGAGGACGATCCCGGGCAGCAGCAGCGCGTACAGGTCGGGGTCGGCGCCGGCGGTGGGTGGGAAGAGCTGCCAGCGCACACCGAAGAAGAACTGCGCGAGCGGCGCCAGCACGATCGTCGGGATGCCCAGCACCAGCAGGGTCAGCAGCAACGTCGAGTTGTCGAAGATGCTGGCCCGCCGGATGCCGGCGAGGACGCCGGCGGTCACGCCGAAGAGCACGGTGACCGCCATGGCGATCACGGCCAGCTTGATCGTGACCGGCCACGCGGCGGCCAGGATGTCGCCGATCTGCCGTCCGGTGAGGGACTGGCCCAGGTCGCCCTGGAGCAGGTTCCCGACGTAGTCGAAGTAGCGGTAGAAGAAGCCGTCGATCCCGGTCCTGTCCAGGTGGAACTTCTCCGTCAGGTATGCCCGCTGAGCGGCGGTGACCGGGCGTTCGCCGGCGAGTGCCTGGATCGGATCGCCCTGACCGGCGAACATCAGCGCGTAGACGATCAGCGTGGTCCCGAAGAACGCGAGGACCATCTGGAGAAGTCGCCGCAGAATGAAGCGGAACATACTAGGCAGTCTCTCTGAAAAGGGGCGAAGAGGAAGGCGGGTCGGGCCACCTCTACCGATGACCCGACCCGTCAAGCCGTGTTACTGAACGACCTCGATCTTCAGCAGGTCGACCCGGTCGAACAGGTCCACCTCGACGTTCTTGACCTTGGTCGAGTGCCCGAAGTTGTTCTGACCGAACCGGAGCGGGATCACCGGCATGTCCTCGGCCAGAAGCTCTTCGGCCTGCTGGTACTTCTTGATCGCTTCTTCCTCGGTGGCGGCCGCCGAGCCCTCGGCGACCAGCTTGTCGAACTCCGGGTTGCTGTAGCCGTAGTAGTTCGACGAGCCGTTGGTGCTGTACAGCGGGCCGAGGTAGTTCTCCATGGACGGGAAGTCCATGACCCAGCCCATCCGGAACAGGCCGACCGGCTGCTTCGCCTTCACCTTGGTCAGCAGGTCCGCGAACTTCGGCTCGGCGGTGCCGACGCAGTCCACGCCCAGGTTGGCCTTGAGCTGGTTGCAGGTCGCGTCGATCCAGTCCTTGTGGCCGCCGTCGCCGTTGTAGGACAGCTCGATCCTGCTCGGGCCACCGGCGGCCTGGTACAGCGCCTTCGCCTTCGCCGGGTCGAACGTGCCGGCCGCACCGATGGTGTTCTCGCGGTAGCCGGCGACGACCGGCGAGACGAACGCGCGGGCGGGCGTCTGCGAGTCCTTGAAGACCGACTTGGTGATCTCCTCGCGGTTGATCGCCATCGAGATCGCCTTGCGGACGTCCGGGTTGCTGTATTCCTTCTGGAACGTCGGGAAGGCCAGGAACTGGAACGTCGACGCGGGGCTGGTCTTGAACCGGTCACCCAGGTCGGTCGAGGCGGTCGACAGGTTCTCGGTCGGGATGGTCTTGATCACGTCGAGGTTGTCCGACAGCACGTCCGCGTACGCGGCGGTCTGCTGCTGGTAGATCCGGAACTCGACGCCGGCCACCTTCGGCTGCTCGCCGGGGAAGGCGTCGTACTTCTCGACCTCGACCTTGGCGTCGTGCTGCCAGGTGCCCTTCATCTTGAACGGGCCCTGACCGATCGGGGCCTGCTCGTAGCTCGCGTCCAGCACGCCCGGCGCGGAGAACGCGGCCTTCGGCATCGGGTAGAAGGCGGTGTACCCGAGCATGGTCTTGAACTCGGTGTACGGCTGCGACAGCGTGACCGTGAAGGTCAGGTCGTCGACCTTCTTCAGGCCGGACATGGTCCTGGCCTTCGGGGCCTCGCCCTGCAGGTCCTCGTACCCGGCGATCTTCTCGAAGAAGTAGCTGGCGTTCTGGCCGTTCGGCGCGTACGCGCCGTAGTTCCAGGCGTCGATGTAGTTGTCGGCGGTGACCTTCTCGCCGTTGTGGAAGGTGTAGCCGTCCTTGAGCTTGACCGTCCAGGTCCTGTGGTCCTCGGACGTCACCGACTCGGCCGCCACCTCGTACGGCTTGTTGGCCTCGTCGTAGTCGACAAGCGGGCTGAACAGGGCGGCGAGCACCTGCGAGCCGCTCGTCTCGGTGGTGTTGACCGGCACCAGGTGCTGCGGCTCGGCGATCTCGATCCGCACGGCCGCGTTGGGGTTGGTACCGCCGGATCCGCCGTCGCCGCCCGAGCCGCAGGCCACCAGGCCCAGGGTCACCGCGAGCGGGAGGGCGGTCCAGGCGGCGAGCCTACGAACGCGCATGAAGCCTCCTCATCTCCTCACGCTGCGCAGTCAGGCCCGGCGTTGGGTTACGCTGCGCAACGACGAGTAACGGTAGGTCGCGGGTTCGGGATCGGCAACGTTCGCGTTGCGAAGCGGTAACGGACCGTGCGAGGGGGGGTTGCGTCAGGGCGCGTGTCCTGGTAGAGAACCCGCCCGCTAGCCTGAGCGCTGGCAGGGGTTTCGTGCCTCGGAGGTGCGCGACAGGGTGCGCGGTATCGTCGTCCGCGCACGCTCCCGGCGCGGCTGGGCGGTGCGTCCCGCTCCGGCCCGCCCGTCCCGGTACGGCCCCGGTCTCGTCGACCAAAAGCTACTCACAGTGACTAACGACACCTCACCGAACGTGATCGTGCGGTGGGTGCTCAACTGCCCCCGGGCGCCTGCCCGGGTCGTCGGTCCGGCGAGGTCCCGGCCGTGAGACGATCTGGGCGTGACGGCGACGCTTCTGGACGGCAAGGCGACCGCGGCCGAGATCAAGGACGAGCTTCGGACCCGGGTGAAGGCTCTGGCGGAGCGGGGGGTCACGCCCGGCCTCGGCACCGTCCTGGTGGGCAGCGATCCCGGCTCCCAGGCGTACGTCAACGGCAAGCACCGCGACTGCGCCGAGGTCGGCATCGCCTCGATCCGGCGGGAGCTGCCGGCCGACGCCACGCAGGACCAGGTCGACGCCGTGCTGGCAGAGCTGAACGCCGACCCGGCCTGCCACGGCTACATCGTCCAGCTGCCACTGCCCGGGCATCTCGACACCCAGCGGGTGCTCGAACTGATCGACCCGGACAAGGACGCCGACGGGCTGCACCCGGTCAACCTGGGCCGGCTGGTCCTCGGCTACCCGGGCCCGCTGCCCTGCACCCCGCGCGGCATCGTCGAGCTGCTCCGCCGGCACGACGTCGCGCTGCGCGGCGCCAAGGTGGCCGTGGTCGGCCGGGGCAACACCGTCGGCCGCCCGCTCGGCCTGCTGCTCACACGGCGCAGCGAGAACGCCACCGTGACCCTCTGCCACACCGGCACGCTCGACCTCGCGTCGCACACCCGCGCTGCCGACATCGTCATCGTCGCGGCCGGCGTACCGGGGCTGCTCACCGCCGACATGGTGACGCCCGGCGCGGTCGTGGTCGACGTCGGCATCACCCGCGTCATCGGCCCCGACGGAAAGGGCCGCTACACCGGCGACGTGGACCAGGAGGTCGCCGAGGTGGCCGGGGCCCTGGTTCCGATGCCCGGCGGCGTCGGCCCGATGACCCGCGCCATGCTGCTGACGAACGTCGTGGAGCGCGCCGAGCGAGACTGACCACCCATCGGGGTCATAACCGTCCGCCCCTGGCCGGATCGGTGCCAGGATGGCTGATACGGTCCGGAAAACCGACTGGTATCAGGGAGTGGGACGACCATGGGTAAGAAGGTCACTGTCGTCGGGGCCGGCTTCTACGGCTCCACCACCGCACAGCGCCTGGCCGAGTACGACATCTTCGACACCGTCGTGATCACCGACATCGTGGAGGGCAAGCCGGCGGGTCTCGCGCTGGACCTGAACCAGTCGCGCGCCGTGGAGGGCTTCGAGACCAAGCTCGTCGGCGTCACCACCGGCCCGAACGGCGAGGGGTACGAGGCGATCGAGGGCTCGGACGTCGTCGTCATCACCGCCGGCCTGCCCCGCAAGCCGGGCATGAGCCGGATGGACCTGCTGGAGACGAACGCCAAGATCGTTCGCCAGGTCTCCGAGAACGTCGCCAAGTACGCCCCGAACGCCGTCGTCATCGTCGTCTCCAACCCGCTCGACGAGATGACCGCACTGGCCCAGATCGCCACCCAGTTCCCGAAGAACCGGGTGCTCGGCCAGGCCGGCATGCTGGACACCGCCCGGTTCACCAACTTCGTCGCCGAGGCGCTGGGCGTACCGGTGAAGTCGGTGCGGACGCTGACCCTGGGCTCGCACGGCGACACCATGGTCCCGGTGCCGTCGAAGAGCACCGTGGACGGCAAGCCGCTGCGCGACGTCATGCCCGCCGAGCAGATCGAGGAGCTGGTCGTCAAGACCCGCAACGGTGGCGCCGAGGTCGTCGCGCTGCTGAAGACCGGCTCGGCGTACTACGCGCCGTCGGCCGCCGCCGCGCGGATGGCGAAGGCGGTGGCGGAGGACTCCGGCGAGGTCATGCCGGTCTGCGCCTGGGTCGACGGCCAGTACGGCATCTCCGGCGTCTACCTGGGCGTCGAGGCGGAGATCGGCGCCGAGGGCGTCAAGCGGGTCGTCGAGACCGACCTGGACGCCGACGAGCTGGCCGCCCTGAAGGAGGCCGCCGAGGCCGTCCGCGCCAAGCAGGCCGACGTCGTCAACATGTGACCTGAGCGGACCCCGCGGAGGGCGGCCCGGCTGACCCCGTCCCGCCCCCGCCCCCGCCCCCGCTCGCCCCGCCGTCCCGCCCCGCCCCGTTCGGGTTGATCAAGAGGTTTGCGTCCGGGATGAGCCGGATCCTGGACCAGAACCTCTTGATCAACTGGTGCGACGAGAGCGGTTACCGTGACGGACCCGACCGTGTGAGTCGGCGGCATCCGGGAAGGATGTCACCGCGGCCGGTTCGCGAGCGATCCCGTACCCGGGGCGAGGCCGTCTGTGGAGCCCCGGTCACTTTCCAGTACGCTCGTACTGCTTGAGCACGTGTCCCCCGAGAGGAGCGCCGGCCGATGGCGAAGATCAAGGTAAACAACCCGGTCGTGGAGCTCGACGGCGACGAGATGACCCGGATCATCTGGAAGCAGATCCGGGAGCAGCTGATCCTGCCCTACCTCGACGTCGACCTTCGTTACTACGACCTGTCGATCCAGCACCGCGACGAGACCGACGACCAGGTCACCGTCGATGCCGCCAACGCCATCAAGGAGCACGGCGTCGGCGTCAAGTGCGCCACGATCACCCCGGACGAGGCCCGGGTCGAGGAGTTCGGCCTGAAGAAGATGTGGCGGTCGCCGAACGGCACCATCCGCAACATCCTCGGCGGCGTCGTCTTCCGCGAGCCGATCATCATGTCCAACGTGCCGCGGCTGGTGCCGGGCTGGACGAAGCCGATCATCATCGGCCGGCACGCCCACGGCGACCAGTACAAGGCGAGCGACTTCGTCGTTCCCGGCCCGGGCACGGTGACCATCACCTACACCCCGACCGACGGCGGCGCGCCGATCGAGATGGAGGTCGCCAACTTCACCGGCGGCGGCGTCGCGATGGGCATGTACAACTTCGACGACTCGATCCGCGACTTCGCCCGTGCCTCGATGCGGTACGGCCTGGACCGCGGCTACCCGGTCTACCTGTCCACGAAGAACACGATCCTGAAGGCGTACGACGGCCGGTTCAAGGACATCTTCGCCGAGGTCTTCGAGAACGAGTTCAAGGCCGACTTCGACGCCGCCGGCATCACCTACGAGCACCGGCTCATCGACGACATGGTCGCCGCCGCGCTGAAGTGGGAGGGCGGCTTCGTCTGGGCCTGCAAGAACTACGACGGTGACGTCCAGTCCGACACGGTGGCGCAGGGCTTCGGCTCGCTGGGCCTGATGACGTCCGTGCTGATGACCCCGGACGGCCGGACCGTCGAGGCCGAGGCCGCGCACGGCACCGTCACCCGGCACTACCGGCAGTGGCAGAAGGGCGAGAAGACCTCGACCAACCCGATCGCGTCGATCTTCGCCTGGACCCGTGGTCTCGCCCACCGCGGCAAGCTGGACGGCACCCCGGCGGTCACCGAGTTCGCCAACACGCTCGAGCAGGTCTGCATCGAGACCGTCGAGGGCGGCCAGATGACCAAGGACCTCGCGCTGCTCATCTCGCGGGACGCCCCGTGGCTGACCACCGACGAGTTCATGAACGCGCTGGACGAGAACCTGGCCCGCAAGCTCGCCTGACGAAGTGCAAGGAAGGGCCCCTTCTTAACGCCTCGCGTTGTAGAAGGGGCCCTTGTTAACGCCGCAGGCACCGACCGCCCGGCGTGTCCGGCAGGCGACACGCCGGATTGCGTGACTTTGTCCGGCGCGCCTCGTTGACCTGGGTGGACGAGATGCCAGTCGCGTCCAGGAAGGTTGACGCGGTCGCCCCGCGACACGCGTGCCGATCAGCCAGCCTTCCCGGCTGTCGTGCACAGCCAGCCGTCCCTTCCCTGCGGGGGGCCCTGTCCCGGGCCCCCCGCGCCCTGTCTCCGGCCCTCCGCGCCCAGCCGGCCCCGCGCGCCCTGTCCGCGGGTGCCCCGCGCCCCCACGCCCTGTCCGCGGGTGTTAAGAGGGGGCCCTTCCTCTACCGCTTGGGTTCTAGGGATCGTTGCAACACCTGACTGTTTCAGGGGTTGTGATGGTCTTCGAGGTCCGCAGTGATCGAGGGCCGCAGGGTC
>NZ_JBEORU010000013.1:0-163348 GCF_040302465.1 Micromonospora sp. NPDC126480
ATCCCATCAATCAGCGAATGCCGACACCCGTACTTGTTGTCGAACTTGCTCTTCGTCACCGAATCATTCACGTTGATCGCCGGGAACAACAACGTGCCGGCCCGGTGCATCTCATACAACCGGTGCACCCCGGTGGTGGTCTCCTCCGTCACACCCTTGATCCCGGCAGCGATCCGCGTCCACCGCTGCCCGTCCTCGCCCAGCGAACGCCGCAACAGTTCAAGGATGACCCCGTACTCCTCCGAGTCAGCCGACCCGACCGGCGGCACCACACCCGCCCGCTCGAACTCCACACCCTTGTGCACCAACAACGTGGCATCCCCACCATCATCGAGGATCATGTTCGGACCCTGCCCGTCCGGCCACGTCAACACCCGCTCCGTGCACCACCAATACTCCTGAAGGCTCTCGCCCTTCCACGCATACACCGGCACCCCCGCCGGAGCCTCCGGCGTGCCCTCCGGACCGACCACCACCGCAGCAGCGGCATGATCCTGCGTCGAGAAAATGTTGCACGACGCCCACCGCACCCGCGCACCCAACGCCACCAACGTCTCAATCAACACCGCGGTCTGCACCGTCATGTGCAACGACCCCGTCACCCGCGCACCCGCCAACGGCTGCGACCCCGCGAACTCAGCACGAATCGCCATCAAACCCGGCATCTCATGCTCCGCAAGCCGGATCTCCTTACGCCCGAACTCCGCAAGCGACAGATCCGCCACCTTGAAGTCGCCCTCAGCGAGGGTGCTCGGCCGGGAGGTTCCGCTCGCGGACGCCGGAAGGGTGCTGGTCATGAAAGCTCCTGTCGGACGATTGTGCAGCGCGACCATCCACCTTACGCCCGCGCACCGACGGAGCGCCGCCCGGTCCAGGACAGCGCACGGGGCGGTCGGTTGTGGACGGACTTTCCGTCCACCCTCCGGCCGCCCCGTGCATCCCCCCGGTTTGGTTCCCCGCGCGCTTCTCGGGACCGTCGTCGCGATAACGCTGCGTACCCATAGAGTCACACTGCGCTGATAGCGCGTCAAGCGATTCCGGGAAAGTCGGACTTGTGCCGCGTCGATTCACCCCGGGCGTGGCCGCCCGCTCAGCGCACCGGCCCGCAACTCCCGACGTACGCCTCACCCGTACCGGAGACGTGCAGGTCGCCGGCCGCGGCCGGACCGACCGCCGCCTGCCCCGGCCCGAGCACCACCCTGCCGGTGCCATCGTCCACCGCCAGCCGGCCGGAGCAGCACAGCACCACCCGGGGCCCGGCGAGCGGCAGCGTCACCTCGGGGAGGTCCGCGTCCACCCGCACCCGGTGCAGCGCGAAGTCGTCCACCGGCACCGGCCAGCAGGCCACCCCCGGCGCTACCGTCGTCGCCCCGACCACCGGATCGTGCAGCACCTCGAACCGGAGCACCCGCAGCAGCTCGTCCACGTCCACGCGCTTCGGCGTCAGGCCGCCGCGCAGCACGTTGTCGCTCGCGGCCATGATCTCCACACCCATGCCCCGCAGGTAGGCGTGCAGGTTGCCCGCCGGCATCCAGATCGCCTCACCGGGCTCGATCCGCACCCGGTTGAGCAGCAACGCGACAAGCACCCCCGGGTCGCCGGGGTAGGCAGCCGCCAGCTCCCGGGCCAGTTCCGCGTCCGGCCCGTCGACCGGAGCCGACGCGACCGCCGCCACCATCCGGCCACGCTCGGGGGCGGGCCACGTCAGCAGCAGGCGTACCGCCTCGGACAGGCCCGCGGGCCCGGTCCGCAGCGCGGCCAGCACCGGCTCCAGCTCCGGTACGCCGAACGCGGCGAGCGCCTCCGCCGACACCGCCGGATCCCGGAATCCGCAGAGCGCCTCCATCGGCGAGAGCGCCACCAGGAGCTCCGGCTTGTGGTGCGGGTCCACGTAGTTGCGTTGCGCCGCCGGCAGTGCCGCGTCGGCGGCGTGGCCGGCGAGGGCCTGCTCCGGGTCCGGGTGGGCCTGAAGGCTGAGCGGCGCCTCGGCGGCGAGGACCTTCAGCAGGAACGGCAGCCGGGTGCCGAACCGGTCCACCACCTGCTCGCCCAGCCAGTGCCCCGGTTCGGCGATGAGCAGGTCCACCAGGCTGACCCGCGCGCCGTCCCGGTCCACCGCTGCGGGCGCGCCCGGATGCGCGCCCAGCCACAGCTCCGCCTCGGGCTCGGCGGTCGGGATCGGCCTCCCCTGCAACGTGGCGATCCCTGAGCGGGAGCCCCAGGCGTAGTTCCGGATCGGCCCGTACAGCAGCTCCATGAGGTCAGCCTCCGGACCGCCCCGCGACGTCTCCCGGCTCGGTCGCTTCCGTTTGCGCCGCGCCCTCGGCGGCGGCCTGCGCGGCGGCGTTGTAGATGTCGGGCTCCAGGTAGATCACCCGGGCAGTGGGAACGGCGGCGCGGATCCGCGCCTCGACGGCGTTGATGCCGCGGGCCAGCTCCTCGGCGCTGTCGCACGGTGGCACGCCGATCTTCGCCGCCACCATCAGCTCCTCCGGACCGAGGTAGAGCGTCTTCATGTGGATGATCCGATCGACCTCCGGGCCGGCGACGACCGCCTTCTCGATGGCCTCGACGTCGTGCGCCTCGGCGCCCTCGCCGAGCAGCAGGCTCTTGGTCTCGATCGCGAGGATGACGGCGATCACCACCAGCAGGACACCGATCATCGCGGTGCCGAGCGCGTCCCATTCCCCGTTACCGGTGATCAGCGTCATGCTGACGCCGAACAGCGCGAAGACCAGACCGACCAGTGCGCCCAGGTCCTCCAGCAACACCACTGGCAGCTCCGGTGCCTTGGCCCGCCGGACGAACCGCACCCAGGACTGCGTGCCCCGGACGCGGTTCGACTCGACGATCGCGGTGCGGAACGAGAACGTCTCCATGATGATGGCGACCACCAGCACCACGACCGGCACCCACTGCCAGTTCTCGATCGGGTGCGGGTCCGAGTACTTGTGCCACGCCTCGTACAGCGCGAAGAGGCCACCGACGCTGAACAGCACGATCGCGACGATGAACGCGTAGATGTAGCGCTCCCGGCCGTACCCGAACGGGTGCTGTGGGGTGGCCGCACGCTTGGCGCGCCGGCCGCCGAGCAGCAGCAGGCCCTGGTTGCCGGAGTCGGCGACCGAGTGGATCGACTCGGCCAACATCGACGACGAGCCGGTCAGCATGAACGCGATGAACTTCGTGACGGCGATGCCGACGTTGGCCAGCAGGGCGGCAACGATCGCCTTCGTCCCACCGTTGGCGCTCACTGGTTCGCCAGCTCCTTCATTTCGGTGATGGCCGGAACGGCCATCGGGTCCAGCCCGTGGGCCAGGGCGAGGTAGATCGACGCGAAGTCCGGAACCGCGATCAGCGAGGCCAGGCGTTCCAGCGCAGAGCCACCCTCGGCGGTGACCACGTCGCAGCGCACCCCGCGCCGCTCGGCGAGGGTCTGGACCGCGTCAGCGCGCCGCTCCTCGACCACGAGCGGCTCGTCGGCGTCGTCCTCCGGGTTGAGGCCGCCGTCGCGCAGCAGCACCAGCCGCAGCCGGGTGCCGCTCGGCGCCTCCTCGTCGGGGTCGGCGAAGATGTCCCGCTCCCCCTCGACCAGCCCGCCGAACACGCCGTCGAGCAGGCCGACCCGGCCACGGCCGGCCTCGCCGAGCGCCCCGGAGACCACCGGGTAGCGGGCGTTCGCCGACAGCGTGTCGCCGAACCGGCGGGCCGCGACGGTGGCCAGCGGCGACGAACCCCAGACGATCGGGATCGAGCCGGCCAGGCCCAGCGCGAGCGACTTGGCCGGATTGACGAAGGACTCGGCGGACGGGCGGCTCCGGTCGGCGTCGGCGTCCAGCCGGGCCGCGGTCTCCGCCAGGTCCGCCTCGTTGACCTTCACCAGGCCGAGCGTACGAGCCGCGAGCAGCACCGGCACGGTCAGCGCCCAGAGACTGGCCCGGGCCGGGGCGCGCCGGGGCACCGGAATGAACGGGGCACGGGCGCGCTCCGCCACCGACTGCAGCTGCGAGTCCGGAGCGCCGACCGCGACGAGGCGGGCGCCCCGACGGTGGGCCGCCTCGGCCGCGCCGAGCGCCTCGGGGCTGCGGCCGGAGGCGCTGACCGCGATGACCACGTCGGCGGCGCCAACCCAGCCGGGGACACCGGCGCTGCGGTGCGGGATCACCGGCACCGGGCAGCGCGGCCCGGCGACCGTCGCCAGCACGTCACCGGTGCGTCCCGCGGTGCCGATGCCGGCGATGACGACCGCTCGCGGGCGCCCCTCACCGGCCAGCAGCGACAGGTTGGCCTCAGCGGCGAGGGCGGCCGACTCACGCACCTGCGCCCCGGCCGACGCGGTGTGCCGCAGCATCCCACCCGGATCCCGCTCGGCGAGCGCGTCCGGGTCGTCGAGCAGAGCCTCGTCGGCTTCGCGATGGCCGCTGACCCCGGCCGTACCGTCGATCACGACCGCTCCGCCGGGCCGCCGCGCGCCTCGTCCAGCAGCAGCACCGGTACGCCGTCGCGGACCTCGAAGATCCGGCCGCACTCTGTGCAGGTCAGGGTCTGCTCCTCGGCGTCGTAGTCAAGCGGGGCGTGGTGCGTGTCCGGACAGGCGAGGATCTCCAGCAACTGCGGGTCCAGGGCCACGGCGCGGCTCCTTCCACCTCTGTGGCTTCACCGGTCGGCGGTGCCGACCGGCGCACGGGATCTTATCGGCGAACCCGGTCGAGCACCTCGTCGCGGAGCGAGGTCATCCGTTCCCGGGTCGGGGCCTCGACGTTGAGCCGCAGCAGCGGCTCGGTGTTGGAGGCCCGCAGGTTGAACCAGGCGCCGTCGGGAAAGCGCAGCGTGAGGCCGTCCAGCTCGTCGGCCTCCGCCTCGGGGTACGCCGCCCGCACCTCGGCCACCTTCGCCGCCTGGTCGTCGACGGTGGAGTTGATCTCACCGGAGGCGACGTACCGCTCGTACTCGCCGGCCAGCACCGACAGCGGAAGCGACTGCTCGCCCAGCGCGGCCAGCGTGTGCATCGCGGCGAGCATGCCGGTGTCGGCGAACCAGAAGTCCCGGAAGTAGTAGTGGGCGGAGTGCTCGCCACCGAAGATGGCGTTGGTCCGGGCCATCTCCGCCTTGATGAACGAGTGCCCGACCCGGGCCACCACCGGCTCGCCGCCGTTCTCCCGGATGATCTCCGGGACCGCGCTGGACGTGATCAGATTGTGGATCACCGTCGAGCCCGGGTGCTTCGCCAGCTCGCGGGCGGCGACCAGGGCAGTGATCGCGGACGGCGAGACCGGCTCACCGCGCTCGTCGACGACGAAGCAGCGGTCGGCGTCGCCGTCGAAGGCCAGCCCGATCTCCGCACCGTGTTCCAGGACCGCCCGCTGGAGGTCGACCAGGTTCCTGGGGTCCAGCGGGTTCGCCTCGTGGTTGGGGAACGTGCCGTCCAACTCGAAGTAGAGCGGCACGATCTCCAACGGCAGCGCCGGCAGCGCGGCGTCGCCGAGCACGGTCGGGACGGTGTAGCCGCCCATGCCGTTGCCGGCGTCCACGACGACCTTCAACGGCCGGATCCGGGAGAGGTCGACCAGCTTGCGCAGGTAGGCCGCGTAATCCGCGAGCAGGTCACGCCGGTGCACCGGTGCGGCCGGCTCGCCGGCCGGGCGCGAGCCGCCCGAATCCAGCAGCGCCTGCGCCCGGCCCCGGATCTCGGCGAGGCCGCTGTCCTGCCCGATCGGGCGGGCACCGGAACGGCACAGCTTGATGCCGTTGTACTGCGCGGGGTTGTGGCTGGCCGTGAACATCGCGCCGGGCAGGCCGAGCGACCCGGAGGCGTAGTAGAGCATGTCGGTCGAGGCCAGGCCCAGCTCGACGACCGCACGCCCCTCCGCCCGGACGCCGGCGGCAAAGGCGGCGGCGAGACCGGGACCGGTGGCCCGCATGTCGTGGCCGATCAGCACAGCGTCACCGGGCTCGTCGGAGGCGTTGAGCACCTGGGCGAAGGCGGCCCCGAGCGCCTCCGCCACGCGCTCGTCCCACTGGTCCGGCACCGTCCCACGCACGTCGTAGGCCTTCACGATCTGGGACAGATCAGTCACCGGTTCCGCTCCTCGCGCTGCTGGTCGTCAACGGCCTGAGCGTATCGGAGGGCCGCCGGGCACTCTGGCCCAGACGGGGAGCCGCCCTACTCCGGCTGCCGCGGCATGAACCGGGTGCGGTCGTCCTCGGCGGGCGGGTTGGCGGCCGGAGTCCCGTACTGACCGGGGACGGGTGGGGCCGGTGGGGCAGCAGGACGGCTCTGCGCCGGCGGCCCCGGCGGCATCGCCTGGGTGGCCTCGGGCGGCAACGCCTGGGTGGCCTCAGGGGGCATCGCCTGGGTGGCCTCAGGCGGCATCGCCTGGGTGGCGTCGACCGGGGCACCGTAGAGGCCCGGGGCGGGGCGTTGCGCGGGCGGGGTGCCGTACAGCCCCGGCGTGGCCGGGCGGCCGGCAGCCGGCTGTCCGTACACCTGGCCGGGTCGGCCCGGCACGGGGGGCGGCCCCTGCGCGGAGCGGTAGGTGCCGCCACCGGGGGCCGGTGGGGCGCCGGGCCCAGCCTCCTTGTCCTCGCGGAAACGGCGGACCAGCAGAACGATCAGGACGATACCGACCGCGACCATGGCCAGCCCGAAGAACATGATCATCGAACCGCCGGACGACTGGGCCGCCGCGGGGTCGACCGCACCACCCCCGGGGTCCGCCAGGGCCTCGACCGACGTGCCGTCCTCCGCCGTGGCCGCCTCCGTCACCTCGGCACTCGGCGTCGGGGAAGGTGTCCGTGACCGGGACGGCGTCGGCGAGGCGGAGGCGCGGCCGCCGACCACGCGGGAGCCGTCGGAGCCCCGGCCGAGCACCTGGCCGACCGCGTTGGTGGCCTCGCCGACGACGGCCAACAGGCCCTCCCGGGTGTCGGCGGCGAACGCCACCCGGTACCGGACGGTGATCCGCTTGCCCTTGCAGAGGCGCGGGTTCGCCGGCGAGGTCGCCGCGGTGGTCGCACCGCCCCCGCCACCGCTCAGCGCCACCGGGAACCACTGGCCGCCCGCGTTGACCTGCACCCGGACCTGATCCCCCCGGAGCCCGTCGAGGCGCAGGGCGAGCGCGGTACGCAGCAGCACACAGCCCTCCGTACGCTTGCGCACCTCCACGGCGACGCCCTGGGCCGAACCGCCGGCGGTGAAACGCCCGGCCGCGCTCACCCGCACCGAGTCCTCTTCAGCCAGCGCCGGCGGCGCGTTGAGCGCCACCAGCGCGCCGACGACCGCGCAGACCGTCGCCAGCCGTGCCGTGAGCCGCCCTACCGCCATGATCACCTCGCCGTTCCTCCCCGATCGGGGTTCGCCGGTCAGGCTACTACCGGGCCCGAACAGGCCCCGGTCATAGAGCGCCCCGGATGTGCTCGGCATTACCCTCCCCCACTCCACCCAACGCCCCCTGCCCGCCCTCGCCCCTTCCCCGCCCCTTCCCCGCCGCTTCTCCGTTGATCATGAAGTTGTAGCCGTCGTCGTCGGCGTGTCGCAGCTACAACTTCATGATCGACTGACGGTGGCGGCGGGGTGGGTGGCGGCCAGGGTGTCCCGGCAGAGCCGGTCGGCGGTACGCGTGGTCTCCGGCAGCCGGAAGCGTGGAGTCACCGCGAGCACCTGGTCGACTGCATTCGTCAGGCTCATCCGGTGCCCGACGCTGACGAACACCGGCTTCACCCCGTCCCGGGTCCGCAGCACCGCGCCCACCACCTCGTCACCGTCCACCAGCGGCGTCCACGCACCGCGCTCCCCGGACGGCGGATCCCACCGGCCCACCAGCGGCGTCTTCCCGACCCCGACCGCCGGCAGGCCGGTCACCACCCCCAGATGGCACGCCAACCCGAACCGGCGCGGGTGCGCCAACCCGTGGCCATCACAAACCAGCAGGTCCGGCACCGTACGCAGGCGGTGCAGCGCGTCGAGCAGCGCGGGCAACTCCCGGAAGGCGAACAGCCCGGGAACGTACGGGAAGGCCGGTCGACCGACACTCACCGCCCGGTCGACGACCGTCAGGGTCGCCGCATCCAGCACCGTCACGGCCGCGGCGAGCCGGTCACCGCCCTCGTCGTACGCGACGTCCAGGCCGGCCACCCGGGCGGGTGCGGTGGGCCCGGGACCGACCAGGTCGACGAGAGGACGCAGCCGGTCCTGGGTGACGAGAGCGGCGGCCACGTCGGCGGGAGGCTCGTAAGGAACTGTCGGACGCAGCAAGGTGAGAGCCTCCGCAGCGGGTTGATTCCCAGTTTCAGTCCAGGTCAGAGCGCTTGGCGGCAATCCAGCGCTCTACGTCCTCAGCGAGCCACACGTTGCCCATCGACAGCTCGGCTACCGGCTCAGGGAAGTCTCTGCGACTGGTGATCTGGTAGACGCGCTGACGTGAGATTCCGCCCAGCATCACTCTGATCTCCGCTGAGCCGACCAGCCGCAGCTTCTTCGCCATGAGCAGGACGCTAGGTGTCTGCCTACTAGTCTTTCAACCGCAGGCGATGCTGCACCGCCCTGGATTGGCGGAATGGCAAGTTCTGCTCACGACTCAATCTGCTGGACGAGGCCCGGGTCTGCCGCTGGATCGCCACGATGCCTGAGTTCCTCCTCGAACATCACGTACGTTTGTAGCCTGATGCCGCGTATCAAGGCCAACTCCGTCGCAGTTAACGGTCGCTTCTCACGCTCCGCAACGTCCAGGATCGCTTCCACCGTTTCGTACAAAGCAAAGACAGGCCCCTCTCCGCGCAAATGCCGACCGCGATCGCGCTCGGTCGACTGAATGAACGAGTCGACTGTCAGGTGACTGATCTCGCCACCAACGGCGGACAAGATTTCGCGAACAAGGTCGTTGGCCAGTTCCCAGCCACCAGTCTCGTCGGAGAGACGCCAAGCCTGGATGCCTTCGTCGTCGGTGGCGACCATCTTGACGGGCGACTTGTAGTAGCTGAAGTAGGCAGGAAGGACGAGACCGGGTGCCTGCGCCATCACTACACAACTCCATCCACTGCCGCTTGGAGAGCACGCCAGAAGTGACGCTGTTCCTGCGCGATCACACCGTTCCAGATGGCTCGCTCCATGCTGGACATCGTACGCCCCTCTTCCTCAGCGATCGATTGCATGTCCCGCCGCACTTCGT
Organism: Micromonospora sp. NPDC126480; assembly: GCF_040302465.1. Classification (NCBI taxonomy): domain Bacteria; kingdom Bacillati; phylum Actinomycetota; class Actinomycetes; order Micromonosporales; family Micromonosporaceae; genus Micromonospora; species Micromonospora sp. NPDC126480. The sequence goes on from NZ_JBEORU010000013.1 coordinate 9,168, forward strand.
ACAGGGCGTGTTCCCACTCCGCGACTTCGGTCAGGCCACGCAACTCAAGGCGAAACTCGGCGACGTGTCCATTCGAAGTGCTTATACACAACCTGATATCGCGATATCCACTCAATTGTGGGCGCAGAAAACGATCTTCGCATTCAACGATTCGGATCGAATCATCATCCAGGAGCGCTCCGAAAGCAAGGTAAAGCTCCGACAGGGTTTGAAACGTAGTCCGCGCGGCAGCCAGGTCCGTCAGCAGGGACACATCGCCCCGATACTTAACGATCTTGTCATTCGCTCGTTTCCTGTCTTTCGGTTCACGGCGGCCGGTGGCAACAGCACCTTCCGAACAGGAGGCGATGTGTTCGGCCAAGGCGTCCACCTCCTCCTGCGCGCTCACCGAGTCGCGGTACAACAGATTGAGAAACTCTCGCCGATATCCGGCGTCCGCTTTTCTTCTCGCATCGAAGCCAGGCTGACGCGCCTGATCAATCATTGGCGACGCTGCCAGACTTCGAGCGCGTTGGACAGCAGTGAGTGGAGTTGGATCCGGCTGCGCCATGTCACGACCGAAGGCATCCACCCCCCGCGTGTCGATCTCAGCTAGAACGCCGCCGAGGACGTTGACCGCTTGGGGGTGGCCTGCCAGGTGATGAAGCGTCACAGGTCGGGCGGTCAGCGATGCCAGCAACTCGGGGATCGTGTGGACAATCCGAACCAGGTCAGGTGCCTCGATCAGCTGCCGCAGCAGGGTGTCGGCGAACCGCGGCTTGTACCTTTCGGGATCTCGCAGGATCGCCTCGAACATGGAGCGCGTGCGCGCGTCGCCCAGCACCTCGGCGAGGGCGCCTGCGGCCTGTTCGTCGAGATGGGGAGCCGCAGCCCGCAACTCCACCCCGAGACCGACAGCCGACCCGTCTCCGGCGACGGAAGCCAGGAGGGCCGTGAGGTCCCGCCCGGTGCGGTCCGAGAGCCCGGCTGTCCCGGGCTGTGCATCCTCGGATGCCTGATCCCGCAGCCGGGCATCGCTTGCTCGGCTCTGTTCGGCGCCTCCTGGCCGCTCATCGCGAGGTTGAGCCGGCGGTTCCGCCGAACCGGGGCTGGCGAGGAGGTGGAGGCGGTTGAGGTACGGCTCGCCGTACCCCTGGTGTTCGGTGGCGGGCGGGTACGCCGGCAGGTCCGGTCGTTGGCTGAACAGGCCGCGCTGCAGGCCCGCCAGCGGCATCGGCGCCCCGTCGCCACCGATCACGAGGACGTCGACGTCCACCGCGTTGTACGGGTGCGGGACGCCACGGTGGCGGCCCAGCGGCCGGTCGGCGATCTCGCCGGATTGCGGGTCGAGGTAGAGGATGCTGCCGTTCTGGTTCAGCGCCACCCAGATGTGCGAGCCGCCACCTTCCCACTGGTTGATGACGAACGCGAAGCTGCCGTGGCCGCCGACGAGCAGTTGGTCACGCAGGTTGCGGTACCCGGTGTCCAGGACACGGGCCCGTTCGTCGGGCGACGTCCCGGACGGCGGCTGGCACAGGCGCTGGAAGCGCCCGCCGGTGACGTCCTCGATCCGCCCGGGGCCGTTGGCCTCGCCGTTGAGTGGGCGGGTGACGTCGCCGAGGGCGTACGCGTCGAAGGTGCGGGGCGCCGAGACTCGCGGCCGGCCGTGCACCCAGGTCTCGAAGAGGGACAGGGTGCAGTCGACGCAGTTGATGCCACGGGTCGGGTCGGCCTGCGGCCCGCCGTCGTTGAGCAGCCGGAACCAGCTGCCGACGCGGGGGTCGGGCGTGCGCACCATCGTCCCGTCCGCTCGGCGGGGCACCTGCCGCTCGACGTCCCGCTGGTGCAGCGCCAGCGGTGGGCGCAGCCCGCCTCGGCGGTCGTACGGTCGGGAGCGGTCGATCGGCGGTGGGTGGTCGTCTCCCGTCAACGCGGAGCGGTCCTCAACCCGGACGGGACCGCGCGCAAGGTCCCCTACGTCGTCGTTGATCCGCTCGAAGTCCTCGCCGGTGACGGTCACGACGCCGGGCGCGACCGTGCCGGCCAGCACCGCCTCCGCCAGGTCCCGCTGGCGGTGGCACCAGCGCTCACGGTCCCGCCCCTCGGTGAAGAGCTGGTCGGACACCGCCCGGTAGCCGGCCCGGCCCAGGCGCCGGCTCTCGCTGAGCAGCCACCGTGCCTCGTCGTACGCGCGGTCCGCCGCGTAGCGCAGTTGCTCCGCCCGGTCGCGTCGACGGTTCTCCTCGTGGTTGGTCCGCTGGTGCTCGAAGTGCCCCCGGTACCGGCGCCGCTCGAAGGCATCCTGATCGGCCGCCCAGCGCGCCGCGTACCACTCGGGGGTGCGGGGGCGGGGCGCCGCCGGCCGGGCCACCAGCGGCTCATCCCTCGGTGGCAGCGGCGGAGGGACCGGCGGCAGCGGCGGAGCGAAGCCGGCATCGAGCGGCGGCAGCGGCGGAGCGAAGCCGGCGTCGAGCGGCGGGGACGGCGGAGGTAGCTGCGGCGCGCCGCCAGCGCGTGTCGGCGGGGGCGCGGGGGCGGGCGCGGTCGGCCCGGCAAGGGGCTGCACCACCGGACCCGGCTGCGGCACCGGACCCGGCTGCACCACCGGACCCGGCTGCGCCAAAGGACCCGGCTGCGTCGGCCCGGTCACGGGCGGGACCGGTACGGCTGCCACCAGCGGCACCAGCCCGGCGGTCACCGGGACGCCCGGCCCGGGAGCAATCAGCGCGTTCGGCCCGGCCCCGACCGGTCCTGCCGGGCCAGCGGTCACGGGAGCGACCTGCCCGGCGGTCGCAGGCGCGACGGGCCCGGCGGCTGACGGTCCCGTGTGGCTCGCGTGTGCCAGCGGACCGGTCGTGACCGCCGCCGGACCCGTGGAGCTGGATGCCGGTGGGCCGGCCGCACCTGAGCCGGCGAGGGATGGCGCGGAAACCGCCGGTGCGGCACCCGAGCCGGTGACCGGCGCCGAAGGCCCGTCGGCGACCGAGGAGAGCGTCGGGCTGGCGGGTGACGGGGGCGTCTCGGGCACCGCCCGGTCCACCGACGACGGGACGCCCGACCGGGACGCGTCGGCCGCGAGAGCACCGTCACCGACCCCCGGCGACGTCGGCTCGGCTGCCCGCGTACCCCCGGTGGACGCCTCGCCGCCGATTACCGGTGCCGGCGCGACGGCGGCCGTGGGGCCGTCGCCGGCCCGCTGAGTGGGCACGACGGCGTCCACCGGGACGGCGCCGGCCGCGGTCGGACCCGCGGCGCCGGCCAGGAGCGCCGACGACCCGTCCGGCCCTGGAACGGCGGACGGCATCCCCGCCAGCGCGTCGAGCCGCCCGTCGAGGCGGGCGTGCAGAGCCGCGTCGGCCTGGGTGGTCACCGAGCCACGGGCACCCGAGACGGCCGCACGGACGGCCTCCTCCACGGACGCCGGCCCCTGGCCGGTGGCGAGGCTCGCGGCCTGCTCGGCGAGCACCTCCCCGGTCATCTCCCGGGCGACGTGTTCGCCGATCCGGGCACCCCGGCCGGTGGCGTGCCGACCGAGACCGGCGAGCGGCGCGACCGCGCCGCCGGCCAGCCCACCGACCGCGGAGGCGGTCAGGTCGGTCACGTCCAGGCCGTGCCGGCGGCCGGTGGAGTTCTGGTACGCCTGCGTGGCGAGCGTGATCCCGGACTCCTCGGCCGCCTCGGACAGGCCGCCGGCCGCCGCCCGCCGGGCGAACCCGCGGACGCCGCCCTCGGCGACCTCCTTGGCGGCGCGTTCCCCGACCTCCTTCAGCCCCCGCTTGAGGGTCTTGCGGGCGAGCTGCGCCAGGAGCCGCCTGAAGATCTGCTGGACGATGACACGGGTCGCGGCGATCGCGGCGGCCGCGGCGGGTGAGGCCGCGCCGGCGGTCAGCACGGTGGCGACCGCCAGGCCGATCAGCTCGACGACCAGGATCCCCAGCTCGATCCAGACCTCCAGCTTGGCGCCCTCGATGTCGCAGCCGCACTCCTCGACGAGTCGGCCCAGGTCGTGACTGACCGCCAGGAGCGCGGGCAGCGCGGCGTCGTCGCCCTCGGCGATCCGCCGCCAGGCACCGTCGAAGGCGGCCTCCACCGCGCCGACCCCGCCGTACCCGCCGCGTACCTCGGCGGCTGCGGCGACGGCGTCGGCGTGCGGGCCGGCCAGCGTGGCGGCGACCGCGTACCACTGGTCGGCCAGGTCCCACACCGCCCGCTCGTCGCCGTCCGGCCACTCCACGCCGACCACCCAGTCGAGGGCGTCGTACATCCAGCCCGGCAGGTCCCAGGGCGAGTAGTCGAGCGGGTGCGGAATCGGGCTCGGCAACAGGGTCATCGGGCCTCCTCGCCGGTCAGCGACCGTCGGCCACGCGGTCGATCCGGTCCGCGTTGGCGGCGTCGGTACGCAGCGTGGCGTCGACGGAGCGGACGACGTCCGTCCCCAGACCTTCGAGGTGGCGGCCCACCCCCTCCCAGACACGGAGCGCCGTCTGCTCGAACCCGCGGTAGCCGCGTTCGAACGCGGCGCCGATGTCGTCCCGCCCCCACGGCCGTACCGCGCTGGCGGCCGCGATCTCACCGCCGGCCCGCCGCCGGCGGGCGGACACCTCCGCGCCGGCGGCGGCCAGGTCGGCGCCGCCGCGCCGGGCCCGCTGCGGGTCGAGCCAGAGCTGGTCGCCCATCAGCCCTGCCCGCGCAGCGCGGCGTCCGCCCGCCCGAGCAGGGCCGACAGATCTCCGGTACGCAGGAAGTCCGCCGCTCCGGTGCCCTCGGGCAGGTAGCCGGTGGTCAGCTCGCGGGTGGCGTCCGCCGCCGCCGCAGCTGCCCGCAGGGCCGTCTCGGTGATCGTCCGGGCGAGCCCCCGGGCGTCCCGGTCCCGGTAGATCGCGGGATCGAGCTCCACCGAGATCAGCTCACCCCGGGCGCCGACGACCACGGTCACCCGCCCGTCGTCCGAACGTCGGGTCACCCGCAGCTCGGCTAACTTCCGGTGCAGTTCGTCCACACCGGATCGCAACTGCTGGTACTGCCCGTACACCTCGTCGAACCGCGCCCGTAGCGCGCGGTTGGCGTCCCGGTCCGCGCTCTCACCCAACGCCACCCTCCCCGGTCACCGTCGGTAGGGGGAACCATACCGGCTGCCACGGGGGCCGTGGGGTCCGGTAGTTTCGGAGGCGTGATCGACCGCCAGCAGGCCGAGCAGATCGCCGCCGTGTGGGCCCGGCGCGACTCACAACGTCTCGGTTACGAGTGCCAGCCGATCGTCGACGAGTTCGACCTGGGCTTCGTGATCCGGTCCATCGTGTCCACTGAGGCCCGCACGGTCCCCGGTGACCTGCCGACCACCGTGGTCGACAAACGGACCGGCGAGGTGAGCACCTGGCCCCGGGTCCCGGTCGATCAGGTCGAGCGGATGTACCGGCGCAGCCGCGAGGACGGCCCGCGCCCGCCGCGTACGGTCGAGCCCGCCGGTCAGCTGCTGCGCGAGATCCGGCGACTGCCCACCCCGACGACCGCCGCGCACCTGAGCCTCGACGGCCGGCTGTTCCGGGCGCAGGGGGCCAAGGGCGACATCGAGCTCAATCACCACCCGCTGGTGCGGGCGTACCTGGCCGAGCTGCCGCCGGGTCACCTGGTCCGCGGCGGCGAGCGGCACGCCGAGCTGATCGTCGTCTCCGACGTCCTGCACGAGTACGACCACCGCCGCGCCGCCGAGGGCATCGAGCCGATGGCCATGCCGGACGCGGAGACGCTGCTCGGGCAGGCCCGCTTCGAGGTGTTCCGGGTACGCGAACCGGGCGACCGCTACGCCGGTAGGGCCGAGCGCGGCTGCGACTCGTGCCTCAACTTCCTTGTGCACTTCAACGTCCTGCCCTGGTCGGAGCTGGCCTTCACCGCCGAATGGCGGCCCGGTCCGCAGCCGCCGCACCACCCCGGCCGCTTCCCCTCCGAGGTCGCCGACGCCCTCATGGAGGGCGGCTGGGAGGACAGCGAGTTCAACCCGGCCCTCGCGGCGGGGGCGATCCGCGAGACGTGCGAGGTGGCCGGTCGCTCGCACCGCCACGAGCCGTTCCCCGCCGCCCGGCAGGCCCTCACCGACTTCCCCGCCGTGGTGAGCAGCCGCCGCGGCCCGGGCGAGGCGGTGTGGATCAGCCGGTTCACCACGAACCCGCTGCACGGTGCGCACAGCGCCGACGTCCTGGCGGATTTCGGGGCGGTGCTCGGGGCGCGGCTGTTCCCGTTCGGCTCCGAGTTCGGCGACAGCATCTTCGCCGTCGACGAGCGCGGCCGGGTGTTCGCGCTGGACCAGGCGGGCGAGTGGTTCCTCGGCGAGACCGTCGACGCCGCCCTGACCACATTGGTGCTCGGCCGCGCCCCGGCCCGCGTCCGTGACGACGGCACGTGGTGAGCGGTGACCCCGTTGTTAACAGGGGGCCCTTTTACTACGCCAGGCGTTAATAAGGGGCCCTTCCTTACACGGCGATGCCGGTCAGGACCAGGACGCGCGGCTCGGTGTAGTCGTCCATCGCGCTGCGCACGCCCTCACGCCCGACGCCGGAGCCCTTGACCCCGCCGTACGGCATCTGGTCGGCCCGGTACGACGGGACGTCCCCGACGATCACCCCGCCCACCTCCAGGACCCGCCCGGCCCGGAACGCCGTGTCCAGCCGGTGGGTGAACACGCCGGCCTGCAACCCGTACGCCGAGTCGTTGACCGCCGCGAACGCGGCGTCGTCGTTCTCCACCCGGGCGACCACAAGCACCGGCCCGAACACCTCCTCGGCGCTGACCTTGGCGTCCCTCGGCACGCCGGACAGCACGGTGGGCTCGTACGTGGCACCCTCGCGCCGGCCGCCGACCTCGATGGTGGCGCCGGCCGCGACCGCCTCGTCCACCCACGCCTCGACCCGGCGGGCGGCGTCCACGGAGACCAGCGGACCCACGTCGGTCAGCTCGGACGACGGGTCACCGCTGCGCAGTTCCTGCACGGCGGCCACGAGCCGGGGCAGGAACCCGTCGTAGAGCCACTCGTGCACGTACACCCGCTGCACCGCGATGCACGACTGCCCGGCCTGGTAGTTGGCGAACGTGGCGATCCGGTGCGCGGCGAAGGCCAGGTCCTCGGCGGTGTTCCAGTCCTCGCAGATCACCGCCGCCGCGTTGCCGCCCAGCTCCAGCGTGACGTGCTTCTCCGGCACGGACCGCCGGATCGCCGCGCCGACCGGCCCGGAGCCGGTGAACGACACCACCGGCAGCCGCGGGTCGGTGACCAGGTCGGCGGCGCGCTCGTTGGGCAGCGGCAGCACCGAGAACATGCCCTCCGGCAGGTCGGTCTCGGCCAGCAGCTCGCCGAGCAGCAGCGCCGACAGCGGGGTGGCCGGGGCCGGCTTGACGATGATCGGAGCGCCGACGGCGATGGCCGGGGCGACCTTGTGCGCCACCAGGTTGAGCGGGAAGTTGAACGGCGCGATCCCCAGCACCGGCCCCTTCGGCACCCGGCGTACCAGGGCCGTCCGGCCGCCGGCGGCCGGGTCGGTGTCGAGGCGTTGCAGCTCGCCGGAGAAGCGCCGCGCCTCCTCGGCGGCCCAGCGGAACGTGGAGACGGCCCGGCCGACCTCGGCCCGGGCCCACTTGACGGGCTTGCCGTTCTCGGCGGTGATGAGCGCCGCGATCTCCTCGGCCCGCTCGGCGAGCCGCCGGGAGACGTGGTCCAGGGCCGCCGCCCGGGCGTGCGCGGGCAGGGCCGCGGCCGCCGCGGCCACCCCGGCGGCTGCCGCGACGGCGGCCTCGACCTGGTCCGGGGTGGCGAGGGTGGTACGACCGACGGCGCGGCCGTCGTACGGGTGGTGGACGGTCAACTCGCCCTCGCCGTGAACGGGACGGGAGGCGACATAGAAGGCTACGGACTCCACGCCGAGCAGCGTAGACGACGAGCCAGCCGACGGAAACAGTCGCCGCAGGCCTTGTCTGCCGCGAATTCAGTAGCCAATATGGCAGACACATTGCGATAACCGCGCAGACCGCACCCCCAACGGAGTGATCCCGTCATGAGCGACCAGCAGAAGCTGCGCAACTTCGTCAACGGCGAGTACGTCGAGCCGGCCGACGGCGGCTACGCCGACCTGATCGACCCCTGTACCGGGGAGGTGTTCGCGCAGGCGCCCGTCTCCGGGGCCGCCGACGTGGACACCGCGATGAAGGCCGCCGCCACCGCCTTCGAGAGCTGGCGCGACACCACCCCCGCCGAGCGGCAGAAGGCGCTGCTCAAGCTCGCCGACGCCGTCGAGGCCCGCGCGGCGGAGCTGGTCGACGCCGAGGTACGCAACACCGGCAAGCCGCGCCAGCTCACCGCCGACGAGGAGCTGCCGCCGGCCGTCGACGAGTTCCGGTTCTTCGCCGGCGCCGCCCGGCTGCTGGAGGGCCGTTCCGCCGGCGAGTACCTGGCCGGCCACACCTCGTACGTGCGGCGCGAGCCGATCGGCGTCTGCGCCCAGGTGACGCCCTGGAACTACCCCCTGATGATGGCGGTCTGGAAGATCGCCCCGGCCCTGGCCGCCGGCAACACGGTGGTGCTCAAGCCGTCCGACACCACGCCGGTGTCGACGCTTCTGCTGGCCGAGATCGCGGCCGAGTTCTTCCCGCCGGGCGTGTTCAACGTGGTGTGCGGCGACCGGGACACCGGCCGGGCCCTCGTCTCCCACCCGACCCCGCAGCTCGTGTCGATCACCGGCTCGACGCGCGCCGGCATGGAGGTCGCCGCCGCGGCGGCGCCCGACCTCAAGCGGACCCACCTGGAGCTGGGCGGCAAGGCCCCGGTGGTGCTCTTCGACGACGCGGACGTCGCGGCGGCGGCCGAGGCGATCGCGGTGGGCGGCTACTTCAACGCCGGCCAGGACTGCACCGCCGCGACCCGGGTGCTGGCCGGGCCCGGCATCCACGACGATTTCGTGGCCGCCCTCGCCGAGCAGGCCCGCAACACGAAGACCGGCGCGCCGGACGACGAGGACGTGCTCTACGGCCCGCTGAACAACGCCAACCAGCTCACCCGGGTACGCGGCTTCGTGGACCGCCTGCCGGACCACGCGAACGTCGAGACCGGCGGCTCCCAGCTCGGCGAGCGCGGCTACTTCTACGCCCCGACCGTCGTCTCGGGTGTACGCCAGGCCGACGAGATCATCCAGCAGGAGGTCTTCGGCCCGGTCATCACGGTGCAGCGCTTCGACGACGAGGACGAGGCGGTGCGCTGGGCCAACGGCGTCGAGTACGGCCTGTCCGCCTCGGTCTGGACGAAGGACCACGGCCGGGCGATGCGGATGACCCGCCGGCTGGACTTCGGCTGCGTCTGGGTGAACACGCACATCCCGTTCATCTCGGAGATGCCGCACGGCGGCTTCAAGCACTCCGGGCACGGCAAGGACCTCTCGGTCTACAGCCTGGAGGACTACACCCGGATCAAGCACGTCATGCACAACATCGAGGGCTGATCCTTGGCATCGTCGGAGGAACTGCACAAGCGGCGCGGCGCCGCCGTCGCCCGTGGTGTCGGCAGCGTCATTCCGTCCTATGTGGCCCGCGCGGGCGGCGGCACCATCACCGACGTCGACGGGCGCGAGTGGATCGACTTCGCCGCCGGTATCGCCGTCACCAACGTCGGCAACTCCGCCCCACGGGTGGTCGAGGCGGTGAAGGCGCAGGTCGAGCGCTTCACCCACACCTGCTTCATGGTCGCGCCGTACGAGTCGTACGTGGCGGTGTGCGAGCAGCTCAACGAGCTCACCCCGGGCACCTTCGAGAAGCGGTCGGCGCTGTTCAACTCGGGCGCCGAGGCGGTGGAGAACGCCGTGAAGATCGCCCGGCACGCCACCGGCCGGCCCGCCGTGGTGGTGTTCGACCACGCGTACCACGGCCGGACCAACCTGACCATGGCGTTGACCGCGAAGAACATGCCGTACAAGCACCGGTTCGGGCCGTTCGCCGGTGAGATCTACCGGGTGCCGATGTCGTACCCGCTGCGCGACGGCGGCCTCGACGGGGCGACCGCGGCGGCCCGGGCGATCGAGACGGTGGAGAAGCAGGTCGGCGCCGAGAACGTCGCCGCGCTGCTGATCGAGCCGATCCAGGGCGAGGGCGGCTTCGTCGTACCCGCCGAGGGTTTCCTGCCGGCGCTGCGCGAGTGGGCGACGGCGGCCGGGGTGGTCTTCATCGCCGACGAGATCCAGACCGGCTTCTGCCGCACCGGCGACTGGTTCGCCTGCCAGCACGAGCGCGTCGAGCCGGATCTGGTCACTCTCGCCAAGGGCATCGCCGGCGGCCTGCCGCTCGCGGCGGTGACCGGCCGGGCCGAGCTGATGGACGCCGTGCACGTCGGCGGTCTCGGCGGCACGTACGGTGGCAACCCGATCGCCTGCGCGGCGGCGCTCGCCAGCATCGAGACCATGCACGAGCTGGACCTGGCCGCCGCCGCCCGCCGGATCGGGCAGGTCATGGGCGACCGGCTGCGGGCCGTCGCCGCCCGTGACCCGCGGATCGCCGAGGTGCGCGGCCGCGGGGCGATGCTCGCCGTGGAGATCGTACGGCCGGGCACCCTCACCCCGGATCCGGCCGCCACCGCGGCGGTGTCGGCGGCCTGCCACGCCGCCGGGCTGCTCACCCTCACCTGCGGCACGTACGGCAACGTGCTGCGTCTCCTGCCGCCGCTGGTGATCGGCGACACCGACCTGGCCCGCGGCCTGGACATCCTCGACACCGCCTTCGGCTGACGAAGACCGGGACCCGTCGGAGGCGTGGTGACCGGCGCGGACCGGCCTCACCATCGAGGCCGACCGGTCGGAAGAGGCGGATCGGAGCCCACGTCGATTCGACCAACCCTGGCCGAGGCGACCGCCAGAGCGGCCGGGGCCGGGCCATGACGCCGCTGAGCGATATGCCTGTCAGGCATATTCATGTCTGACAGGCATATCGCTCACGGGCACCACCTTGCCCGGCCGCGACACGCCCGGACCGGCCCACCCGCCCTGGCGGAACTGCCCACGCCGGCACACCGCCCGACTGGCGCAGGCCCGTGGCGCACCTCCGGCGACCGGCCCGGGCCCGTCGCGCACCTCCGGCGAGTGGCGCGGCGCCACTCAGCCAGGGCGCGGTGCCGCTCCGTCAGCGCACCAGTTCGACGGTGTTGCGGCGGACCAGGTTCTTGCCCGGCTCCCGGATCGCGTCCATCGCGGTCGCGTTCAGCAGTACGCAGCTGCCCGACGGGCCGGTCACGCTCACCGTCACCGCCCTGCCGTTGTCCAGGTTGGTCACCCGCAGCCGCGTGCCGACCGGGAACCGGTCGCTGGTCGCGGCCGGCGCGCCGGCCTCGGCGGAGAAGGTGATCGCCCCCTGGCAGGCCGAGCCGGGGGCCGGGCCGGCCGCGCCCGGCGAGGCGGCGCCGGGGCGTACCGCCCCCGGCTCGGCCGGCGCGCCCGCCGCGCCCCCGCCGACCACCTCGACCACGTTTCGCCGGACGACGTTCCTGCCCGGCTCCCGGACCAGTTCCATCGCCGCCGCGTTGAGCAGGACACAGCTGCCCGACGGCCCGGTCACCGTCACCTCGGTCGACCGGTTGTTGTCCAGGTTGGTCACGCGCAGCCGGGTGCCCACCGGGAAGCGGTTGCTGGTCGCGGCGGGCGCACCGCCCTCGGCCGAGAAGGTCACCGAACCCTGGCACACCGAGGCGCGGGGCGAGCCGGTGTCCGCGAACCCGAGGCCCGTGCCCACCGCCACCGCCCCTGCGGCGACCACCGCCACACCCGCCGCCAGCACGTGCTTGCGCTGCACCCTCACGTCGTTCCTCCTCGTCCGGTGGTGCCGTGTCGCGGGCGGGTACGGCGTGGGAGCGATGACGGGTTCAGCGTTGTGACCCTTGTCGAAAACAAACCTTCGAATGAACCCGACGGTCACACCGGGCCGTAGCGGGTGTGGGTGGCCCCGGTCAGCAGCGCCCAGTACCGGTCCCCGTAGGACCAGTGCCACCACTCCGTCGGGTAGTTCACGAGTCCCGCCCCGCGCAGCGCCCCGGCCAGCAGCCGCCGGTTGCGCCGCGCCGCCGCCGGGATGTGCCGGGCGGCGGTGAAGCAGGCGTTCGCGCTGGCCTCGGGGGTGGCGTCGACGGCCGTGCCCAGGTCCAGTTCGGTCCCGTCGGCGTCGCACAGCGTCAGGTCCACCGCTCCGCCGGTGCTGTGCGGGGCCACCTCCACCGGCGAGACGAACTTGGTGGTCTCCCGGTGCAGCCGCTCCGCCGACCACTCCGGGTACCGGCTGCGCAGCTCGTCCCGGTAGCCGAGGAAGATGTCCAGCTGCGCCTGGTACGGCCGGTACCCCTCGATGACCAGCAGGCGCAGCCCGGCGGGCAGGGCACGCTGCGCGGCCAGCAACCGCTCCGCGACACCGCGACGCACCCGGGCGTACGCCCCGTCAGGGTCGGCCGCACGGCCGTCCAGCCGCAACTCCGGAAGCTCCCGCAGGTCGATCAGCGGATCGCCGTCGTCGCTGCTCGGCACCGCCGCCACGCGCGGGTCGGAGAGCAGGATCATCGGGTGCCCTCCGGCCGTACGCCGCCGGGCCGCCCGCCGGGCCGCTCGACGGCGAGGGCGACGAGCCGGTCCACGACCTCCCGGTAGCCGACCCCGGAGGCGGCCCACACTTTCGGGTACATCGAGTGCGCGGTGAAGCCGGGCATCGTGTTCAGCTCGTTGACGTACAGGTCACCGGTCGCCTCGTCGTAGAGGAAGTCGACCCGGGCCAGACCCCAGCCGCCGATCGCGGCGAACGCGCGTACCGACAGCTCGCGGATCCGCTCGGTGACCTCCTCGGGCAGCGGGGCCGGCACGACCATCGGGTCGGCATCGCCGAAGTACTTCTGGCGGTAGTCGAACCAGCCGCCGGTCACCCGGACCTCGCCGACCGCGGACGCCTCCGGGCGCCAGCCGCCGAGCACGCCGCACTCCAGCTCGCGGCCGGTCACGCCCTGCTCGACCACGACGACGTTGTCGTGCCGCAGTGCCTCCTCGATCGCCGCCGCCAGGTCGTCGCCCTCGGCCACCCGGGAGATCCCGATCGAGGAGCCCATCCGGGCCGGCTTGACGAACAACGGCCGGCGCAGCCCGAGCACCAGCTTCTCCGGGTCGTCGGTCTCCGCCCAGGCCAGCGCGTCGACCGACACGTGCGGGGTGATCGGCACCCCCTCGCTGCGCAGCGCCCGCTTCATCGCGACCTTGTCCATGCCGACGGCGGAGGCGAGGATGCCGCACCCGACGTACGGCACGCCCAGCGACTCGAGCAGCCCCTGCACCACCCCGTCCTCCCCGTACGGGCCGTGCAGGACCGGGAAGACCACGTCCAGCTCGGCGTGCACCGCCCCGGACGCGTTCGTCGCGGTGACCACCGCCGTTCCCGCCCGGTTCCCGGCCCGCAGGTCCACAAGCGGCCCGGTCACCGTCAGCCGGTCGTCGATCGCCCGGCCGGCGCCGGTGCCGGCGCGCAGGCCGGCGAGCACCGAGTCCGGCACCAGCCGGAAGCCGCCGGTGCGGGTGACCCCGATCGCCACCACCCGGTGACCGGCGTCGGCCAGCGCCCGGGCCACGCCGAGCGCCGAGGCGCACGAGACCTCGTGCTCCGCCGAAGGGCCGCCGAACAGGACTCCGACCCGTACCCCCGTGGTCATGCCGCCCTCCCTTCCGCGAGCTGCCGGGTCGCCAACCGCGCCACCAGCTCCGCCTCGACATTCCCGCCGGTCAGCACCACGCCGACCGTGCGGTACCGCTGACCGGCCCCGGTGCGGCCGACGCCGGCCGGACCGGGCACCACCGCGCCGGGATCCGCCACCAGGCGCAGCGCACCCGCCAGCCCGGCTGCGCCGGACGGCTCCACGACCACCTTCAGCTCCAGCAGGAGCAGCCGGAACGCCGCGGCGATCTGGTCGTCGTCGACCCGGACGACGCCCCGGACAGTCCCGTGCGCGACCGCGAACGGCAGGTCCCCCACACAGGTGGGGCGCAGCCCGTCGGCGATCGTGGCGGCCGGGGCGACCGGCGTGGGCCGCCCGGCCGCCAGGCTGCGCGCCAGCGAGTCGCAGCCGACCGGCTCGACCCCGTACACGTCGATCGGTGTACCGGACGCGGCCAGGCACGCGCCCGCCACGCCGCCGCCGCCACCGACCGGCACCACAAGCGCGTCCAGCGGCGTCCCGGCGCGCTCCGCCTGCTCGATCAGCTCCCGGCTCGCGCTGCCCTGCCCGGCGATGACGTCCGGGTGGTCGTACGCGTCGATCATGGGGTGGCCCTGCTCGTCGCTGAGCCGGCGGGCGGCGGCGAGCCGCTCCTCGACGGTGGTGCCGGCCAGGACGACCCGTGCGCCCGCCGCCCGGGCCCGGGCCACCTTGGTCGGCGCGGCGTCCACCGGCAGCACGACGGTCGCCGCCAGCCCGTGCCGGCCGGCGGCCAGCGCCACCGCCACCGCGTGGTTGCCGGTGCTCTGGGCGACCACGCCGGTGTGCCCGGCCGCGACGAGCCGCCCCACCGCGAGCATCGCCCCGCGCATCTTGTAGGAGCCGCCGGCCTGGAGGTTCTCCGCCTTGAGCAGGATCCGGACGCCGGCCAGCCGGTCGATGGCCGGGGAGTTGAGCACGGGCGTACGCACCACCCGCCCGGCCAGCCAGCGGGCGGCCTCCTCGACGCGGGACCGGTCCGGCAGGACCGCGACATCGGTACGGGACATGGTCTCTCCTGACGGGTTCGAGGTGCGGGCGTCCGGTCCCGTTCACCGGACCGTCCGTTTTTCGGGCAGGTTGCGGCCGGGGAGGCCGCCCCGGGCGGCTCCCGTGCCGTCGATCGATGTGTGGTCCGGCCGGACGGCTGGGTCAGTGCGGTCCGGGTAGCTGGACGTCGACCCGCAGGCCGCCGTCCTCGCCCGGCCGGGCGGCGATCACGCCGTCGTGCGCCTGGGTGATCGAGCGGGCGATGGCGAGGCCGAGACCGGCGCCGCCGCCGGAGTTGGTCCGGTCCCGCGCCAGGCGCCGGAACGGCTCGAAGAGGCCGGCGACCGCCTCGGTCGGTACGACCTGGCCGGTGTTGGCCACGGTCAGCGCCGGAGCCCCGTCGACCGTGACGGTGAGCCGGCCACCCGGCCGGTTGTACTTGATCCCGTTCTCCACGAGGTTGGTCACCAGGCGCTCCAGCAGCACCCGCTCACCCATCACCACGCGGGGCGCGAGCCGGCTCGCCACGGTCACCCCGGCCTCGGTGGCCCGGTCGGCGTACGCGGCGAGCACACCGGCGGCGATCTCGTCGAGGCGTTGCGGGGTGGACGAGCGCAGCCCCTGGTCGCTCTCGCTGAGCGCGAGCAGCCCCTCGATGAGCCGCTCGTTGCGCTCGTTTGTCTGCAGCAGCTGGGCGGTCAGCAGTTCGAGCTGCTCGCCGGTGAGCGTCCGGGCCATGCCGACCTCGATCAGGGTCCGCTGGACCGCAAGCGGCGTCCGCAGCTCGTGCGAGGCGTTCGCGGCGAACCGCCGCTGCCCCTCGTACCCGGCGGTGATGCGCTCCATCATGTCGTCGATCGCCCGGGCCAGCCGGGCCAGCTCGTCCCGGCCCCGCGGGCGGATCCGGTAGCCCAGGTTCTGCGGACCCACGTGCGTGACCGGCTCGGCGAGGTCGCGGACCGGGCGCAGGCACCACCGGGCGGCTCCCCAGAGCGTGGCCACCGCCACCACGACCAGGCCGAGGAGGGCCAGCGGCGGCAGCAGCGCGCGGAACTCGCCGCCCGCCTCGCACACCGTCCCCAGCCCCGGCACCGGCAGCTGGCACACCTCGTAGGCCCGCCACCACACCGCGCCCAGAAGCCACTGGACCAGACCGGGCAGCAGGTAGCCGACGAGCAGGGCGAGCACCCCGACCAGCAGGACCCGGCGCCGCGGGCTCACTCCGGGCCGCCGATCCGGTAACCGGCCTTGGGCACGGTGTGCACGACCGACGGCTGGCCGAGCTTCTTGCGCAGCGTCATCACGGTCACCCGGACCACGTTCGTGAACGGGTCGGCGAACTCGTCCCACGCCTGCTCGAGCAGGTCCTCCGCGCTGACCACCCGGCCGTCCGCGCGCATCAGCACGTGCAGCACCGCGAACTCCTTCGGGCTCAGGTTGAGCGGCCGGCCGTCCCGGGTGACGGTGTGCCGGGCCACGTCGAGCACCACCCCCTGCTGTTCGAGCACCGGCGGCAGCGCCGGCGCGGACCGCCGGCCGAGCGCCTGCACCCGGGCGACGAGCTCGGCGAAGGCGAACGGCTTGGTCAGGTAGTCGTCGGCGCCCAGCCCCAGGCCCTCCACCCGGTCCCGGATGCCGGCCGCCGCGGTGAGCAGCAGCACCCGGGTGCCGGCGTCGGACCCGGCGAGGCTGCGGCACACCTCGTCACCGGTGTGCCCCGGCATGTCCCGGTCCAGCACCGCCACGTCGTACCGGTTCACGCCGACCCGCTCCAGCGCGGCATCGCCGTCGTAGCAGACGTCGACCGCCATCGAGAGGCGGCGCAGCCCCTCGGCGACCGTGTCCGCCAGCAACCGCTCGTCGTCCGCCACCAGCACCCGCACGCTTCCGCTCCCCGTGGTTCCTCGTTGTCCCGCATACGGTCTCAAGCAGGAGATAAGGGTTCCGTAAACACCCGCCGGAGCCATCCTCCACGCCGGCCCGCCCGGGACAAACGGGGTCAAGCCGGATCGCACCCGCTGCGCCGTCCGGCCGTGTTCGTCCTCCTCACCCGCACGGGTTGGCGATCCCGGGTGAGCTGCGTCACCATGGGCGCGAGGAGGTCGCCCGTGGCCGACCCGTGGCTCGCCCTGGAAATCGGCGTCGATCCGGCGGAGCGGATCGCGCAGGTGGGTGCCGCCCACGAGGCGTTCCTCACCGGCGCCGTGCCGCAGCGGGTACGCGAGGTGGTCCGCCGCTCCTGGGAGCGGTCGGCGCTGCTCGACCCCGAGGGCACCCCACCGGTCGACCTCGCCGACGACACCCTGGAGAGCTACCGGTCCGGGCACCCCCTCGCCCGGGTGCTGCCGCTCTTCCGTGACCTGCTCGGCGGCATCGCCCAGGACGGCGCGCACCTGATGGCGGTCTGCGACGCGTACGGGCGGCTGCTCTGGGTGGAGGGGCACCCCGGGGTGCTGCGCCGGGCCGAGCGGATGAACTTCGTGCCCGGCGCCCGCTGGGACGAGGCGCACGCCGGCACCAACGCTCCCGGCACCGCCCTCGCCGTCGACCACAGCGTGCAGATCTTCGCCACCGAGCACTTCAGCCGCCGCGTCCAGCGGTGGACCTGCGCCGCCGCGCCGATCCACGACCCGACCACCGGCCGGCTGCTCGGCGCCGTCGACATCACCGGCGGCGACCACCTGGCGAACCCGCAGAGCCTGGCGCTGGTCCGGGCCACCGCGCGGGCCGCCGAGGCGCTCCTCGCCGGGACGGCGCCCGTCGAGCCGGACGTGGTGCACGTGGCGGCGCTCGGCCGCGACGAGGCGGAGCTGCGGGTCGGCGGGCGCCGCATCCGGCTCGGCCGCCGGCACAGCGAACTGCTGGTGCTGCTCGTCGACCATCCGGAGGGGCGCACCGGCGAGCAGCTCGGCCTGGACCTCTACGGCGACGACCGGCTGCACCCGGTCACCCTGCGCGCCGAACTGTCCCGGCTGCGGCGGGTGCTCGGCCCCGAGCTGCTCGACTCCCGCCCGTACCGGCTGCGCGGCCGGGTGCGCGCCGACTTCCGTACCGTCACCGACCTGCTGGAACGCGGCGACCCGGCGGGCGCGCTCGACGCGTACCCGGGAAGTCTGCTGCCCGGCTCCGACGCGCCGGGCGTCGCGCGACTGCGCCGGCTGGTCGACGGGCAGCTGCGCGCGGCCGTGCTGGCCAGCGCGGACCCGGGCCTGCTCGCGGCCTGGACCGCGACGCCCGCCGGCGCCGACGACCTCACCGTCTGGGAGACCCTGGCGCGGGCCCTGCCGCCGGGCGCGCCCCGCCGGCCCCTCGCGGTCGCCCGCGCCCGCCAGCTCGCCGAGGAGTACGACGTGGGCGGCGCAACGTCGCTGCAACGTACCCGGAACTAGCGTCGCCGCCATCCACCCCCAACGGATCGGCGGAGGTACCCATGACGCGCTACGACGCGCCCACCCACTGGCAGTCCCGCTACGACCACTTCATCGGCGGGGAGTACGTGAAGCCGCACGGTGGGCGGTACTTCGAGAACCCGACCCCGGTGACCGGGCAGCCGTTCTGCGAGGTGGCCCGGGGCACCGCCGAGGACGTCGAGCGGGCCCTCGACGCGGCGCACGGCGCCGCCGACGCCTGGGGCCGCACCCCGGTCGCCGAGCGGGCGCTGATCCTCAACCGGATCGCCGACCGGATGGAGGAGAACCTGGAGTCCCTCGCGGTCGCCGAGACCTGGGAGAACGGCAAGCCGGTCCGGGAGACGCTCGCCGCCGACATTCCGCTCGCGATCGACCACTTCCGGTACTTCGCCGGCGCGATCCGGGCACAGGAGGGCTCGCTCGGCGAACTCGACGACGACACCGTCGCGTACCACTTCCACGAGCCGCTCGGCGTGGTCGGGCAGATCATCCCGTGGAACTTCCCGCTGCTCATGGCCACCTGGAAGCTGGCCCCGGCGCTCGCGGCCGGCAACGCGGTGGTGCTCAAGCCGGCCGAGCAGACGCCCGCGTCGATCCACCACTGGCTGTCGCTGGTGGCCGACCTGCTGCCGTCCGGCGTGGTCAACGTCGTCAACGGTTTCGGCGTCGAGGCCGGCAAGCCGCTCGCGTCCTCCCCGCGGGTGGCGAAGGTGGCGTTCACCGGGGAGACCACCACCGGGCGGCTGATCATGCAGTACGCCAGCGAGAACATCAAGCCGGTCACGCTCGAGCTGGGCGGCAAGAGCCCGAACATCTTCTTCGACGACGTCAGCGCGTCGCGCGACGACTTCTTCGACAAGGCGCTCGAAGGCTTCACGATGTTCGCCCTGAACCAGGGCGAGGTGTGCACCTGCCCGTCGCGGGCGCTGATCCAGCAGGGGCACTACGCGGACTTCCTGGCCGCGGCGGTTTCCCGGACGCGGGACGTGCGGCAGGGCCACCCGCTCGACACCGAGACGATGATCGGCGCGCAGGCGTCCAACGACCAGCTCGAGAAGATCCTGTCCTACCTGGACATCGGCCGGCAGGAGGGCGCTCGCGTGTTGACCGGCGGCGGGCGGGCGGACCTGGGCGGCGAGCTGTCCGGCGGGTACTACGTCGAGCCGACGATCTTCGAGGGCGACAACTCGATGCGGATCTTCCAGGAGGAGATCTTCGGCCCGGTCGTGTCGGTGACCTCGTTCGCCGACCTGGACGACGCCGTGAAGATCGCCAACGACACCCTGTACGGGCTCGGCGCCGGCGTCTGGACGCGGGACATGAACACCGCGTACCGGGCCGGGCGGGCCATCCAGGCCGGCCGGGTCTGGACGAACTGCTACCACGCGTACCCGGCGCACGCCGCGTTCGGCGGGTACAAGCAGTCCGGCATCGGCCGGGAGAACCACAAGATGATGCTGGAGCACTACCAGCAGACCAAGAACCTGCTGGTCAGCTACTCCCCGAAGAAGCTGGGCTTCTTCTGATGTCCGTCGTCTCGCTGACTCCCGCGGCGGCCGAGTTGATCCGGTCGCTGCGGGAGCGGCACGGGGCGTTGATGTTCCACCAGTCCGGCGGCTGCTGCGACGGCAGCGCCCCGATGTGCTTCCCGGCGGGCGAGTTCCGCACCGGCGGGTCGGACGTGCTGCTCGCCAGCCTCGCCGTGGACGGTGTGCCCGAGCCGGTCGAGTTCTGGATGTCCACGTCCCAGTGGGAGCTGTGGAAACACACGAGGCTGACGGTCGACGTGGTCCCCGGCCGGGGCAGCGGCTTCAGCCTGGAAGCCCCCGAAGGCGTCCGCTTCCTGATCCGCTCCACTGTGGCCTGACCCCCGCTTTCCCCGGTCGATCATGGAGTTGTGGTGGGCGAAGGGCCATGAATTACCCCTTTTACGTGGCACCACAACTCCATGATCGACGAGATCAGTCAGTCGCAGCCCCAGCCGTCGTTGTCGCGGTCCAGGTCGTAGATGTCCGTGCCGATGACCTTGACGGGGCCGGTCACGTATGCCGGGCCGTTGCCGCCGCCGCCGGCGCAGTCCACGTCGCTGGCGATCGGGACACACGGGCTGTAGTTCGGGTCGCAGCGCGACGCGGGCTTGGTGCCGACCGCGACGACCTCGGTGACCGGCTTCTTCGTGACCTCCGAGCCGATCAGCTTCCGGCCGGTCTGCACCCCGTCGGTGACCGTGACCTCGTAGGTCAGCGTGCGGACGCCGTCGACGCCCCGGGTCCGGACGACCCGCTTCCCCTGGGCGAGCGACGAGTCCTTGACGGTGCGGGTGGCGTGCGGGATGCGCTGCGTCGCGGTCACGGTCCGCACCTCCACCACCGGAGACGGCATCGGGCTGGCCGCCGTCGCCGACGGGGTGACCTCGGACGGTTGCTCGCTCGGCGTACTCTCGCTCGGCGCGCTTTCTGCGGAAGCGGCGACGACCGGCTCCGGCGCCGCGTCGGCGGACGTGCCGGTGCGCTGCGGCTGCGGCTCACCGAACACGGCACTCACGACCGCCGTGCCGGCGCAACAGAGGAGTACGACTGACAGCAACGCACCGCCGAGGATCACCGATGCCCGGCGGCCGGGGCCGAGCCGGTGGAACCAGGTGGGGGAGGGCTGATTCGAGAGTGGTTGAGTCACCCTCACGAGTCTCGTCAGCAGGACTCTCTCCAGAATCCCCCGCCACGGCGGTCACCGCCACCAGTCGAGCACTGTGGGTGACCATCAGGATGCCTCGATCCATCGACCGTCCCTCCGGCCCTGGCGCATTCGTGAGCGTCCCACTGCCGATCGGCGACCCCGGCATCGACCCCACGGCTCACCGACCGTCGATCATGGAGTTGCGGTGGGCGGATTGACCAGATAAGCACCGTTCACAGGCACCACAACTCCATGATCGACGGGTCAGGAGCGCAGCAGGTCGGCCACGGTCGCCACTATGTGGCGTGGGTGGCGGTAGAGGTCGCGGTCCGTGAAGTACCTGACCCGCCAGCCGTGCGCGGCCAGCCAGTTCATCCTCGAGCGGTCATGCCGTAAGCGCTCACGGTCGAGGTGTGACGCCCCGTCGTACTCGAGGCCGATGCGCCGCCTGCGATAGCCGAGGTCCAGCCGGTAGAGGGGCACACCGGCCTCGTCCGGCACCCAGAGCTGCGGCTCAGGACACGGCAGTCCACCATCGACAAGCAGGAGCCGCAGTTGGCTTTCCTGCCGGCATTCCGAGCGCGGATCAGCTAGCTGAACGAGTCGCCGCGCCTGACAGACTCCGCGCAGACCGGAGTGCCAGGCGACCTCCGACGCGAGATCCTCGCGTCGACACGCTCCGCCACGAAGGCAGGCGTCGAGCACCGGCAGGGCATCCATCCGGGGTAGCACCCGTGCCAGGTCGACGGCGCACCGGGATGCGGGCGCGCACGGCACCCCGGCCACCAGCACCGGATCGCGGACCGGCAGTACGGACTCGTGCGCGACGACTCCGGCTATCTGCGGTACGACCGACCCGGCCGGCACGATGACGTGGATGTCACGGGTTCCGGACATCCCGAACCCGTGCAGCCCGGCGCCGGTGT
This sequence comes from Micromonospora sp. NPDC126480, assembly GCF_040302465.1. NCBI lineage: Bacteria > Bacillati > Actinomycetota > Actinomycetes > Micromonosporales > Micromonosporaceae > Micromonospora > Micromonospora sp. NPDC126480. The sequence goes on from NZ_JBEORU010000013.1 coordinate 30,887, forward strand.
GGAAACCGGCGACCGCACCGTAGGGCAGCCGGCGGAACGTCGCCTGGAGGCGTGCGGCGAAGCTGTCGTCCGGCCCATAGACACCGCGGGTCAGCCGCTTCAGTTGCCCGCTGGCGGTCTGCCTCCGCACGACCTCACGGCTGTGCCCGGCGGCGAGCAGCTCCGAATAACGATGTGGTTCCTCTGGCACAACCGCAGACTGTTCAGCCCGGACGTCGGCCCCGCCACCCGCAACTACCGTCCTGTGGACAACCAGGCGCCCTGTGGACAACCCCCGAAACGACCCCAGATCTGCTATGGCACTAGCGCCGACACTCTCGTCGATCATGGAGTTGTGGCGCCTCAGATAAGCCGCAAATGCCTACCAACCGGCCACCACAACTCCATGATCGACAGGAGCGGGGGTGGGGGGCCGGGAGGGGGATCAGCGGGAGTCTAGTAAGGGTTGGGTTGGGGTCCAGGGCAGGCCGCCGGCGGCGTCGCGGCGGCGTCTCGCGATCGCGGAGAGGGATTCCAGGACTACGCGGTTGCCCAGGTACGCGGTGATGTCGGCGTGGTCGTACGGCGGGGCGACCTCGACCACGTCGACTCCCACGACGGGCAGTTCGTAGCAGACCCGGCGGACCGCGTCGAGGAGCTGCCGCGACGTGAGGCCGCCCGGTTCGGGAGTGCCGGTGCCGGGTGCCATGCCGGGGTCGACCACGTCCACGTCGACGGAGAGGAACACGCCCTCGCACTCGTCCACCGCGATGTCGAACGCCTCGGTGAGGCAGACGTCCAGGCCGCGCGCCACCAGCTCGGTCATCTCGTACGACCGCATCCGCTGCTCGGCCATCCAGGACAGCACGGAGGGGCCGGGCCAGTAGCCGCGCAGGCCGATCTGGAGGAACCGGTCGCCGCGTACCGCGCCGGACTCGATGAGCCGCCGCATCGGCTGGCCGTGCCCCTGCAGGGAGCCGAACTCGACGTCCCCGGTGTCGGCGTGCGCGTCGAAGTGCACAAGCGACACCCGTCCGAGCCCGTGGTGCCGGGCCACCCCGGTGGCGTCGGGCAGGGCGATGGAGTGGTCGCCGCCGAGGACGACCGGGATCGCCCCGGCCGACGCCACCGCGAACACGGCCTCCTCGAGGGCGGACAACGACCGCTCGATGTCGCCGGAGAACATCTCCACGTCGCCGGCGTCGTAGACGCGCAGGTCCCGCAACGCGTCCACGCGGAAGGCGAGCGAGGGGCGGGAGCCGTCGTGCGGCAGGTAGCAGGCCTGCCGGATGGCCGACGGTCCGAACCGGGTGCCGGGCCGGTGCGACGTGCCGCCGTCGAACGGCGCACCGATGATGACCACGTCGGCGTCGGCGTAGGTGACCGGCTCGCCGAGCGTGCAGGGCGGCACCCCGAGGAACGTGATGTCGGGGCCGTACATGGGTCCGTAGCGGGTCACCGCTCCTCCATTCCCCACGGCGAGCCGTAGGCGGTCAGCAGGTCGAGGAAGGGCACCGGCGGGAACGCCTCCGGGCCGAGCACGCCGGTACCGGACCAGGCGCCGCCGGCCAGCAGTTCCAGCGCCACGACCGGGTTCACCGCCGTCTGCCAGACGACGGCCTGGTGGCCGTACTCCGCCATCGACCATTCGTTGTCGACCACGTGGTACAGGTACACCTCGCGCGGTTGCCCGTCGACGCCGGTCCCACGGACCCAGGTGCCGGCGCAGGTCTTGCCGCGCATCCGGTCGCCGAGGGTGGCCGGGTCGGGCAGGCAGGCCGCCACCACGTCGCGGGGCGAGACCGACACGCCGCCGACCCGGACCGGCGACGTCGACGAGAGGCCGAGCTTGTGCAGCGTCTTCAGCACCTCGATGAACTCGTTGCCGAGGCCGTACTTGAAGGTGACCCGCTTCGCCTCCACCCAGCGCGGGATCAGCAGCACCTCCTCGTGCTCGACGTTCACGCACTCGACCGGGCCGATCCCCTCCGGGAAGTGGAACACCTCGGGCTCGGAGAACGGCGGGGTCGTGTACCAGCCCCGGCCGGCCTCCCAGATGACCGGCGGGTTCAGGCACTCCTCGATTGTCGTCCAGATCGAGAACGACGGCGCGAAGTCGTACCCGTCCACGGTGAGGTTTGCCCCGTCGCGGACGCCGATCTCGTCGATCTCACCGAACAGCTCGTCGGCGGCGTACCGGGCGAACACGTCGGACAGGCCCGGCTCGACCCCGATGCCGCACAGCGCCAGCCGGCCGGCGTCCGTCCACGCGGCGGACCGGGTGAACTGCTCGTCGCCCAGTTTGACCCCGGTTTCGGCATGCGGCCGGGACGGGTGCGGGTGGGACAGCGACATCGCCATGTCGAGGTAGTCGGCCCCGGCGGCGTAGGCGCCGTCGAAGATCGGCATGACGAAGCGCGGGTCGACGGCGTTGAGCACGTGCGTGATCCGGTGCTCCCGGCAGAGCGCGGCGACCGCGTCGGCCGAGGAGGCGTCGACCGCCGCGGCGACGAAGCGCCCGTCCCGGCCGGTCACGGCACGCGACGCGCGGCCCAGGTCGTGGTCGGCGACGACCATGGTCTCGAAGAAGGTACGCCGGGCGGCGATGGATACGGCGGCGGAGCCGACGCCACCGGCGCCGACGAGCAGGATGCGCATCAGGAATCGAACCCCAGTCCAAGGCGGTCGAGAGTACGGAGCCAGAGGTTGCGCCGGCCCTGCCGCTCGTCGGCGCGGGCGAGGGACCAGCGGGTGAGGTGGATGCCGGCGGCCCGGACGGGTTCCGGCGGGAACGGCAGCGGCTTGCCGCGCACCAGGTCGAGCCGGGTCAGCGGGGTGTCCTCGCCGGCGAGCAGGTCGAGCATCACGCGGGCGCCGAAGCGGGTCGCGCCGACGCCGAGCCCGGTGTAGCCGGCCGCGTACGCCAGCCGCCCCTCGTGGGCGGTGCCGAAGAACGGGCAGAACCGGGTGCTGGTGTCGATGACGCCGCCCCAGCGGTGGCTGAACCGCAACCCGTCGAGCTGCGGGAACGTGGTGAAGAAGTGCTGAGCCAGAGCCGTGAAGGTGGCGGCGCGCTGTTCCAGTGCGGGCGCGACCCGGTTGCCGTAGTGGTAGACCGCGTCGTACCCGCCGAAGAGGATCCGCCCGTCGCCGGTGATCCGGTAGTAGTGGAACTGGTTGCCGGTGTCCGCGAGCCCTTGCCGGTTGGTCCAGCCGATCGATTTCCGCTGGGCGTCGGTCAGCGGCTCGGTCATCAGCGCGTAGTCGTACACCGGGACGATCCACGCGCGCAGGCGGCGCAGCAGCGGCGGGAACGCGTTCGTCGCCAGCACCACCTGCCGGGCACGCACCTGCCCCGGCGCGGCCTCCGCGCCCCCGGCGGTGGTCGCCCGCAACGCCGCGCCGTCGCGGCGCAGGCCGGTGACCCGGGTGTGCTCGTGGATCCGTACGCCCAGGTCGCGGGCGGCCCGGCGCAGTCCCCAGGCCAGCTTCGCCGGGTCGACCATCGCCACCCGGTCGCGGTCCCAGAGCCCACCGAGGTACGTCGGTGAGTCCACCTCGGCACGCACCTCGTCGGCGTCGAGCAGGGTGACGTCGTGCCCGTACCGCCGGGCCAGCTCCGCGTCCTCGGCGAGCCCGGCGAGCTGGTACGGCTCGACCGCCACCGACAGCTCGCCGGTGCGTTCGAAGTCGCAGTCGATGCCGTACGCCTCGACGGTCGCCGCGATGCCGTCGAGGTTCTCCCGGCCGAGGCGGTCCAGCTCGGCGATCTCGTGCGGGAACCGCTCGACGCCGTTGGCGAGGCCGTGGGTGAGCGACGCGGCGCAGAAGCCGCCGTTGCGCCCGGACGCCGCCCAGCCGCAGGTGCCCGCCTCGACCAGCAGCACGTCCCGGTCGGGGTGGTCCTGCTTGGCGAGCAGCGCCGTCCACAGCCCGGAGTAGCCGCCGCCGACGACGAGCAGGTCGGTGTCGGTGGTGCCGTGCAGCGGCGGCAGCGGGTCGGGACGTTCGGGCCGGTCGAGCCAGTACGGCACGGGTGCCGCGTCGGCGAGGGTCCGCGCCACCGGGTGGGCGGTCCGGCCGGTATGGGAGCCGGTCATGACCGGCCGCCCGCCTGCCCGACGGCCACGGGCGCGGCGACCGCGGCCCGGCGGGCCCGCCGCCCGCGCAGCGTGGTGGCCAGCACCAGCAGCAGCGCGATCGCGAACATCGCGGTGCCGATGACGTTGACCTGCGGCGGGATGCCCCGCTGGGCGGCGCCCCAGACGTACATCGGGAACGTGACGGTGGTGCCGGAGTTGAAGTTCGTGATGATGAAGTCGTCGAACGACAGCGAGAAGGCGAGCAGCGCGGCGGCCACGATGCCGGGCAGCACCAGCGGGAGGGTGATCCGGCGGAACGTCTGCCACTCGCTGGCGTAGAGGTCCATCGCGGCCTCCTCCAGCCGCCGGTCCATGCCGGACAGCCGCGCCTTCACGGTGACCACCACGAACGACACGCAGAACATGACGTGCGCGATGACCACGGTCCAGAAGCCGAGCGGCACCCCGCCGGCGACGAACAGCGCGAGCAGCGACGTGCCCATGACCAGCTCTGGCGTCGCCATCGGCAGGAAGATCAGCACGTTGATCCCGGACCGGCCGCGGAAGGCGTGCCGGGCCAGGGCGAACGCCATGAGCGTGCCGAGGACGGTGGCGACGACGGTCGAGATGAACCCGATCTGCACGCTGCGCACGACCGCGTCGCACATGTCCGAGGTGGCGCAGGGATTGCGCCAGTTGTCGAGGGTGAACTCGTTGAAGTCGTACGACAGGCGGCTCGACGGCCGGTTGAAGGAGAGGGCGGCGACCACGGCGATCGGCAGGAACAGGTAGCCGAGCACGAGCAGCGCGACGCCCATCACCCAGCGGTCGGCCAGCCAGCGGGAGAACCTCATAGAACTTCCTCCGTGCCGGCCTTGCGCAGGTACACGAACACCACCGCGAGGATCGCCGCCATCAGCAGGAACGACAGCGCCGCGCCCTGCGGGTAGTCCAGCCGGACCAGGAACGCCGAGTCGATGACGTTACCGATCATGTACTCGTTGGGCGTGCCGAGCAGTTCGGCGTTGATGTAGTCGCCGGTCGCCGGGATGAAGAACAGCAGCGTGCCGGCGATCAGGCCGGGCATCGACAGCGGCAGCGTGACCCGCCGGAACGTCTGGAGCGGGCTCGCGTACAGGTCGCTCGCCGCCTCCAGCAGCCGGTAGTCGAGCCGCTCCAGGCTCGCGTACAGCGGCAGCACCAGGAACGGCAGGAAGTTGTACGTCAGGCCGAGCACCACCGCGACCGGGGTGGCCAGCAGCCGGCCGTCGGGGCCGAGCAGGTGGATGTCGCGTAGCAGGCCGACCAGCCAGCCGTTGTCGGACAGGATCGTCTTCCAGGCCAGGGTGCGCACCAGGAAGCTGGTGAACATCGGCGCGACCACGCAGACCAGCAGCAGGTTCTTCCACCGGCCGGCCTTCTGGGCGATCGCGTACGCCAGCGGGTAGCCCATCAGCAGCGCCAGGACCAGGGCGATGCCGGCGTACAGGAACGAGCGGCTGAACTGCGGCCAGTACGTCTGGAGCGCCTCCGGGTAGTTGCCGAACGCCCAGGTCATCGCGTACCCGGTGGCGAGCGAGCCGGTGGGGTCGTACAGGCTGGCCGCGGCGAGCTGGAGAAGTGGCAGGGCGAAGAACAGGAACAACCAGGCCGCGCCGGGAAGGAGCAGGAGGTACGGCAGGAGCCGGTACCGCCCGCGCCGGGCGGCCGGCGGCGGGGAGGACGCCGCCGACTGCCCGGTCGGCACATGAGCGAGGACGGTCATGAGCTGGCACCAACCGGCTCGTCGAGCACCGGGGTGGTGCGGTCGTCCTCGCCCGGCTCCCGCGGCAGCAGGAACGCGTGCCGCGGGTCCCAGTACGCCACCGCCGCACCGCCGACCGGTAGCTGCTGGTGAACGCCGCTGTTCGCCACGAACACCGACAGCTCGCTCCCCCAGCTCGTCCGCAGCAGGTACTGGGTGCTCACCCCCACGTAGGAGGCGTCGGTGACCACGCCGTCGACGTGCTGGTGGCCGCTGGGAACCTGGTCGGCGGAGCCGGCCAGGTGCAGCTTCTCCGGGCGTACCCCGAGGTAGACCGGGCCCCGGTCGGCGCGTGCGCGGGCGGCGGGCACCGAGAAGCGGCTGCCGTGCGCCGAGACCGGGACCTCGTCCCCGGCGGGCCCGGCGGCCTCGCCGGCGAGCAGGTTGGACTGGCCGAGGAAGTTCGCGACGAAGGCGGTCGCCGGGAACTCGTAGATGTCGGCGGGCGCGCCGAGCTGCTCGATCCGGCCGGCGTTCATCACCGCGACCGTGTCGGCCATCGTCATGGCCTCCTCCTGGTCGTGGGTGACGTGCACGAAGGTGATGCCGACCTCGGTCTGGATCCGCTTCAACTCGATCTGCATCTGCCGGCGCAGCTTCAGGTCGAGCGCGCCGAGCGGCTCGTCCAGCAGCAGCACCTGCGGGTGGTTGATGAGGGCCCGGGCCAGTGCGACACGTTGCTGCTGCCCGCCGGAGAGCTGGGCGGGGCGGCGCTTGCCGAAGCCGTCGAGCTGCACCAGCGACAGCATCCGCTGGACCTCGTCGTCCACCTTGCGGATGCCGCGCCGGCGCAGCCCGAAGGCCACGTTCTCGGCGATGTCGAGGTGCGGGAACAGCGCGTACGACTGGAACACCGTGTTCACCGGCCGCTTGTACGGGCGCAGCCGGGCGATGTCCCGGTCGCCGAGCAGGACCTGCCCGCCGGTCGGCTCCTCCAGCCCGGCGATCATCCGCAGCGTGGTGGTCTTGCCGCAGCCGGACGCGCCGAGCAGGGCGAAGAAGGAGCCCTGCGGGATGGTCAGGCTGAGGTCGTCCACCGCGGTGAAGACGCCGAACCGCTTGGTGAGGTTGGCGAGCCGGAGGTCACCGGCCGGTGTCGCGTCGTGCCCCATCCTCGTCACGCTCCGATGACCTGCTGGAACTTGCGCTCGTACTCGCTCTCCTGCTTCTCGTCCAGCGCCATGAACACCTTGGACTTCGACAGCATCGCCTCGTCCGGGAAGATCAGCGGGTTGGCCGCCAGCTCCGGGTCGATCTTCTCCATCTCGGCCTGGGCGCCCTGGACCGGGCAGATGTAGTTGACGTACGCGGCGAGCCGCGCGGCGACCGCCGGGTCGTAGTAGTAGTTGATGAGCTGCTCGGCGTTCGCCTTGTGGGTGGCCTTGTTCGGCACCATCATGTTGTCCGACCAGAGCATGACGCCCGAATCCGGCACCACGAACTTGATCTTCTCGTCCTCGAAGCCGAGCTGGATCACGTCACCGGACCAGGCGATGCACGCGGCGATGTCGCCCTTGGCCAGGTCCGGCGCGTAGTCGTTGCCGGTGAACTTGCGGATCTGGCCGGAGTCGACTGCCTTCTTGAGCTTGTTGAGCGCGTCGTCGAACTGCGCGGCGGTGAAGTTGGCCGGGTCGTGGCCGTTCGACTGGAGCAGCAGGCCCATCGTGTCGCGCATCTCGGACAGCGCCGTCACCTTGCCCTTGAGGTCGGGGCGGGTGAGCAGCTCGTCGACCGTACGGATCTCCTTGGTGACGTTGCCGTTGTAGGCGACGCCGGCGAGGCCGGACTGCCACGGGACGGCGAGCTGGCTCTCCGGGTCGAAGGAGCGGTTGCGCAGCGAGGAGAGGAGGTTCGCCTCGACGTTCGGCAGCTTCGACTTGTCGAGCTTCTGGACCCAGCCGAGCCGGATCATCCGGGCCGCCATCCAGTCGGTGACGACGAACATGTCCCGCCCGGTGCCCTGGCAGGCGGCGAGCTGGTTCTGCACCTTGCCGAAGAACTCGTTGTTGTCGTTGACGTCCTCGGTGTAGGTCACCTCGATGCCGGTCTTCGTGACGAACTCGTCAAGGGTGGGCCGCTTCGACTCGTCGTTCTCGTCGACGTCCATGTACTGCGGCCAGTTCGAGAAGGCCAGGGTCTTCTCGTTCGCGGAGAGGTCCTCGCTGACGCAGCCGGCCTCGGTCTGCGTCGCGGCTTTCGTGCCGCAGCCGGCGAGCGAGCCGCCGGCGGCGAGCAGCGCCGCCGAGCCGAGGGTGCCGGTCAGCAGTCCACGCCGGGTGAGGGGCCGAAAGGGAGTACGCATGTGACGACTCCTAAGGGGTCAGCGTCGGCGACGCGGGACGGGGGTGGCGCGCCGGCGGGAGGGTCAAGTGCGGTGGACGACTGATCCTGACATGGGGTGACCTTCCTTACAAGGGATTCCGTTGCGGGAATAGCCTCTGGCAACGAAATACGCCAGACTGCGCGATGGCACTAGGCTCATCCCGGGAACGGACATGGGGAGCGGTCGATGACGAACCGGAACCACGACAACGGCAACGGCGGGCGGCGCGTCACCGTCCGTGAAGGCGCCAGCCACGCTCTGCTCGATGACGTGGCCAAGCAGATCATCGAGCAGCTCCAGGAGGACGGCCGCCGGCCGTACGCGACGATCGGCAAGGCGGTCGGGCTCTCCGAGGCGGCGGTGCGCCAGCGGGTGCAGCGCCTGCTCGACGCCGGGGTGATGCAGATCGTGGCGGTCACCGACCCGCTCCAGCTCGGGTTCCCCCGCCAGGCCATGATCGGCCTGCGGACCAACGGGGACCTGGAGGCGGTGGCCGACCGGCTCGCCGAGCTGGACGAGGTCGACTACGTGGTCATCACCGCCGGCTCGTTCGACCTGCTCACCGAGGTGGTCTGCCGCAACGACGACCACCTGCTGGAGATCCTGCAACGGCTGCGCGCGGTCGAGGGCGTGCTGTCGACCGAGGCGTTCGTCTACCTCAAGCTGCGCAAGCAGACGTACACCTGGGGCACGGCCTGATCGGCGCGCCGGGTCAGGGGGCGCGCCGCGCGGTGGCGGCGACGAACGCGCGCCAGGCGCCGGGGCTGAACGCCAGGGTGCCGCCGTCGCGGTCCTTGCTGTCCCGCACCAGGACCCGGCCCGGCAGGTTGTCGGCCACCTCGACGCAGTTGCCGCCGTTGTTGCTGCTGCGGGTCGCGGTGCGCCAGCGGGCGTCGGTCATGTCCATGTCGTCGCCACTTCCCTGATCAGCTCGACGGACCGGCGACGGGGCAGCGCCTCACCGGTGACGCTCTCCCATCTCGCGCCCAGGCTAGCAATGTCGGCACGCTCGGTCACCATCTGACCGCGGAGCTGATTGTCCAGATAGGCCACCTCCTCGCCGTCCGGCATCCGGGCCAGCACGAACGGCCCGGCCAGGCCGGTGTGCCACGGGTGCTCCGCCGGGATCACCCGCACCTGCACGTGCTCCCGCTCGCCCGTCGCGGCCAGGTGCGCGAGCTGCCCGGCCATCACCGACCGGTCCCCCACCCGGCGACGCAGCACCACCTCGTCGATCACCACGACGAGCTGCATCGGGACCTCCCGGGCGAGCACCCGCTGCCGGTCGAGCCGCGACGCCACGATCTCCTCCACCTCGGCGGGCGGCAGCAGGCCGCCGGTCGACAGCACCGCCCGGGCGTACGCCTCGGTCTGGAGCAGCCCCGGCACCAGCAGCGGCTCGTAGGACCGGATCGAGGCGGCGTCCTGCTCCAGCTCGGCCCACGGCCGGAACCACGGCAGGTCGCGGCGGCGGAACGCCTCCGGCCAGAGTTCGGCGGCCTCCCGCCCGAGGATCTCCGCTACCGCGATCCGGGTCCGTGGATGCGGGATCCGGCCGTCGGCGAGCCAGCGGCCCGCCGTCTTCGGGTCGACGCCGACCTTCGCCGCCAGGGACTCGGCGGTCTCGCCCTTGTCCGCCATCGCCACCCGCAGTACCTCGTTGCCCATCGGCCCTCCCGTCCATGGTCACGTTGGGGCGCAGGTTAGCCACTGTGCGTGGCGGTGTCGCCGGTCTACCGGCGTGTTGCGGTCAGGACTGTTTCGCGCACTTCCGGACATCACGAAGAGCCCCGCGGATGCCCTGGACAGGTCGGTCAGCAAGGGGCGCAGGGGTCAGCCGATTCGCGCGCCATCCGCGCCCCGACCACCCCGCCGGACCCCCTTTGCTCTGCTTCAGCCCACGCACCATTTCGAAGCGGAACCTGTTGCGCCGGTTGAAGCAGAGCAAAGGGAGCGGCCAGGATGTCGGCCCGCATGCGCTGACGCACGGGCGGGCCGGCGGCGCCTCCGCCGACGTCCGGTACGGAATCCGTCGTAACTAACCGCTACGGCCTCGCGAATCCGTTGCATCATGCCCGTAGCGCAACCGATACCACTTGCCAGGAGGCCACGCGCTGTGGGATAACCGTGGTCACGAGCGGCCGGTGTCACCCCTGACCGGCCCGAGACCCGATGGGGCTGACATGGCCAACGCCACCGACCACCTCTGGATGCACTTCACCCGGATGGCGAGCTACTCCGCCGGCGAGGTACCGACAATCGTGCGCGGCGAGGGCGCGTACGTCTGGGACTCCCAGGGCCGGCGCTACCTGGACGGGCTCGCGGGGCTCTTCGTCGTCAACGCCGGCCACGGCCGCACCGAGCTGGCCGACGCCGCCGCCAAGCAGGCGAGCGAGCTGGCGTACTTCCCCCTGTGGTCGTACGCCCACCCGAAGGCCGTCGAGCTGGCCGAGAAGATCTCCACGCTGACCCCGGGCGACCTCAACCGGGTCTTCTTCACCACCGGCGGGTCGGAGGCCGTCGAGGCGGCATGGAAGCTCGCCCGGGCGTACTTCAAGCGCACCGGCAAGCCGACCAAGCACAAGGTGGTCAGCCGGTACATCGCCTACCACGGGACGTCGATGGGCGCGCTGTCGATCACCGGCCTGCCCGGAATCAAGACCGACTTCGAGCCGCTGGTGCCCGGCGGGATCAAGGTGCCGAACACCAACTTCTACCGGGCGCCCGAGCACGGCGACGACCCCGAGGCGTTCGGCCGCTGGGCCGCCGAGGAGATCGGCCGGGCCATCGAGCGGGAGGGGCCGGACACCGTCGCCGCCGTTTTCCTGGAGCCGGTGCAGAACTCCGGCGGCTGCTTCCCGCCGCCGCCCGGCTACTTCGAGCGGGTCCGGCAGATCTGCGACGCGTACGACGTCCTGCTCGTCTCCGACGAGGTGATCTGCTCGTGGGGCCGGCTGGGTGAATACTTCGGCGCCACCCGGTACGGCTACCAGCCCGACATCATCACCACCGCCAAGGGGATCACCTCCGGCTACGCCCCGCTCGGCGCGATGATCGCCAGCGACCGGCTGATGGAGCCGTTCCTCACCGAGACCGGGATGTTCGCCCACGGCGTGACCTTCGGCGGGCACCCCGTCTCCTGCGCCGTGGCCCTGGCCAACCTGGAGGTCTTCGCCCGCGAGGACCTGATCGGCCACGTACGGGCCAACGAGGCGGCGTTCCGCGCCACCCTGGAGAAGCTGCACGACCTGCCGATCGTCGGCGACGTACGCGGCGACGGGTACTTCTACGGAATCGAGCTGGTCAAGGACAAGGCGACCCGGGAGACGTTCGACGAGGCCGAGTCCGAGCGGCTGCTGCGCGGGTTCCTGTCCACCGCGCTCTTCTCCGCCGGCCTGTACTGCCGGGCCGACGACCGGGGCGACCCGGTCGTGCAGCTCGCCCCGCCGCTGATCGCCGAGCAGCAGCAGTTCGACGAGATGGAGCAGATCCTCCGGGCCGTCCTCACCGAGGCGTGGTCCCGGCTGTAGCTTCCGCATCCGCTCCGGCCGGGCCGACCCGTCCTCGGCCCGGCCACCGCCGTCAGGAGGACCCGTGCGCTACCCGGAGCTGTCGTACTGGCTGTCCACGGTGGACGAGCCGCTGGCGCCGCGCCCGTCGCTGCCCGGTGACACGCTCGCCGACGTGGTGATCGTGGGTGCCGGCTACACCGGGCTGTGGACGGCGTACTACCTGACAGCCGCCGACCCGACGCTGCGGGTCGTCGTGCTGGAGGCCGAGATCGCCGGGTACGGCGCGTCCGGCCGCAACGGCGGGTGGTGCTCCGCGCTCTTCCCGACGTCGCTGCCCGCGCTCGCCCGCCGGCACGGCCGGGACGCCGCGCTCGCCATGCAGCGCGCCATGCACGAAACGGTGCGCGAGGTCGGCCGGGTGGTCGCGGCGGAGGGCATCGACTGCGACTGGGCGTACGGCGGGACGGTCGTGCTCGCCCGCACCGCCGCGCAACTGGACCGGGCCCGCGCGGAGGTCGCCACGGCCCGGGCGTACGGGCTCGACGACGGTGACCTGGTGCTGCTGGACGCGACCGAGGCGTCCGCCCGGTGCGCCGCCGAGGGGGTGCTCGGCGGCACGTACACCCCGCACTGCGCGGCGGTGCACCCGGCGCGGCTGGTCCGCGGGCTCGCCCGCGCGGTGGAGCGCCGGGGGGTGACCATCCACGAGCGCACCCGGGTGACAGCGGTCCGCCCGGGCGCTGCGGTGACCCCGGCCGGCACGGTACGGGCGCCGGTCGTGGTCCGGGCCACCGAGGGGTACACGCCCGGGCTGCCCGGGCTGCGCCGGACCGTCGCGCCGGTGTACTCGCTCATGATCGCCACCGAGCCGCTCACCGCCGCGACGTGGGCCGCGATCGGGCTCGCCGCGCGGGAGACGTTCGCCGACCACCGGCACATGGTCATCTACGGTCAGCGCACCGGCGACGGGCGGCTGGCGTTCGGCGGGCGGGGTGCCCCCTACCACTTCGGCTCCCGGGTCCGCCCCGCGTACGACCGGGAGCCGCGGGTGTTCGCCGCGCTGCGGCGTACCCTCTCCGAGCTGTTTCCGGTGCTCGGCCCGGACGTGCCGGTGACCCACACCTGGGGCGGCCCGCTCGGCGTGGCCCGGGACTGGGCCGCGTCCGTCGGCCTGGACCGGGCGACGGGCCTGGCCTGGGCCGGCGGTTACGTCGGCGACGGCGTCGGCACCAGCAACCTGGCGGGCCGCACCCTGGCCGACCTGATCCGCGGCGAGGACAGCGACCTGACGGCGCTCCCCTGGGTCAACCACCGCTCCCCGAGATGGGAGCCGGAGCCGGTCCGGTGGCTGGCGGTGAACACCGGCCTCAAGATCATGCAGAGCGCCGACCGCGCCGAACTCCGCACCAGCCGCCCCTCCCGCCGGGCCGCCACCTTCACCCGCCTCCTGGGCCACTGACCCACCGGCCCGCCGGGGGGCCTAGTTGATCATGAAGTTGTAGCGGCGACGCGCCGACCCAAGGCGCTACAACTTCATGATCAACGCGGGGGTCTGCGGGGTCAGTGGGTGGGGGGGATTACTCGCAGGTGACCGCGGCGGCCGGTTGACGGGGTCGGGTCGTGAGGGTCGTCCGGAGGGCGGGGTGGGGCCGGGCGGGCGGCTTCGCGGACGGCTTCGGCCAGGGCGACGAGATCGTCCGTCGTAGGGGGCGGCGGCTCGAACTCACCCTCGTGGCGGACCACGTCCCAACCGCGCGGCGCGGTCAGGCTACGGGCGTGCGGCTCGCAGAGGTCGTACGTGTGCGGCTCGGCGAACGCGGCCAGCGGGCCCACCACGGCGGTGGACTCGTTGTAGACATAGGTCAATGTGGCGACCGCTTGCCGGGGGCAGCCGTTTCGGGAGCAGCGCCGTGGTGACCTCACGGCGGCAGGGTATCTCCATTACCGGCTCCGGCGCACCGGTTCGCGTTGCGACACGCCCGTCTTGGTGATCACAATTCCGCCGGTCCGGCGCCGCCGCGCCAGCGGGACGCCACTGCCGCGGGCCGGCGCAGGTCGGGGGCTACCCTGTGCGTCATGGGAAGCCCGGAACACCGCCGCCCCGGCTCCGGCCGGCGCACCCGCCGCGACCGCCACGGCCGCGGCCTGCGCGGCCGGCTCGTGCCGGCGACGGTGCCGCTGGCGCGGACCAAGGCCGAGGTCTTCGACGACCTCGTGCTGGACACCGTCGAGGCGCTGGAACGGCGGTTCGCCAAGGAGCTGGCGGGCGTCGAGTTCGCCGTGGAGGACGTGCCGCCGGAGCTCAACGTCTACGACTCCGACGTCCTCGAGGACGGCGAGGTGCCGCTGGCCCGCCTGCTGCCCGGCCGGCCGGGCCGCCAGGAGGTGCCGCCGCGGATCGTGCTCTACCGCCGGCCGCTCGAGTTCCGCGCGATGGACCGCGAGGACCTGGCGGACCTCGTCCACGACGTCATCATCGAGCAGGTGGCGAACCTGCTCGGGGTCGATCCGGACGAGCTGGCCTGAGTCGGCCATGACGACGCCCGGGCCGCGGAGCGGATCCGGAGCGGCCCCCACCACCCCGGACCGCCGCGACGTCAGGCGGCGCGCCGCTTGAGCTTGCGGCGCTCGCGCTCGGAGAGGCCTCCCCAGATGCCGAACCGCTCGTCGTGGCCGAGAGCGTATTCCAGGCATTCGGTCTTGACCTCGCAGCGCGAGCAGATCCGCTTCGCCTCGCGGGTCGAGCCGCCCTTCTCGGGAAAGAACGCCTCCGGGTCGGTCTGCGAGCACAACGCCCGCTCCTGCCACTCCGGCGCGTTACCGAGCAGGTCGGCCGCCTCAAGCTGGCCGTCCATCAATTGCCTCCTTGTCGCGCACCGGCGTCATCGCCGCTGCAACCCCCCACGCGAAAGGCGTGCTTGTCCGTCCGGTACCGATTTGTAGCGTTCCGTGCGAACAACCCCATTCAAATTACACGCGTGTAATGCGTGCGCCGTCAAGCCAAACTTGATAATGGAGTCGCCCTCCCGACACCATCCGGACGACCATCCGACCGCCCGGCCCCGCAACCTGCCCTATCGATTCAAACCCCGGCCGAGTAACGCCCTCTCCGGCGAGTTGCCGGAGTTTTCTCTTGTGGCGCCGGCGCGCCGGCTGGCCGGCGGTGCGGCGACCAGGATCGTTGATCTTGGTGAAGCACAGGTTAACGCGGCGGCGCCCGACCCGCCCGCCGAGCCGCCAAACACCGCGAGCGCCCTGCCCACAATGTGGACAGGGCGTGACGGCGGAAGCGGGCCTGGCCTCAGCCGGTCCCGCGGGGAGGGCTGGTCGGCCAGACGAACTCCGCGATCGCTCCACCCGGGACGTCAACCGAGCCGGCCGGCGTACGCTCGTCCCACCAGACGGTATAGCGGCCGGCGGGCAGATCCGGGTAGACCGCACTGTGGAAGGTGCCGTCCTGCACCCGGCGCTCCCGCACGGCCGAGTGGGTACGCGGCGCGCCGTCCCGGCTGATCTCGATCTCCTGACCACGCCGGCCCTGTCCGGTGTAGATGATCAACGCGCCGGTGTCGCCGCCCAGGTCGAGGACGACACTCCCCCGCTCCGAGGGCCCGTACGAATGCATCGCTACTCCCAGATTCAGGCGGCCGGATTGTTGAAGCCGTCGTACGGCGTACCCAGGTAGGGGAAGGCACCGAGAAACGGTGCGGTCACGTCGGTGGCGTCGAGCCCGGGCGTGACCGCCGCCGCCGCGGCGTCCGGCTGGAACGTCCGGTCGACGAGCGGCACGGTCAGCCCCGCGATCGCCCGCAGCGCGATCGTCACCACGTCGTCGGTGACCCGCCGGCCGTTCGGGAAACCGGCGAGATCGCCGCCCAACAGGCCGAACCGGTTCGGCCGGCGGCTCGGCGGGATCGCCGTGTTCAGCCGCAGCAGGTCGGCCTGGATCTCACCGGTGTTGTTGGTGAACCCGTCGATCAGCCCCTCCGGGATGCCGGTCAGCAGGATCGCCACCAGGTCGGCGCGGGCCTTCTTCGACTTGTTGAGCCGGTCGAGGTTGGGAAAGACGTCCGGGTAGAGGGCCGGCAGCAGGGCGGCGAGTTCCGGCCGCTCGACGAACCGCGCGAAGCGCTTGTCCTCGGTGGGCGGCAGCGAGTTCCACAGGTCCTTCTGCGCCATCGGCACCACGACCTCGTTGAACAACGGGTTGCCGAGCCGGGAGACCTGCGTGAACGGGCCGGCCGGGGTGTCCGCGGCCCCCCGGTCGCCGAGCACCCGGACCTGCCGCCGGGACGCGGTCGTCCACACGCCGATCACCGAGGCCCGGTCGGTCACGCCGTACCGGTTAGCCCGGCGGCGCACCTTGGTGAGCGGGATCTGCATGGCGATGCTGTGCACGTTCAACCGGTCGGTGGCGTTGACCGGCTCCCCCTCGGCCTTGAAGAGCTTCCTCCCGGCGACGTGGAGTTGCTGGAACGGCCGCAGCGTGCCCAGGTCGAAGATCGCACCCAGGTCCACGAAGAACCCGTCGGCCCGCTGCCCGGCGAACACCCGCTCCCCCGTCGAGAGCGTGAACGTGGCCTGCCGCACGAGGTCGGCGTACTTCGGGGTGGAGAGCGGGCCGACGTTGCACGGCGGGCAGGGCAGCCGGTGTGCGAGCTGGTGCGCCCGGCCGTCGGCGATGCGGGTCAGGCTGTAGAACTGCCGGCGGTTCCAGTTCGGGCTGTCCAGCGAGTCGATCGGGCCGGTGTTGTAGAGAAAGCTGTTCGGGTTCGTGATCTCGGTGGTGAACTCGAACCGGTACGTGACGTCGGCCTGCCCGTCGCCGTCGTTGTCGACGTGGATCTCGTACCGCACGTCGTCGCCGAACTCGAAGAAGTTCGGGCCGCCGGAGGGCAGCTGCAACGGTACGTAGTTCGCGATCACCGTCACCGAGTCGGGACGGTCGGGGCTGACGAAGGCGTACAGGTCGGACGAGTCGGCGACGGGATCCTTGGCGATCTCCGGTGCCTCGCGGTGCGAAGACATGGCGGACCAAACCTCACTGTGCGGGGAAGGGAGCTGCGGAAAAGGCGGGACGGCAGCGGCGCCGGGCCGGTGGGCGCGGAGGGCGGACGGCGCGGGATCAGCGCCGCGCGGCGCGTCGCAGCCGGTCCGCCAGGCCGCGGTCGCGTACCTCGATGCGGGACGTGCCGACGAAGACGTCCAGCACGCCGGTGTCGGCGTCGCGCAGGTGGACGACGATCGGGTCGTCGGCGTCCCCGGCCACGCCGGGCGCGTTCTGCGCGGAGGACAGGCCCGGCACGGTGAGGGCGGCGGCGCCCAGGGTGGCGCTCGCCGCCGCGGTCAGCGTCTGCCGGCGGGTCAGTCGCGGCAAGCGCCGCTGCCCGAAGCCCGGCAGGCCGCGGGCCGGCGGGTCCCGCCGCGCATCGGTGGCCGCGGCGGGAATCCCGGTCACGACGATCTGCGGACCGGCCTCCGGCTCACCCGCCCCGGCCGGGCCGTCGGGCTGATCACTGGTGATGGGCGTCATGGGCAACCTTTCCGGCGGCGGGCACGGCCGCCCGCACGATGACGGACGCGGGGCCCGGGCCGGCGCGCGCCGGCCCCGCGGGAGGTAGCCGGCGGCGGTCCTCGCCGTAACCGCCGCCGGCACGCTTGGGTACGGCCGGCGGCGGGGAAAGGTTCGACGCTACGCGGACAGGTGACCGTACGCGGTCGTACGCTTGCGCGCCGGTCGCCCGGCCGCCGCCGCGATCGCGATCAGCTGCTCCTCGGTACGGGCCGAGCCGTTGCCCGACCCGGCCATGCGCGAAATGGTCTCCTCCATCAACGTGCCGCCCAGGTCGTTGCAGCCACCGCGCAGCAGCTCGGCCGCGCCCTCGTCGCCGAGCTTCACCCACGAGCACTGGATGTTGCCGATCCGGCCGTGCAGCAGCAGCCGGGACATCGCGTGCACCACCCGGTTCTCCCGCCAGGTCGGCCCCGGTCGGGCGATCCCGGCCAGGTAGATCGGGGCGTTCGTGTGCACGAACGGCAGCGCGACGAACTCGGTGAAGCCGCCGGTGCGGTCCTGCACGCCGGCCAGGACGCGGAAGTGCGCGAGCCACTGCGCCGGGTGGTCGACGTGCCCGTACATCATCGTGGAGCTGGACCGGATGCCCAGCTCGTGGGCCGTCGTCACCACCTCGACCCAGGCGGCGGCGGGCAGCTTGCCCTTGGTGAGCACCCAGCGCACCTCGTCGTCGAGGATCTCGGCGGCGGTGCCGGGGATGGTGTCCAGCCCGGCCGCGCGCAGCTCGCCCAGCCACTCCCGGACGGACACGCCCGCCTTGGCGGCCGCGGTGACCACCTCCATCGGGGAGAACGCGTGCACGTGCATCCCCGGGACCCGTGCCTTGATCGCGCGCACCAGATCGGCGTAGATGGTCACCGGAAGCTTCGGGTCGATGCCGCCCTGGAGGCAGACCTCGCTGGCCCCGGCCGCCCACGCCTCCTCGGCCCGGTCGGCGACCTGCTCGACGGAGAGCCGGTACGCGTCGGCGTCCCGCTCCCGCTGCGCGAAGGCACAGAACCGGCAGCCCACGTAGCAGACGTTGCTGAAGTTGATGTTCCGGTTGACGACGTACGTCACGTCGTCGCCCACCGTGTCGCGGCGGACGTCGTCGGCGAGCCGGCACAGCTCGTCAAGCGCCGGGCCGTCCGCGGCGAACAGCGCCAGCGCCGCGTCGGCGTGCCCCGGCGCCAGCAGGGCCGCCGGGTCATCGGCGGCGAGCCGCAGGCCGGCACGCAGGTCGTGGTCACCGGCGCCCGGGGTCGCCCCGGCGGTGACCTTGCCGGCCACCGCCGACCAGTCGCCGTAGACGTGGTCGAAGTCGCCCCGACGGTCCGCCGTCCGGCCCGTGGTGTCGATGGTGACGTGCAGGTCGGTGCGCCCGCCGTACGCCTCGTCCGGCTCCTGCCAGGGGCGGCCCACCGGGCGGGCCTCCTCCACCGCCAGCCCGGTCGCCGGGTCGGCCAGGGCGGTGACGTGCGGCAGCAGGCGCGGGTCGAGCCACGGGTCGCCGGCGCGGACGTACTCGGGGTAGATCGTCAACCGTTCGCGCAGCGTGAAGCCGGCCTTCTCGGTGTGCCGGGCCAGCTCGTCGATCTGCGGCCAGGGACGCTCCGGATTCACGTGGTCCGGCGTGAGCGGGGAGACGCCGCCCCAGTCGTCGATGCCGGCGCGCAGCAGCAGGTCGTACTCGCCGGCGATGAGGTTCGGCGGGGCCTGGATACGGGCCTTCGGGCCGAGCAGCACCCGGGCCACCGCGACGGTGGCGGCGAGGTCGTGCAGCTCGGCGTCGGGCATCCCGCGCATCGCCGTGTCCGGCTTGGCCCGGAAGTTCTGCACGATCACCTCCTGGAGGTGGCCGTACTCGCGGTGGGCGCGGCGGATCGCGAAGATCGCGTCGACCCGCTCCGCCGGCGTCTCCCCGATGCCGATGAGGAGCCCGGTGGTGAACGGCACGTTCACCCGGCCCGCGTCGTCGAGAACCCGAAGCCGGACCGCCGGCTCCTTGTCCGGCGAGCCGTAGTGCGGCCCGCCGGGCTCCGACCACAGCCGGGTCGCGGTGGTCTCCAGCATCATGCCCATGCTCGGCGCGACCGGCTTCAGCCGTTGCAGCTCCGCCCAGGAGAGCACCCCCGGGTTCAGGTGCGGCAGCAGGCCGGTCTCCTCCAGCACCGCCACCGCACAGGAGCGCAGGTAGTCGAGGGTGGAGTCGTACCCCCGCTCGTCCAGCCACCGTCGGGCCGCCGGCCAGCGCTCCTCCGGCCGGTCGCCGAGGGTGAACAGGGCCTCCTTGCAGCCCAGCTCCGCGCCCTGCCGCGCGATCGCCAGCACCTCGTCGCGATCGAGGAACGCCGCCGGCAACCGGTGCGGCACGGTGGCGAAGGTGCAGTAGTGGCAGCGGTCCCGGCACAGCCGGGTCAGCGGAATGAAGACCTTCTTGGAGTACGTGACGACGCCCGGACGCCCGGCGTCGCGCAGCCCGGCGTCCCGGATCGCCCCGGCGACCCGCAACAACTCGTCCAGCGCGTCGTCGCGCGCGCCGAGCAGCGCGGTGGCCTCGTCGGCGTCCAGCGCCCGTCCGGACGCGGCCCGGCGCAGTGCCCGCCGCATGCTCGCCTCGGTCGGGCCCGGGTCGGTGCGATCAACCATCCGCTCAGCGTAGGCGTTCCGCACCGAGCCCCGCTCGAACCGATCCCGAGCGTGGGACAGCCCACCTGACCGGGCCGGCACCCGACCGGCGGTGATCAAGAGGTTGTGGCCCGGAGAAGGCGCTCACCAGGACCGAAACCTCTTGATCACCGCTCGAGTCCGGGGCGGTCAGTCGCCGGAGGGGTTGATCCGGCGGGTGCGGTTCGGGTCCTCGTCCCGGGGCGGCGCCGGGGCCTCCGCCGGCTGACGCGGGATGGCCTGGGTGGGGTCGGCCGAGGGCGGCTGGCCGAACGGCGCTGCCGGGGCGGCCGGCGACGCCGGGGCCGGGTTGGCCGGCGGGGTCGGAGCCGGGTTGGCCGGCGGGGTCGGGCTCGGCGTACCGGGGAAGGGCGGGGCCGGCTGGCCGTACGGGGCGCCGTACTGCGTCGGGGCGGTCCATCCGCCGGACTGGCCCGCGCCCGGCCACCCGGACTGGCCCGGGTGGCCGCCGCCGGACTGGCCCCCGCCCGGCCACCCGGGCTGGCCGGGGTACTGCCCGCCGGGGTGGCCGCCGGGCCAGCCGGGCTGGGGCGTGCCGTACATGCCGGGCTGCGGCTTCGGCTTCGGCACGTGGTAGAGCGTCCGCCAGACCCGGTACACGGCGAAGCCGGCCGTCAGCAGGAGCGCCAGCCCGGCGAGGCGGGTGAGCAGGCCGAGGAAGGCATCCAGCACCTCGCCCTCGGCGAGCCGACCGAACGACCAGATCAGGAAGGTGAGCCCGCCGAGGGCGGCGCTGACCGCGTACTCGCCGATCGCCACCTGCGTGATCAGCTTCGCCCGGGGCACCACCGGCCGGAGGTGGGTGGCCAGCAGCACCGCAAGCAGCGGCAGGACCACCGCCTCGATGCCGGCGAACGCGAAGAAGGTGCTGCCCGCCCGCCCGGTGACGTACCCGTTGGGGGTCAGCAACCGGAGCAGGCCGACGAAGAGGAAGACGGCGTTCGCGCCGAGGAGCACGAACGCGGCCGGCTCGCGCAACGGCCGGGTCAGCTGGCTGGCCGGTGTCGGGTCGGTCGACGCCGGCTCGGCGGGGCTGTTCACGGTATCCCCCTTCGGGCGGAAGCGGACAGATGCCGACGTGAGCCTAGTCTCCCCGATCGGCGGCGGACCGGAGGCGGCCCGTGCGCGAGGATGGACGGCATGCGCATCGTGGTTCTGACCGGAGGCATCGGCGGCGCACGGTTCCTGCTCGGCGTCCGGGCGTACGCCCGGGAGGTCGGGGCCGAGGTGACCGCCGTGGTCAACGTGGGCGACGACCTGTACCTGCACGGGCTGAAGGTCTGTCCAGACCTCGACAGCGTCATGTACGCGCTGGGCGGCGGCGCCGACCCGGAGCGCGGCTGGGGCCGCGCCGGGGAGACCTGGGCGGTGAAGGAGGAGCTCGCCGCGTACGGGGCGGAGCCGACCTGGTTCGGCCTCGGCGACCGGGACCTCGCCACGCACCTGGTACGCACCACCATGATCGGCGCCGGCTACCCGCTGCACCAGGTGACCGAGGCGCTCGCCACCCGCTGGCAGCCCGGCGTACGCCTGCTGCCGGCGACCGACGACCGCCTGGAGACCCACGCGGTGGTGAGCCTGAGGAGTGAGCCTGCGAGCCCCGCGGTCGCGAACGGAGCCGGCGCTGCCGACCTCGACGGCGGCCAGCGGGCGATCCACTTCCAGGAGTGGTGGGTGCGGTACCGGGCCGAGGTGCCGACGCACCGGTTCGTCTTCGTCGGCGCGGAGACCGCGAAGCCGGCACCCGGCGTGGTCGACGCGATCGCCGGCGCGGACGTGGTGCTGATCGCGCCGAGCAACCCGGTGGTGAGCATCGCCCCGATCCTGGCCGTGCCGGGGCTGCGCGAGGCGGTCGCCGACGGTCCGGCCCCGGTGATCGGCGTGTCGCCGATCATCGGCGCCGCGCCGGTCCGTGGGATGGCCGACCGGTGCCTCGCCGTCCTCGGCGTCGAGTGCAGCGCGGCCGGCGTGGGCGGGCTCTACGGCGGGCGCTCCGCGGGGGGCCTGCTGGACGGCTGGCTGGTCGCCGAGGAGGACGCGGAGACGGTGGTGCCGGGGGTGACGGTCCGCGCGGTGCCGCTGCGGATGACCGACGAGGCGGCGACGACGGCGATGGTCCGCGCCGCGGTGGAGTTGACGTGAGGCTGGAGATCCTGCCGGTGCACGGCATCGGCCACGTTTCCGAGGGCGACGACCTGGCGGCCATGATCGCGTCGGCGGCGCCGTGGCTGCGGGACGGCGACGTGCTGGTGGTGACCAGCAAGATCGTGTCCAAGGCGGAGGGACGCCTGGTGGACGTTCCGGCGGACGGGCCGGAGCGGCTCGCCGCCCGGGAGGAGGTGCTGGCGGCGGAGACCGCGCGGGTGGTCGCCACCCGGGGGGCGACCCGGATCGTGCAGACCCACCACGGCTTCGTGATGGCCTCCGCCGGCATCGACGCGTCGAACGTCGACAAGACCCGGCTGGTGCTGCTGCCGGTCGACCCGGACGCCTCGGCCCGGGCGCTGCGCGCCGCCCTGCGGGACCGGCACGGGCTCGACGTGGCTGTCGTCATCAGCGACACGATGGGCCGGCCGTGGCGCAACGGGCTCACCGACGTCGCCCTCGGCGTCGCCGGCCTGGCCGCCATCCGGGACCACCGGGGCGAGGTCGACCCGTACGGCAACGAACTCGAGCTCACCCAGATGGCGGTGGTCGACGAACTGGCCGGCGCCGGTGAGCTGGTCAAGGGCAAGTGCGACCAGGTGCCCGTGGCGGTGGTGCGCGGTTACCTGACCGGAACGGGGGCCGCCGACGGCGCTGGCGCGAAGGCTTTGGTGCGGGAGTCGGCACTGGATCTCTTCTCGCTCGGCACCGCCGAGGCCCGGGCCGCCGGGCTGGCCGGCGCGGCCACCCTCCCGGAGGGCACCGGCCCGGCGGCACCGGACCCGGCGGCGGTCGAGCGGGCCATCGCCGCCGTGGCCGGCTCGGTCGCGCCCGGCACGGTGTTCACCCCCGTCACCGATCCGGAGGTACGCGGACGCCTGGCCGGCACGGTGCCCGGCTGGCCGGACGGCGCCGGAGCCCTGGTGCTCGCCGCCCCGCCGACCCCGGTCGACCAGTTCGGCCTGGTCCGGTTCGGAGCCGACCTGCACCGCCTGCGTGCCGCCCTGGCCGCCGAGAACGTCCCGTCGACCCTCCTCCCACCCCCGCCCAACACCCCCGCCATGGCCACCCTCGCCCTCTGACAGTGATCGCGGAGCGGGTCGCCGGGGTCAGGCGTTCAGGACCGCGCGGCCCAGCGGGGTGATCGTGTGCAGGACCGTGTTGCGGTCGCGCCGGCTCACCAGCAGGCCGGCGTTGCGCAGCACGCTCGTGTGCTGGCTCGCCGCGGCCGCCGAGACGCCCAGGCGGCGGGCCACCTCTCCGGTGGTGCAGCCGTCGACGCTCGCCTCCAGCACGGCGGCCCGGGTCCGCCCGAGCAGCGCCGCCAGGGCCTCCCGCCCGGAGGGGTGGCCGTCGCCGCCGCCGGCCGGCGCCAACCCGCCCAGCCGGTCCACCGGATACACGAGCACCGGCGGAAGCTCCGGGTCGAGCAGCGCCACCGGGGTGCGCGCGCAGAAGAACGACGGCACCAGCAGCAGCCCGCGACCGTCGAGGTGAAGTTCCCGGCTGTCCGGGTAGTCGCGCACCTCCAGCGTCCCCGACTCCCACCGCATCGCGGGGCGCAGGCTTGCCAGCAGCCCCTCCACCCCGCCGTCGAGAAGGGCGCGGGCGCGCTGGGTCCGGTCCGCCTCGACCGCCGCCTGGATCCGCGGCCAGTACGGATTGATCGCCAGGTCGCGGTAGTGCGCCATCGACCGGGTCAGGTGCTCCAGCACCTCCGGCTCGCCCCGGGCCAGCGCCGACGCCGAGGCGGGCAGGGGGTTGGCGGCGGCCAGCACGGCGAGATCGCGCCGCAGCATCGGCACGGGAGTGCTGCGGACGGCGTCCAGCCCCGCCTCGAAGCCGGACACGCTCTCGTACGGGGTGAGGAAGTCGGGGAAGTATCCGCGCGGCGGATTGAGGGCGAAGAGGAGCCGTACCTGCTCGGACGTGTCGTGGCTGAGCCGGCTCGCCACGCTCCGCTGCCAGGTGAACATCAACGGGTCACGGCTGCGCCCCTGGAGCAGGTGCAGGCTGAGGACCAGCTCCCAGAGCGGGTCCGGGGCCGGCGCGACTCGGGTCCGGAGGATGTCCTCGCCGGTGAAGTGGATCTTCAACATCGGGGCTCCTGTGCCGTCGGCGGAGGGGACGCCGGTGGCGGTTCGCACTCTACCCGGGCGGCAGTTATCACCACCTTTAAGCCTGAACTGAAAATCCTCGACGCCTCCGGCCGGGGTTGGGCATGCTTCCAATGCCTGGGACGAGCACATCTGTGCCGCGCCCCGGGCCACCGGGGGGCCAGTCGGCGACCGGGGCGACACCACGAGGGTCTGCGGCCACACGTCCGCAGAGGTGTCCCCGGTCGCCGCCGTGCGTTTGCGATACCGTCAGGCCCGCACGGATGAAAGGAAGGGCCCCTTGTTAACGCCTGACGTAGTGGAAGGGTCCCCTCTTAACACGCAGCTGCACGCCGACGCCGTCGCCGTGCTGCGCCGGTGGACGCCCACCTCCGCCCGTGCCGCCGAGGCCCGGGACCGCACGCTCGACCTGATCGCCGCCGGGCCGGTGGCGATGACCCGGGCGCACCGGGCCGGCCACGTCACCGCGAGCGCGCTGGTGCTCGACGCCACCGGCTCGCGGGTCCTGCTCTGCCTGCACGGTAAGTTCCGCCGCTGGGTGCAGCTCGGCGGGCACTGCGAGCCCGCCGACCGGACGCTGGCCGCAGCGGCGCTGCGCGAGGTGACCGAGGAGTCCGGCGTGGCCGGGCTGCGGATCGACCCGGACCCGATCGACGTGGACATCCACCCGGTCAGCTGCCAGGGCGGCTCGTTCCACTACGACGTACGCTTCGCCGTCCTCGCGCCGCCCGGCGCGGAGGTCCGGGTCAGCGCGGAGTCCGAGGACCTGGGCTGGTTCCCGCCGGACCAGCTGCCGGAGCCGCTGGCCGGCGGGACCAGCCAGTTGATCGGGCCGGCGCTGGCGGCGCTCAGACGAGCCCCTCTTCGCCCCGCTCCTTGAGCTCGTCCACGACCTTCTTGACGTCCTGGGCGCGATCGCGCGGACACACCAGCAGCGCGTCCGGAGTGTCGACCACGATCAGGTCGTGCACCCCGACGGTCGCGACGAGCCGGCCCGAGTGCGGGACGACCACCAGGTTCGTACTGTCCCGCAGGATCACACCGGGCTTCGCGTCCCCGCCCAGCACCACGTTGCCGTCGGCGTCCGCCGGCAGCACCTCGCCGAGGGTGTGGAAGTCGCCGACGTCGTTCCACCCGAAGTCGCCAGGGACGGTCGCCACCTTGCCCGCGGTCGCCGCGCCCTCCATCACCGCGTAGTCCACCGAGATCTTCGGCAGCGTCGGCCACACGGTGCCGAGCACCTCGTCCTGCTCATCGGTGCCCCACGCCGCGGCGATCGTGGCGATGCCGGCGTGCAGCGCCGGCTGCTGACGGGCCAGCTCGGCGAGGAAGACGTCCACCCGCCAGACGAACATGCTCGCGTTCCAGAGGTGCCGCCCGGACCGCAGGTACGCCTCGGCCACCTCGGCGCTCGGCTTCTCCTTGAACTCGGCCACCGGACGCAGCGGCCCGTCCCCGACCGGCTCCCCGGTGGCCAGGTAGCCGTAACCCGTCTCGGCACGGGTCGGCGTGATCCCCACCGTCATCAGCAGGCCCTGCTCGGCGCCGCGGGCGGCCTCGCGGACGGTCTCCCGCCACCGCTCCGGGTCGCCGATCAGGTGGTCGGCCGCGAACGAGCCCATCACCGCCGTGGGATCGCGGCGGGCGATCACCGCGGCGGCCAGGGCGATCGCCGCGCAGGAGTCCCGCGGTGACGGCTCGACCAGGATGTTCTCCTCCGGCAACCCGGCCAGTTGGCGCGCCACCGCGGTGACGTGCGCCGTGCCGGTGACCACGAAGGTGTGCTCCGGGGTCGTCAACGGGCCCAGCCGATCCACGGTGGCCTGGAGCAGCGACGCGGCGGACCCGGTGAGGGGATGGAGGAACTTAGGGTGCCCGGCGCGGGACAGCGGCCACAACCTGGTGCCGCTGCCACCCGCCGGGATGACGGCGTAAATCACCCGGACATCATGCCCGACCCCGCGGAGCGGGACCGGGCGGTCGCCGCGACCGGCGCTGCGCTCACGACCGGGCCCGGGACCAGGCCGCGATGTGCACCTCGGCGCTGGACTCCCAGGTGAACTCCTTGGCCCGGTCGAAACCGGCCTTGGCGAGCGTCAACCGGCGCTGCTCGTCGTCGAGCAGCGCGGTCAGGTCGGCCGCGATCTGGTCGGCCGCCTCACTTGTGTACGCGACCGCGTCGCCGCCCACCTCCGGCAGCGAGAGCCGGGGAGTGGTCAGCACGGGCGCGGCGCACGCCATCGCCTCCAGGATCGGCAGGCCGAAACCCTCACCGTACGACGGGTAGGCGGCGACGAGCGCCCCGCCGAGGAAGCCCGGCAGGTCGGCGTACCGGAGGTAGCCGGGACGCAGCAGCCGCAGGTGCGACGGGACCTCGGCCACCGCGTGGTCGATCTCGTCGTCGTGACCCTGGCCGCCGGCGACCACCAGGGCCGGCGGGTCGGGTCGCTCCGCCACCGCGCGGGCCCAGCCCCGGATCAGGTTGGGGACGTTCTTGCGGGGCTCCTTCGCGCCCAGGAAGGCGATGTAGCTCTGGCCGCCGAGGCCCAGCCGGGCCCGGACCCGGGCCTTCTCCTCCTCGCTCGGCGCGTGGAACGCGGCGTGGTCCACGCCGTGGTACGCGACGTCGATGCGGGTCGGATCGGCGTCCAGCAGCCGGATCAGCTCGTCCCGGGTGGCCTTGCTGGGCACGATCACGCGGTCGGCGCGGCGCAGCGAGGTCTTGATCGCACTGCGGAAGAACGTGCGGCGGGACTTGTCGTAGTGCTCCGGCTCAGTGAAGAAGGTCGCGTCGTGCACGGTCACCGTGACCGGACATCCCGCGCGCAGCGGGCACGTGTAGAAGGGCGAGTGCAGAACCTGCGCGCCGACCTGCTGGGCGAGCAGCGGCAGGCCGGTCTGCTCCCAGGCGAGCCGGGCGGGGCGGTGCGCGACGGCGGCCGGCGCGGGGATGATCTCCGCGCCGGGCAGCATGCGTGAGTAGCGCTCGAGATCGGTGCGGAGGCTGACGACGGCCAGCTCCACGCCCGACCCGCACACCTTTCCGAGCGCACCGAGCAGGCCGTCGACGTATCTACCGACGCCGCCGCGATCGGCGGGGACACTCGTGGCGTCGATGAGCACGCGGGGCGGGCGGCCGGCGGTCACGGGGCGACTCCTTGAACTGGCGGGTCTGTGGGAAACAACACTCCGGAGCAAGCCTACGCCGGGCCCGGGGGGCGGCGGTGACTGCGACCCGACGGTACGCCGACTTGTCATCGATCTCTTCTACGGCCCGCGGGCGCGTATCGTTCGCGCCGATGGCCGACAACATTGCCCGGGTCCTCGCCGACGCGGTCGCGTCCGATCCGACCCGACCCCTGCTGACCTGGTACGACGACGCCACCGGCGAACGCACCGAACTGTCCGGCGCGACCTGCGCCAACTGGGTGGCCAAGACGGCCAACCTGCTCGTCGACGGGCTCGGCCTCGGCCCGGGCGACGCGGCCGGCGTGCTGCTCCCGCCGCACTGGCAGACCGCCGCGGTGCTGCTCGGCTGCTGGTCGGCGGGCCTCACGGTGGCCGACACTCCGGGCGACGTGGACGTCCTCTTCGCCGGCGCGGGGCGGCTGGCCGAGGCGGACGGGTGGTCGGCCGGTGACCGCTACGCCCTCGCCCTCGACCCGTTCGCGCTGCCGATGCGGCAGGTCCCGGCGGGGTTCGCCGACTTCGTGTCGGAGGTCCGGACGCACGGCGACCACTTCACCCCGTACGCCGGCCCGGGTCCGGAGGACGCGGAGCTGCTGGCCCGCGCGGCGGCCCGCGCGACGGAGCTGGAGCTCACCCCCGGTGCCCGGGTCCTGATCGACGTCGACCGGTACCCCGACCCGGTCGACTGGCTGCTGGCCCCGCTGGCCGCCCGGGCGTCGACGGTCCTCGTCGCCAACCCCGACCCGGCCCACCTCCCCGCCCGCGCCGAAACGGAACGCGCAACCCTGACCCTCTGACCCTCGCGTGACCCACCCGCCAGGTCGATCATGGAGTTGTGGTGGGTGATTCGGTGGACCTCGCCCTTTTTGCGGGGCACCACAAGTCCATGATCGACGGGGTGGGGGTCAGGCTGGGGAGGGGTGGTCCTCGATGGCGCGTCGTTGGTGGGCCAGGGTGGCGAAGGCGGTCAGGGACTCCGGGTTGGCCAGCGCGCCCTTCGCCGCGGCGCTGTCGACCGGGGTGCCGGTGAGGATCTTCTTGACCGGGACCTCGAGCTTCTTCGCCGAGAGGGTACGCGGGACGGCGCGGACCTGATGGATCTCGTCCGGCACGTGCCGGGGCGACAGTGCGGTGCGCAGCTCGCGGGCGATCTTCTTCCGCAGCTCGTCGTCCAGCTCCAGGCCCTCGGCGAGCACCACGAAGAGCAGCAGCTCACCGGCGCCACCCTCGTCGTCCTCCAGGTGGACGACCACCGAGTCGACGACCTCGTCCAGCCCTTCGACCACGGAGTAGAACTCGGCGGTGCCGAGACGGACACCGCCCCGGTTCAGGGTGGCGTCGGAGCGGCCGGTGATGACGCAGCCGCCACGCGAGTTGATCGTGATCCAGTCGCCGTGCCGCCAGACGCCCGGGTAGACGTCGAAGTACGCCTCCCGGTACCGGCTGCCGTCGGCGTCGTTCCAGAAGCCCACCGGCATGCTCGGCATCGGCTCCGTGATGACCAGCTCGCCCAGCTCGCCGATGACCGCGGTGCCGTCGGCCGACCGCGCCTCCACCTTCGCCCCGAGTGCCCGGCAGGCGATCTCACCCGCGTGCACCGCCAGCAGCGGCACCCCGCCGACGAAGCCGGTGCAGACGTCGGTGCCGCCGGAGAGCGACTGGAGCTGGAGGCGGTCACCGACCGCCTCGTACACCCAGGTGAAGCCCTCGGTGGGCAGCGGCGCGCCGGTGGAGCCGACCCCGCGCAGCGCGGACAGGTCGGCGATCTGCTTCGGGACCAGGCCGGCCTTGCGGCAGGCCAGCAGGAACGGCGCGGAGGTGCCGAAGTACGTGGTGCCGGTCTCCTCCGCCAGCCGCCACAGCGCACCGAGGTCGGGGTGACCCGGGTTGCCGTCGAACAGCACGATCGTGGCGCCCACGGCCGGCCCGGAGACCAGGAAGTTCCACATCATCCAGCCGGTCGTGGTGAACCAGAAGAACCGGTCCGCCGGGCCCAGGTCGTGGTGCAGGGCCAGCATCTTCAGGTGTTCCAGCAGGATGCCGCCGTGGCCGTGCACGATCGGCTTGGGCAGGCCGGTCGTGCCGGACGAGTAGAGCACGTAGAGCGGGTGGTCGAACGGCACCGGGGCGAAGGTCAGCGGTTCGTCGGTGGTCGCGGCGAGGTCGGCCCAGGCGATCGCGCCGGCGGGCGCGGCGCCGGCCGGATCAAGGTACGCGATGCCGACGGTGTGCCGGAGCGACGGCAGGGCGGCCCGGACGGCGGCCACCTCGGCCCGCCGGTCGACCGGCTTGTCGCCGTACCGGTAGCCGTCGACCGCGACCAGCACCTTCGGCTCGATCTGCTGCCAGCGGTCGGTGACGCTGCGGGTGCCGAACTCGGGCGCACACGAGGAGAAGATCGCGCCGAGGCTGCCGGTGGCCAGCAGCAACACGTACGTCTCGGGGATGTTCGGCGCGTACGCCGCCACCCGGTCGCCGGGGCCGACGCCCAGTCGGCGCAGCCCCGCGGCCACCCGGCGGACCTGGTCCCGCAGGTCGGCGGCGGTGAGGGTGACCGGCGGGCGGGTCTGGCCGTGGGCGATCACCACCGGGTCGTCGTCGGCCCGGCCCGGCATGCGCAGCACGTTCTCGGCGTAGTTGAGGGTGGCCCCGGGGAACCAGCGGGCGCCGGGCATGGCCCGTTCGGCGAGCGTGGCCGTCGGCGGGGTGTGCGCCACGACCTCGAAGTGGTCCCAGATCGACCGCCAGAAGGCGTCCAGGTCGGTGGTCGACCACCGCCACAGCTCGTCGTAGTCGGCGAAGTCGAGCCCCCGGTGCTCGCGCAGCCAGCGCAGGTACGCCCCGATCCGGGACCGCTCACGGACGTCCGCCGGCGGCGTCCACAGCACGTCACCCATCGCTCCACCCTCCCTCGGCCCGGCACGACACTGTGAATGGGCCGTGGCGCCATCTTGCCCTACCTCGAAGCGCCATTCTCCGCACCCGGCCGCCGCCGGCGCACGTGCCCGGCCCACATGCCCGGGGCGCACCCGGTGTGGGTGGACGTCCGGGATGGGGTGTTAAGAAGGGGCCCTTCCTCTACCGGAGGCGTTAAGAAGGGGCCCTTCCTTACACCTCAGGCGGCGCGGTGTGCCTGGATGGCCCGGCGGCGGGCCAGCCGGTGAGCGCGGCGGATCTCCGCCTCCCGGAAACGCCGCTCGTCGTCGACCGTCTCCGGCAGCACAGGAGGAACCGAGCGGGGGCCGCCGCCGACGTCGACGGCCACGAACACGAGGTACGCGGTGGCGACCCGCACCGCCTCGTCCTCGGCCGAGTCCCACCGTTCGGCCGTGACCCGCACCCCGACCTCCATCGACGTCTGCCCGGTCCAGTTGACCTGGGCGTACGCGTGCACCAGGTCACCGACCCGGACCGGTTCGGAGAAGACGATCTCGTCGATCGCCGCGGTCACCGCCGTGCCGCCGCTGTGCCGCGCGGCGGCGGCCCCCGCCACGTCGTCCACGAACTTCATGAGCACCCCGCCGTGCACCGTGCCGTACAGATTGACGTCGACGGCGGTCATGATCCGGCTCAGCGTGACCCGGGAGTACGAGGTCGGCCTGCCCGGCGGAGTGGTGGAGGGGTGCTCGGTCATGCCGAAGACGGTACGGTGCGCGGATGCGACATCTGTGGAGCTTCCTCGCCGGCCTGGTGGTGGCGCCCGTCACGTGGGTCCTGGTCACTCTCGGTCAGGACGGGTCGGCGCGCACCGTCGACCGCTGGGTGGAGGTCGGAAGGTTCAACTCGGCCAACCTGATCGAGCCAGCCGTCTGGCTCGTCGTTGGCGGCGTCGTGCTCGGCCTGCTCGGCACGCTACGCGTCTCGCCGCTCGGTCCGATCGTGGCCGGGCTGCTGCTCGCCGCCCCGTACGTGGGGCTGTTCATCGCGCCGTTCACGGTGCGCGACCGCATCCCGGACGGGTGGACCTTCATCGGTGATCCGCTTCCGCTGCTCCTGCCGGTGGAGAACGGGACGCTGTTCCTGATCGGCCTGCTGCTGCTGATGGCCACGTTCAGCAGCCAGCGCTGGCGCCCCTGGCCGCTGCCGGCGGCGCCGCCCGCCGCGGCGACGACCGTCGAGCCGCAGCCGGAAGCGCCCACGCTCGGGGACTGGCCGCCCGCCGCGGCCGAGCGCGACACGGCGCCGATGAGTCTCGGCTACCCGGATCTGACCCCGACGGAACCGTTGCCGCGCCGCACCGGCGGGGAGTCGCCCTGGTCCGCGCCTCCGGGCAGCCTCGGCCGGCGCGACGACGCGTCCGGCTGACACCGGCGTCCGGCCCGTCCGCCTCCCCCGTACGTCCCCTACCGTCAGTTCGACGGTGTTGATTACAGTCAGCGGCTATGCGAGTACGACTCGTCGCCGGCTTTCGGGCGGGCGCCGCAACCGTCACCGTCGTTCTCGTCGTGCTGCTGCTCACCGGCTACCTGTGGCGGCGGGCCGGTTCCCGGCCCGCCGCCGACGACGCCGCCGCGGTCTGGTGCCTCGCGGCTGCCCAGCGCCCCGCGCTGGCCGAGGCGGCCCGCAATCTCGGGGCCGTTCACCCGGAGTCCACCGCCGACCGGCTGCACTGGCCCGGTGGCGCGGGTGAGGCGATGCGGTGGCGGGAGGCGAGACCGGGCGACTTCGACCGCGTCTGCTTGGCACTGATCGCTTCCCGGCAGGTCGGCGGGGCGGCCGCCGCATCGGCGTCCTCCTGGTCCACCCTCGCCCCGTCGTTGGTGGTCACGCTGGCCGGCGGGTTGCTCGCCGTCGGCACCGGCGTGCTCGGCGCCTTCTTCAGCCGCCGCCTGGCCACGGCCGGGGGGCGTCGGCTGGAGGCCGAGGCGTTGCGCGGCGCGGCGCGGGCGTACCGACTGGCCGTGGAGCGGCTGCTGCGCAGCCTCGAGCAGCCCGGGCCCGGGCTGGCACCCGAGGACGAGGAGGTCACCGAGCGGCGGCTGGATCTCGCTGCCCGGCTGAACGCGGTCGCCGCGGCCCACGCCGGGTGGGTCCTGCCGCGACAACTCAGCGAAGCGTTGGACGCCGGGCCGTACGGCGGGTCGCTGGTGGTGCGGTGGAACGCTGAGCGCCCGGAGCGCCGGCTCCTCTGGTTGACCGAGGTACGCGCGGCGCTCGGCCGGCTGGAGGCCGACGTCGAGCGGGTCGCCCAGGCGATCCAGGAGCCGGGGCTGTTCCGGGACCGCGAACCGGCGGAGCGGCGATGAATGACGGGAGAAGAGCACAGGTGACGATGCCGGAGAACCCGTTCGCCCTGCCGGGACTGATGCGCGACGTCGATCCGCTGAACCCGGTCCGGAACGAGGGTCACCTGTCGTTGTACGTGCCGGTGGACAACACCGAGCGCGCCTTCGAAGAGTTCTGCCGGCAGTTCGCCGACCCGTCCTACCTTCGCGACGACGGCCGGTTGGTACTGACCGCCGGTGGTCGTGGCTGCGGGAAGACCTCGTTGATCAACCGGTGTGCTCACTGGTTGCAGCAGCAACTGCGCGCCGCGAACCTGATCGGCGAAGTCATCGACGTCACGAAGGAGGCGCAGGACAACGAGTCCATGGCCGACCGCCGGGCAAAGGCGTGCAAGGCGCTGCTTGACAAGTTGTACGAGCGGAAGGTCTTCGCCTCGAAGCTCGCCTACGAGCACCGGCACAGCCCGGACGACGCCCTCAGCATGCTGCCGACCTGCCTCGCCCCGGATCGGGTCCTCATCGTGCTGCTGCCGCCTTCGGAGGACCTGACCGAGGAACTGGTCCAGTACACAGCGGACGCCCGCCGGCGCATGGTCTTCTTCGCCGAGACGAGTTACGACCTGCCGGACGAGCACCGGCGACGGATGGACCGGGCCGGGGCGCTCCCGCCGGTGCACCTGCGAGTGGGGCGGCTCAACCCGACCGACGCGGGAATCTTCGCCCGTGAACGGCTGAGTTCGGTGCCACCAGGGGCGTTACCGCCGGTGGCCGACACGGCACTGGACGAGTTCACCAGTCACCGGCTTGTCCCCATCGGAGAGATTCAACGGTTACTGTACGGGTTGTACGAGCAACTGCGCGTACAGAATGACCGACCGGAGGAAGTGACCTTTCACCACATCGTCCACCATTTCCTGAGGACCGCAGGAAGTCTGCTGGAGACACAACCCTGATGGACGCCGAAGACCTGGACCTGAGCGGTGAGGTTAATCCCTACCCGTCGAGCGCGGTCGCCCAGATCGCCGACGCCGGTTCCACCGTGGTCACCATAGAGACGCCGGCGGTACGCAGGGCCGTCAGCATGATGGAGGCGTATCTCGCAGCGCGGGACAACACCGACCACACACCGTCGGGACGGGTGGTGGCCGCGGTCGGCGACTACGGCACCGGGAAGACCCACCTGGCGGCGTACCTGATCCGGTACGCGACCGATCGGCACGCCGGTGCCGTGCAGTCCATGCACCTCAATGCGCCGCCGGACACCTTCGTCTCGCTGTACCGGGCGTTCGCCGACCGACTCGGCCAGCGGCGGGAGCTGGTGCACGACCGGGTCCGCCGCTACTACGCCGACATTCTCGCGGAGGAGCTGCGGGCGTCGGAGGCGACACTCCCGGTCGCCGAGCAACTGGCATCGGGAGCGCTCGATCCGGTGCGGGTGGTCGACCGGCTCAGCCTGATGGAGAGCGAGTTCCTGCGCCAACTCCGGGACCGACTGCGGCAGGTCACCGACA
The DNA here is from genome assembly GCF_040302465.1 of Micromonospora sp. NPDC126480. Classification (NCBI taxonomy): domain Bacteria; kingdom Bacillati; phylum Actinomycetota; class Actinomycetes; order Micromonosporales; family Micromonosporaceae; genus Micromonospora; species Micromonospora sp. NPDC126480. The sequence continues at coordinate 65,016 of NZ_JBEORU010000013.1, forward strand.
ACGTCGAGTTCAGTCAGGCGCTCACCCTGCTGTTACGCGGCGGCTTCGAGGACGCGGTGTGGGAGTGGTTCAGCGGCCGACCGCCGGCCGAGGTGCTGCGGGAGCGGGGCATCACCGGCACGATCACCGGCAGCGAGTCCACCGCCCTGCAGGCGATGGGAGTCTTCGCGCTGCTGATCGGTCACGGCGCGCACCCGTTCATCGTGGTCATCGACGAGCTGGACCAGCTGTTGACCGCTGCCGGCCGGCGTGAGGACGAGGCCCTCGACGCGTTCAAGGAGATGCTCCGGGTATTTGCCGCCTCGAACACCTTCCTGCTCCTGGCCGGCCTGCCGGACCTCCTCAGCAGCATGCGGCGGGACGTGCGTGACCGCATCGACGAGCAGATCGTCATGTCGCCGCTCACCGCGGCCGAGGTCCAGTCCTACGTCCTGGAGCGGCAGCGCGGACGGCTGGCGCCGTTCACCGAACAGACCCTGGCGTACGTGGTCGAGCTGGCCAACGGCGTGCCACGCGGCGTCATCTCGCTGTGCCACCGGTTGTGGCGTCGCGCCCGCGACCAGCGCTCCACGGTCACCCACCCGATGGTTCGGCAGGTGGCCCGCGAGTTCTACGACGCCACCGGCCTGGCGAACGTGCAGGGCGAGATCCGCCAGGTGCTGGTGGCCTCCGGCTACGACACCTATGTGCCGGGACACCTCGTCGGCGGTACGGAGGACACCCGCGTCGACTACTGGGTACCGGTCGGGAGCGAGGGCGCGGGCTGCGCGATCCTCCTCGCGGAGCCTCTGCTCGACGAGGCCGACGTGACCGGCGTCCAGCGCCGTGGGCAGGCGATCCGCGCCCACGCCGACTGCGAACTGCTGCTGGTCGTCCTCGGGCCGCCGCCGGTGCGATTCCACGACCAACTGCTGGAGGCACTCGGCCGCGAGGCTCTCGCGTACCGCCCGCGGTCGTTCGTCGACCAGTTCGCGGTGGAGTTCAAGGCGATGGTCGCCCGGTTGGAGGAGCGGTACGCCCCCGAGGGCCCGTTGACGACGCTGGCACCGCAGCTGGCGCGCCTGGACCGCCGGCAGTCCGCCACCCAGCACATGATCACTCTGCTGGCCGGATCGCTCGACGACCTACGCGGCCACTACGACCAGCAACTGAACGCGATCCATCGCGAGTTGCACGAGATCCAGCGCGGGGTGTCCGGCGGCAGCGCGGACGCGCCCGGCCACATCAGCGTTGTCACCACGCTGCCGGCGCCGGTGGTCCAGTTGTTCGACGACGCGTTCGTCTCGGTGGACCTGATGACACCCACTCGGGAGTTGCTACGCCGCACCTTCCTCGACGACGACAGCGGTCGGACGGCGCGACAGGCGGTGCGTTCCCGGATCCGGTTGTCGCAGGTTCAGGCCGCCACCGGCATCACCGCGCTGTTGAACGCGCTGATCGAGGCGTTCGGTCACGCGCTCGTCGACTGGTACCGCACCGTGCGTTCCGCGCCGGACGGACCACTGGACGTACGCCACCGCGAGCGCCTGGACGACCTGTGCCGGATCTTCGATGCGGTGTACGACTATCTCCCGCTCTACGAGCTGCGGGCCTTGCGCGAGCTTGTCGGCCAGGCCGGCACCGCGCAGCAGCAGGAGGCCGAGGACGTCCTCAGCGACTTCAGCGAGCGGGTCCATCGCGAGCTGCTCAGCCCGTTCGGCACGGCCGAGCGGTGACGCCCCGCGGCTTCCCGGGCGCCGCCGGATCGGCGCGGGAGCTGTCAGGGCAGCGCCCGCCCCAGTGCCAGGGCCTGCTCCTCCGCGGCGCGCACGCGGTGTTGGTCAAGGGTGGCGGCGATCAGGTAGTGCTCCGCCGCCAGCGGGAGGCAGTAGATCTCACCCTGCTCCACGTCGAGGACCAGGCGGCGCACCTCGGCTCCGACCGCGGGGTGCGCGGCCCGGATCAGCGTCCGCAGTTGCACGTCCGCGCGCCTGCCCAGCGCCGCGTAGAAGTTGCGGCGTGCTTCGGGGGACGTGCCGTCGAAGAACGCCACCAGCCGGGGGTCGTCGAGGACGTCCGCCGTGGCCAGCACCTCCCCGGGCCGGCAGACGGCGGCGAAGTGCAGGCCGTCGACGCTCAGGTACTGGCGGCAGACGGCCGTCAGTGACTCGACGGTGTCGTTGAGTGCCCAGGTTCGTGCGGGCAGACCGCCCGCGTCCAGCGAAGACCTGGTTGCCGCGGGTGCGGACCGGACGATGGCGGCCCGCTCCGCGTCGGTGAGTTCGAGCCATCCGCCGTAGTCGGCCGGACGCTGACTCACCGCCCGACGCAACTGGTTCGCCAGGGCGGACAGCGCGGCATCCGTGTGCCGGACCGCCTCCACGGCCTCGTCGGGTGCGCCGAGCGCGGTGTCCGGCCAGGTGAGCGCGATCAGGTACTGCTCACGCAGAACGGCGAGGCCGATCAGGGCGCCCCGCTCGGTGTGCAGCAGCAGCCGCACCAGGTCGCCACTACGGGCACCACGGAGCTGCGCATCCAGCGCGACCATCGCGTACACCACATCACGACCGATCAGCTGGCGCTCCGCCACCGACGGCCCCGGGCCGTCGGCGTCGACCGCGAAGTCGCAGGTACCGGAGGTGTAGCGGGCCAGATGCGCAAGCGTCGGCGACCCGGCGACGAGGTCCTCGCACAGCCCGAGCGCCGCCGGTGGCCGGTCCGCGAGGTGGCTGCCGACGGTGACGGAGACCGACCGGACCCGGCCGTCGTCCGTCGTCGGGTCCGCTGGCGTGTCCGCGCGGGCGACGGCGGCGTCCGCCGCGTTGTCGGCGCTCATGTTTCCGGTACCTCCATGTCGACGAAGCCGAAGGTGACATTGTCGATCTCGTGCCCACCGTCGACCTCGCCGGCGCTGATCACGGTCGCCAACGTCCGGCGCGCCGCGGCCAGGTACGGGTGACCGGGCCCGAGGAACGCGCGGCCCTGCCCGAGCGCGGCGCGCAGCAGTCGGTCCGCGGCGTCCGGCTCGCCGGCCACGGCGAGGTTGCCCGCCTGGTTGACCATCCCGGCCACGACCCAGGGGTGTCCAGGGCCGAGGCTGGTCTCGAGGCCTGCCACCGCCTTCGCGCCCTCCACCACGGCCTGTCCGTCCTGCGCCGGGCGCAGCAGCACGGAACGCAGGCTGCGGCACACCTCGGCGAACGGGTGGGCCGCCCCGAGGTCGCGCTCGTAGCCGGTCAGACTCTCCTCGATGAACCGGATCGCGTCCGCGGCCTCCCCGGTGAGGTGATAGTCGACGGCGAGGCTGACCCGTGAGCCGCGGGTCAGCGGGGCGTCCTCACCCAACATGCGCCGCAGCGTGACGTACACCTGGCTGTTGAGCTCCTTCGCCCGGCTCGGATGCCCACGGCGTCGCTCGGTCACGGCGAGGCTCCGGCGGATACGTAGCAGGAGCTCGTCCTCGTCGCGCTGGCCGAGTTCGTGTTGACGACGCTGCTGGGCGTCGAAGAGCAGCCGCCGTGCCTGATCCAGGTCGCCCAGCTCGGACAGGTACCGGCCGATGTCGTTCAGCAGTCGGAGGTTGCTGGGATGGCGCCGGCCCAGCAACCGCTGCCGCCGGTCCAGCGTACGACACGCCTCGTCGACCGCCTCGTCCACCCGGCCGGCGAGGTACAGGGACGTGGCCAGGTTGTGCGCGGCGATCAACGTCTCCGGGTGGTCGTTGCCCAACTGGTCGCGGAAACCGCGCCAGGTGGTCTGGTCCTCCACCAGGGCCGCCCGGAACTGGCCCAGCCCGCGAAGGTCGCCGGCTAGACCGCGCCGGGTCACCAGGACCCGGGGGTGGTCCGGGCCGAGCAGTGCCAGCCCTTCCCGGAGCGCGTCGCGACTGATCCGGTGGGCGTCGTCGTACCGGCCGAGCGACCGGTGCACATCGGCCAGTCGGGTGGCGAGCTGGAGGGTCAGCCGGTCGCTCCAACCGTGCCGGTCCAGCCAGCGCCGCAGCACCGGCTCCCACAGTCGCAGCGCCTCCCGTCCCTCATGGCTGCCCCGGACCAGCAGATGTTCGAGCTGCTCGACGATCAACCTGCGGACCTCGTCCGGGCCGTCGGCGTCGAGGCCACCCGAACCCTGCAGGTGCCGGTGCAGCTCGCGGCGCTCGGGCAGGTCGGCGGCCACGGACGGTGGTGCGCTGTCGGCAAGTCCGCGCAGGAACTGGGCGCGCCGCTCCGCCCGCTCCTCGTCGGGCATCTCGCGGAGCAGCACCTGCTGGACCAGCGAGTGCATCCGCAGCCGTCCACTTCTGCCCCAGTCGACGTCGAGCAGCCGGTACCGGGCGGCCGTCGCCAGGGCCCGATCCATCTCCCCGGCGTCGAGCCGGAGCATCTGCGCCTCCTCCACCGGCAGCGCGGCGGCGAGTTGCGCCCGCATGGCACGCGAACGGACGATGGCCAGCGACATGCCGAGCGGTGAGGCGAAGGCGCAGGCCTGGAGCAGCACCACGGCCATCCGGCCGGGCAGCTTCTCGCTCATCAGCGCCAGCCCCACCTGAATGATCCGGGTCGACGGCGGAAGCGCGGGGTCGCGCTCGGCCACCGCGGCGCAGAACGCCGGTACGACGCTGTCGGCCGCCCTGGACTCAGCCGCGCCCTGTCGCTGGTTGAGCAGGATGCCGGCCTGCCCGAGAAGGCCCGCCGCGAGCCGCAGGTCCAGCGGCAGGCCGCCGACGGTCCGCACGATGGTCGCCGCCGCGCCTTCGGACAGCCCCGGCACCCGGCTGGTCAGCAGCTCCACCGCCTCATCCTCGACCAGCTCGCCGAGGGTCAGCACCGTCGCGTTCGGATCGCCGGTGGAGACCCGGCGGGTGAGCACGACGTGGCCGGCTCCCTCGGGCAGGAGCCCGGTCAGGTCCTCCTCATCGGCGCCGTCGTACACCAGCAGCCAATTCCCGGAACGCCTGCTCAGCTCCTGCAACACCTCCCGAACGGGATGCCCCTTCGGATCCACGCCGAGTTCGACGGCCAGATCGACGAGCGCGCTCCGCACGTCGTACCGGCTGTCGGCAGCGATCCACGCGATCAGCTCGTAGTCGTGGCGGAAGCGGTACGCGTACTCCGCGAGCAGACTGGTCTTGCCGACCGCCGCCGGACCGCACAACTCGACCACACCGCCCCGCGGCCCGGACAGCAGAGCGTCTCGCAGCTTCTCCAGGCCCCGGTCCCGTCCGACGAAGCGGCGGCGGCGACGGGGCACCCGGAACATGACCGGATCCGGCCCGCCCGGCAGTGCCCAGTGCCGGTCCCGGCCCTCGTCGTCCGCCGACGTCAGTCCCGCCAGCCCGAGCGCCCCGGCGAGGCGTTGCCGGGCCACCTCAGGCGCGCACCCGGCGAGGTCGACGTGGCAGGACCGCTCGGCGGACGGTCCGTCCGGTGGCGGGTCGCCGGTGCGGACCACCAGCAACTCGGAGCAGCCCCGGGTGTGGGCCTCCTCGCTGCGCCGGATCAGCCAGTCATCGGCGGAGCCGTCCCACGGCACCACCGCCAGAAGGGTCGCCGCCGCACCGGGAGGATCCGCCTCGATCGACGACCACGGCCGTCCGTCCACCCCCAGGCCGGCGAGCTCGGCACGGAGCCAGTCGGCCCAGGGCCGTTGCGGGGCCGGATAGGTGACCGTCATCGCGCCCGGCCCGTCGGGCAGGACCCGTCCCTGGGCGTACCGGTAGCGGGTGCGGGCCGGCAGCGGCTCCGGCGCAACCGAATCCAGCCGGTCCTCGGTGACGGCGGCCATCAACCCGCCGTACGCGTCGAGCAGCCGGGTCTGGTGCGCCGACTCCTCGAGCAGCGGCACGAGAGCCGGCCCGCTCGCGACGGCCGGCAGCTCGACCGTCACCAGGTCGTCGCTGTCCGTCGGCAGCCCGAGCGCGTCGGTGAAGCGGAGCCTGGTCTCCGCACGGTGCCGCGCGACGACCGCCGGGTCCTGATCGGACAGGCCGGTGGTCACCGAGACCAGCCGGATGCCGGCGGGGGCCGCCTGGTGCACCTGCCCGGCCAGCCGTACCGCCTCGGCCAGCCAGGCACGGTCGTCAGGGAAGCACACGGCCATGGTGTCGCAGAGCACCGCGACCCACCGGGCCACCCAGTCGCCGGTGAGCCCGGGCACCAGCAGCACCGTGTCGTACTCGGTGAAACGCAGCTGCCGGCGCAGTTCGCTGCGCGAGACGTCGCCGACGCCGTCGGGCGACGACGGGGCCGGGTCGGGGATCCAGACCAGATCCAGCCGGCCTGGCGCTGCCGCGTACCGCCGGAGGACCGGTTCCGGTGCGGTCGCGGCGCCGCGGGCGGCGAACAGCAGCCGGGTGAGGCCCGGTGGCAGCTGCTCGGCAACCGGCCACTCCTCGGTGTGGAAGGTCCGCAGGTGCTCGTGTACTCGGGAGGCGCCGCGACCGACGTCGACCACGAGCACGCGCTGGCCGGACCGGGCGAGCATCCAACCCAGATTGCTCACGATGCGGGTACGCCCCACCCTCCCGGAGGGCGCCAGGAACGTCACCACCTGCGTGGAGCCCGCCGGGGACCCGCCCGCCGGCCCCACCCGACCGGTCACCGGCGCTCCGGGCGGCCGTCGCCGCCCGCGCCGCCGGCATCTTCCGACCTCGACGGGCGGTCAGCTCCTTGGGGAACCAGGCCGGAGACGTTGTCGAACCAGAGGAAGTCCGCCGGACGCCCGCCAGTTTCGTCGACCAGCCGCCGCAGCGAACGGTGCAACCGAATCCCGGACAACGTGTCCAGATCGGTCTGATCCAGACTGTCCACATCGAGCAGTTCGGAGATCAGTGCTCGGGGCTCACCCCCCGTCCTCCCCGGCATGCCGCCTCTCCTTCGGATCCGCCCCGGCGCCCACGACGAGCACAGCCAGCGTTTCGCCAGTAACATATCGTAGCTTTCATAGATGTTCACCGTCCTCGCCGTCGAGTGGCGGCACCGGAGGCAGCATGGGGATCACCCAGCACCGGATGCCGGTGGAGTCGTTCCGTGCGGTGGCTCGCGGCGGCGGCGGACCGGTCGGCGTCGATCGGTTGTTCGCCGCACGCTACAGCCGCAACCTGTTGAGCCTGCGAGCGATGGTCGACCTGACCGCCGAACGGGCGCACCCGGACGCGGAACCCGTCGCGCGGGCGTGGCGGCAGCTCGTCCGCCTGCGTACGGCGCACCCGGAGGCCACTCGACGGATCCTGCTCTACCCGACGGTCGGGGTGTGGATCGCGGACACGCTGGCGACCCTGCGCTCGGCCGACCCGGCGTCCGCCCGGCCGGCGGCTCTGGCCCAGGTAGCCGCTGCGGTGGCGCTTGCCGCCCGGTCCCGTGCGCGTGTCGACTTTCCGACACCCACCGACGTGCGCGGCGTGTTCGCGCTTCCCGGACTCGGCCACCTACGCGTCCCGGGTCGGGCTGGCACCGTCGTCCTGGAGGTGAACCCGGGAGCGATGTCGGTGGACGGTGTACCGGTGTCCCGGCCGGCGTTGCCGGACGGCCCGGTCTGGTCACCCCTGCCCCGGCTGCGCAGCCGCAGCGGCGTGGACATCAGCCTGGACCGGCTGTGGACCCTCGCCGACCCGGCGACCGCGCGGCCGGTGTCACGCGCGGAGGCGGACCTGCTGCACGCGTCCCTCGCTGACGCCTGGTGGCTGCTCGCGGTACACCACCGGCACAGCGCCCGGGAGGTGGCCGCGGCCATCAGCATGGTGATGCCGGTGTCCCGTCGGCCCGTGGCGGCCGGTGACCCACCGGCACGCGCGCCCGCCGGTGCGCCCGCGGCGGGCGACCCGTCGCCCGGCCCGGATCCGGGTCGGGCCGACAGCGGGCACGGACTGGTCAGCGGCACCCACCCGGCCGGAGCCGGTTGCGTCGCCCTGTCCGCCGGGGGTGATCCGCCGGCGCTGGCGGCCGCGCTGGTGCACGAGTTGCAGCACAGCAAACTCGCTGCCCTGGCCGACCTGTTCCCGCTCGTCGAGCCGCACCATGACCTGCGCCTGCCCGCGCCGTGGCGGCCCGACCCCCGCCCGTTGCCCGCCCTGGTGCAGGGCGTGTACGCGCACGCGAGCGTGCTCGGCTTCTGGCACCGGCAGTGGCACCGTGAGGCGCAGCCGCGCGGCCGGCTGGTCGCCCAGGTGGAGTTCAGCCGCCTGCGCGCGGCCTGCCGGGAGATGGCCGAGGCGCTCCTGGCCACGGATGGCCTCACCAGCTACGGGCGGCTGCTGGTTGGGGAGATCCGGCGCGCCGTCGCGGGGTGGCAGCGGGTGGCGGTGCCGCGCACGGCGCTGGCCATCGCCGGGCGGGCGGCGGCCGGGCAGCCGTCGCGCCGCCCGCCGGGCGATCCGATCATCAGTCCTTGAGCAGCTGGCGGGCCACCACGATGCGCTGCACCTGGTTGGTGCCCTCGTAGATCTGGGTGATCTTGGCGTCCCGCATCATCCGCTCGACCGGGTAGTCGCGGGTGTAGCCGTAGCCGCCGAGCAGCTGCACCGCGTCGGTGGTGATCTCCATGGCGGCGTCGGAGGCGAAGCACTTGGCCGCCGCGCCGAAGTACGTCAGGTCCGCGTCGCCGCGCTCCGACCGGGCCGCCGCGGCGTACGTCAACTGCCGCGCCGCCTCCAGCTTCATGCCCATGTCGGCGAGCATGAACTGGATGCCCTGGAACTCGGCGACCGCCTTGCCGAACTGCTTGCGCTCCTGCACGTACCCCTTGGCGTAGTCGAGCGCGCCCTGCGCGATCCCGACGGCCTGCGCCGCGATCGTCACCCGGGTGTGGTCCAGGGTCCGCATGGCGGTGGCGAAACCGGTGCCCTCCGCGCCGATCATGCGGTCGGCCGGGATGCGGACGTCGTCCAGGTAGACCTCGCGGGTCGGCGAACCCTTGATGCCGAGCTTCTTCTCGGGGGCGCCGAAGCTGACCCCGGGGTCGGACTTCTCGACCACGAAGGCCGAGATGCCCCGGGAGCGGGCGGACGGGTCGGTAACGGCGAAGACCGTGTAGAACTCGGACACCCCGGCGTTGGTGATCCACCGCTTCACGCCGTTGAGCACCCAGTGGTCACCGTCCCGGACCGCGCGGGTGGTCATCGAGGCGGCGTCGCTGCCCGCCTCCGGCTCGGACAGGCAGTACGAGAACATCGCGTCCCCGGACGCGACCTGCGTCAGGTACTTGCGCTTGAGCTCCTCGGACCCGGCCAGGAGCAGCGGCATGGTGCCCAGCTTGTTGACCGCCGGGATCAGCGAGGACGACGCGCAGGCCCGCGCGACCTCCTCGATCACGATGGCCGTGGCCAGGGCGTCCGCGCCGGCGCCGCCGTACTCGACCGGGATGTGCGGTGCGTGGAAATCGGCGACCCGCAGCGCGTCGTAGGACGCCTTCGGGAACTCGCCGGTCTCGTCGGCCTCCGCGGCGTGCGGTGCCACCTTGGCCGCACAGACCTCACGGACCGCCTCCCGGACGGCCTGGTGCTCATCCGTCAGCCGGTAGACGTCGAACGATTGCTCTGCGGCCATGTCGGCCCCTCCCCTTCACCGCTATCATGCGCAGTCTGTAACGTCACCTGGCCGGGGACGGCGCAGACTAGAGGATAGCTACCCGGTCAGGCGAAGTTACCGCCGCGTAGGTTCGGGACGTCCCGCACGCCCCGCTTACGACGGCACAACAGGACAGAACGAGACAAACCTCCGGTGCCCGGGCAGGCGCCGCAGCAGGATGCGACGCGTACGCGGCGCCAGTGCGAGCGGAGAAGACAGGCGTGACGATCCCGTACCCGAACACCCAGCCGGTCCCGCCGATCGGCTCGGTGACACCCCCGTCCGGCGCCGCCCGCCCACGGGTCACCTTCCTCGGCACCGGGTACCTCGGTGCGACGTACGCCATCTGCTACGCGGAGCTGGGGTACGAGGTGCTCGGCTTCGACGTGGACGCCGACAAGATCGGCATGCTCAACGCCGGCGAGGTGCCGATCCACGAGCCCGGCCTCGACGAGCTGCTCAAGCGCAACCTCGCGGCCGGGCGGCTGCGGTTCAGCACCGACATGGCCGAGGTGGCCGAGTTCGGTGACGTGCACTTCATCTGCGTCGGCACCCCCCAGCGCGCGGACGGGATGGGCGCCGACCTGTCGTACGTCGAGGCCGCCGTCACCAGCCTCGCCCAGCACCTCGACCGCAAGGCGCTGATCGTCGGCAAGTCCACCGTCCCGGTCGGCACGGCCGAGTGGGTCGAGCAGCTGGTGAGCAAGCACACGCCGGTCGACCTGGGCGTCGAGGTGGCGTGGAGCCCGGAGTTCCTCCAGGAGGGCTTCGCCGTCGACGATGTGCTGCGCCCCAACCGGATCGTGGTCGGGGTCAAGAGCGAGTGGGCCAACGGCATGCTCTACGCCGCCCACAAGGGGGTCTTCGACCTGGCCGCCACCGAGGACCGCGAGGTGCCCCTGGTGGTCACCGACTTCGCGACCGCCGAGCTGGTCAAGGTCGCCGCGAACGCCTTCCTCGCCACCAAGATCTCGTTCATCAACGCGATGGCGGAGGTCTGCGAGGCCGCCGGCGGCGACGTGACCCACCTCGCCCGGGCGATCGGCTTCGACCCGCGGATCGGCAACCGGTTCCTGCAGGCCGGGCTCGGCTTCGGCGGCGCCTGCCTGCCCAAGGACATCCGGGCCTTCCAGGCCCGCGCCCAGGAACTCGGCGCCGGCGAGGCGCTGCGCTTCCTGCACGAGGTCGACCTGATCAACCTGCGCCGCCGGACCCGGGTGGTCCAGCTCGCCGCCGAGCTGCTCGGCCGCCGCTCCGGGCCGGCCGGCCCGGACCTGTCCGGCACGCGGATCGGCGTGCTGGGCGCGACCTTCAAGCCCAACACCGACGACGTCCGCGACGCGCCGGCCCTCGCGGTCGCGTCGCTGCTCCGCAAGGCCGGGGCGGACGTGCACGTGTACGACCCGCAGGGCATGGAGCGCGCCCGCGCGGTGGCCCCCGAGCTGACCTACGAGCCCGGCGTCAACGAGGCGGTCACCGGCGCCGACCTGGTCTGCGTCCTGACCGAGTGGGCCGACTTCCGCAACGCCGACCCGGTCGCCCTCGGCGAGCTCGTCGCCGGCCGCAAGGTGGTCGACGGCCGCAACTGCCTCGACCAGGCACTGTGGACGCAGGCCGGCTGGGAGTACCGGGGCATGGGCCGGCCCTGACCGAGGACTTCACCGGCCGGTCGCGGACGCGCTCCGCGGCCGGCCGTCCTCGTCTACGCGGGGAGCGCGCCGTCCCGGACCCGCCGACAACTGTCGAAATCCACGCCGGCATTGGGCATGCTGCGACAGTGGGAGTCCACAGTGCGGGTGGAGGGGTGTCGTGGCGAGCTTTCAGTGCTCCTCGTGCGGCCGGGAGATCAAGCCGGCCGTCCGCTGCCCACGGTGCGGGGCGGAACAGCCGCAGTGGCTCGAACACCTGGCGGAGATCGAACGGTCCATCGCGGAGATGAAGGCGCGCGACGCCGAGATCGCGCGCGAGCAGCGGCAGATCGCCGCGAAGATGCAGGCAGCCCTGTTCCAGCGGGACATCCTCGCCCACGCCGGTGAGGAGCGCCTCAAGCAGGCGACCCGACCGCGGCGGGTGCTGCGCCGCCGCCCGTCCCGCCGTCCGCCGACCGCGGGCACCGGCGCGCCACCCCGCGTCCCCCGGCAGGGCAGCCCGCCGGGGTCGGACGTCCCGCCGCCACCGCCCACGACCGCCGTCTGGCTCGACGCCGACGACCCGGAACATCCACCCGAGGCCTCCAGCCGCGAGGTGCAGAACATCCCCCTCGGGCTGGGCGCGCTGCTGCTCGGCGTCGCCGCGGTGGTCTTCGCCGCGGTGGCCACCAGCTCCATGGACGCGCTCGCCCGGCTGGGCGTGCTGGTCCTCGCCACGGTACTGATGCTGCTCGCCCCGCCGATCCTGGCCCGGCGGGGCCTCACCTCGACCGCCGAGACCGTCTCCGCCGTCGGCCTGCTGCTCGTGCCGCTGGCCGGCTACGCGCTGTGGGCCGTGGACCGCATCGGCAACGGCGGCGCGTCCGGCGCCGTGTTCGCCGGGACGATCTTCGCGGTCACCGCCGGCGTGGCGTTCGCGTACGCCGGGTGGACCGGGCTGCGCGCTCCACGCTTCGCCACCGTGCTGGCCGCTCAGCCGGTCCTGCCGCTGTTCGCGTACGACCGGATCGACGGCCCGACGGGCTGGGCGGCCGTGTTGACCCTCGTGGCCGTGCTCGACCTGTGGCTGGCCGGCTCGGCGGTCACCGTGGAGCGGCCGGTCCGCCGGGACCTGCCCGAGCCGCCTCCGGCGCCCCCGACCGGCGCCGGGCAGGAGCCGGGCCGGCCGGACGACAGCCCCGTTGCACCCCGCCAGCGCCGGGCCGAGGGCCGTCCCGAGGGTGCCCCGGAGGAGGCCGGCGAGGTGCTCGCCGGCGTACCGGACGACGCCGCCCCGAACGCCCGCCCGGTCCCGTGGCTGCGCGAGCTGGCCTTCGGGCTGCACGCCGTCACGGCCGCGGTCGCCCTCGCGTACGCCGTCACCGCGCTGTTGCAGGCGGCGACCGTTCCGGCCGCGGTGGGGGCGGGCGCGGCGCTGCTGCTCGCCGCCGCCGTCACGTACGTCGGGACCCTGGCGCTGCGCCGCCCGCCGCTGCCCGACGTCGGCGCCGGCATCCTCACGCTCGCCGTGATCGGCGCGCTTAGCCGGATCGTCTCGGTCGCGCTGCCCGGGCGGTCGTTGCTGCTGATCGCCATCGTCATCGCGGTCACCGGGCTGGCCGTGCGCGCGCTCCCGGAGAACGCCCGGCGCGGTCCGCAGTTCGCCGCCGCCATCGCGCTGACCGTGAGCGGTGTCGTCGTGGCCGGCGGCGCGCTGCGCGCCGGGGTGGCCGCGGTCCGGGCCGCGTTGCCGGCGTGGGCCGCCGACCTCGACGGCTACGCGGCCGAGCTGGCCGCGGAGGCCGGCCCGGCCACCGGTCAGCTCGCCGCGAGCGCCCTGCTGCTGACCGTGGCCGCCGTGGTGGCCCTGCCGCCGGAGATCCGCCGGGAGTTCGCGGTGGTCGGTGCGGCCCTCACCGCGCTGGCCGTACCCGCCTCGTTCGGGTTGGGGTGGGTGGGTGCGCCGTGGCCGATGGTGGTCGCGGCGGCCGTGATCGGGGTGGTCGGCCTGTCGGCGCGGACCGAGCGGGCGGCGCTGGCGCACGCCGCGACCGCCGCCGGGGTGGGGCTGTTCGGTGCGGGTGCCGCCCTGACCCGGCCGTCGTTGACCGCCGCGGTCCTGCTCACGCTCTTCGCCGCGGGTGTGCTGGTCGCCGCGGCACCCCGGGTCCGGGTCGCTCCGGCGCCGGCGGACACCGTGTCGGCCTGGGCCGCCGGCGGTGCCGCGTTCGCCCTGCCGGGGGCGGTGGCGGCGTTCGTGACGGCCACCGCGCCCGCCGGTGCGGCACCGACGCCGGCCGGTCTCCGCGAGGTGACCGTGCCGGTGCTGGCGGCGAGCTTCCTCGCGGTCTGCGTCACCCTCGGGTACGCCGCGCTCGTGCAGGTCTCGCAGCGGCACCTTCCGATGCCCCTGGCCGTCGGCGCGGGCCTCGGCGCCCTGGCCGTCGCCGCGGCCTCGTTCGGCGCGCCCGGCGCCGCGGCCGCGGACGCCTGGGTCGGCGCGCTGCTGCTGGTCGCCGCGGTCCTGTTGTTCCTCGCCCCGTCCATCGACGCCGGCCGCCGCTCCGATCTCACCCTGGACGGGTCGGACCTGGCCGCCGCGGCGGTGACCGCCGCCCTGATCGCCACCCTGGTCCGGGTCGCCGCGGTCATCGCGCCGGGCGGGCAGCTGGCCGTGGCGGCCGGTCTGCTGCTGGTCGTCGCGGTGGCGGCCCGCGCCCTGCCCGAGGAGTGGCGGCGCGGCCCGATCCTCGGTCTCACCCTCGGCGGCGTGCTTATCGGGTTGCTGGCCGGTTGGTCGGCGCTGCGGGGCGGTCTCGGCGTCCTCGCCACGCCGGGACCGATCTGGGCCGGCGACCTGAGCGGTTGGCCGGCCGCGCCGACCGGCGGCTCGACCTGGCAGGCTCCGGTCGCGCTGGCACTGCTCGCCGTCGCCGCCGCCGTGCTCCTCCCGCCGCCCTGGCGGTACGACGTGTCCGGCGCGGCCGTCGTCCTGGCCACCATCGGAGCGCCGGCGGCGTTCGCGCTGCCCTGGTGGTCGCCGGTGCTGGTGGGTGCGGCCGTGGCCACCGTGTACGGCATGGCTTCGGTGGCCTCCGTCGACCCCCGTGCCGCGCTCTCCCGGGCCGTCGTGGCCGGCGTGGTGGCGCTGCACGCCGCCGGTGCCGGCCTGGTGCGGCCGTGGACGACCGCGCTGGCCCTCGGCAGCATCGCGCTGATCGGTGTGGTGGTGGCGGCGCTGGCCCGCATGCTGGCCACCCCGCTGGTGGACGACGTCGAGGCCGAGGGGATGCCGTCGCACCTGGCGCAGATCGGCGGGGCCGCGACCGGAGCCGCGCTGCTCGCGCTGCCCGGCGCGGTGGCCGCCCTGGCCGCCGAGTTCGGCCACGCGCCGCAGGTGGTGCTGACCGCCGCGTTGGCCGCGTCCAGCCTCGGCCTGGCCGCCGTCGCCGCCGCCCGGCGCCGGGTTCCGCAGTACCTGCCCGGGGCCAGCGCCGCGGTGGCCGGCGGCGCCACGGTGAGCGCGCTCGCCGCGGTGCCCACCGGCGTGCCGGTCGGCGTGTACGCCGCCGCGGCGGCCCTGCTCGGCGTCCTCGCCGAGCTGGTCCGGGGCGCCACCGAGCCGCCGGCGGGCGCGGCGGCCCCGGCCCGGCGGTGGACGGTCCTCCTCGACGGCGCCCTGCGGCGGTTCCCCGAGCCGGGCACCCGCCGCTGGCGGGTCAGCCCGGCCGCCGGGGCGCTCGCGGCGGCGGCGCTGCCGACCGTGCTGGCGCTCGTCTCGCTCGCGCCCGCTCTCTACGTGGCGCTTGTCGAGCCGCAGCGCACCCTCGGCCGGATCTGGCAGGGGCCGCCCCCGGAGCTGCTCGCCCCTCCGCGCGAGGCGGTCGACCCGACGCACGTGCTCACCGCCCTGCTGCTGACCGCCACCGCCGCGCTGGCCGCCGTCGGCTTCAGCGGGGGACGGCGCAGCCGGGCGGTGCCGGTGGTGCTGCCGGGTGCGGCGGTGACCCTGCTGATCACTCCGGTGGCGCTGGGCCTCGGCTGGCGGGCCAACACGCTCGCCGGGCTGGCCGTCTTCACCATCGCCATGCTGGGGCTCGCGCTCACGCCGCCGCCGGCCCTGGTGGAGCGCGCCCGCTCGGTCCGCCTGGCCCGGGTGCTCGTCTTCGTCATCGGTCTCGCCGCCGGCGGCGCGGGCCTGGCCGGCAGTCTCGCCACCCAGGAGCTGACGCTTTTCACGCTGGGCGGGGCGGTGGGCGTCGGCGCGGTCGCCGCGCTCTTCGGCACCACCCAGCGCGCCCGCATCCTCGGCTGGCTGTTCGCCTCGCTCATGGCGCAGCTCTTCGTCCTCACCGCCGGCCTGGTCGCCGGTCTGGCGGCGGTCTGGTCCGCGTTCGGCGTCCTGGCCGTCGGCGCGGCCCTCCAGGTGTTCGCGGCCACCCTGCCCCGCCTCCGCCGTCCGGAGGCGCAGCGCGAGGCGGCCACCGTGGAGTGGAGCGGGTACGCGGCCGCCCTGATCGCCCTGGCCCTGGCGTACGACTCGCCCCGGCACATCGCCGCCCTGCTCGCCGCCTGGGGTG
This sequence comes from Micromonospora sp. NPDC126480, assembly GCF_040302465.1. Classification (NCBI taxonomy): domain Bacteria; kingdom Bacillati; phylum Actinomycetota; class Actinomycetes; order Micromonosporales; family Micromonosporaceae; genus Micromonospora; species Micromonospora sp. NPDC126480. The sequence goes on from NZ_JBEORU010000013.1 coordinate 80,766, forward strand.
CCGTCCTCGGGGTGGCGGCGGCCCGGCCCGGCCGCCGCCCGGTGGAGCGGCGGATCCTGTTCTGGGCGGTGGTGATCTGCGAGATCACCGCCTGGTGGATCCTGATGCGGGTGGCCGACGTGGCGCTGCCCGAGGCGTACACGCTGCCGTTCGCAGCGCTGGCCCTGCTGGTCGGCGTTCTCGAGCTTCGCCAGCGCCCGGAGATCAGCAGCTGGGTGGCGTACGGGCCGGCGTTGGTGGCGGCCTTCGTCCCGACGCTGGCGATCGTCCTGGCCACCGACACCAGCACGCTGCGCCAGGTGCTGCTGCTGCTCGGGGCGGTGGCCGTGCTGATCTTCGGCTCGATGAGCCAGCAGCAGGCGCCGGTGATCGTCGGTGCCACGGTCACCGCGATCACGGCGATCCACGCACTGTTCAGCCTCGGGCCGTGGCTCGCGCTGATCCCCGTCGGGATCCTCCTGCTGATCCTCGGCGCGAGCAACGAGCGCCGCCGCCGGGCCCAGGAACGCCTCCAGACCGCCCTGCGCGGCATGCGATGACGCGCCGCGCGGCGACCGGACTCGGTCGGCGCGCCGCCGTCGCGCGGGACGGGCAGCGGGTGCCGGTCGGCGGTCAGGCCGCCACGGGCGTGGTGAACTCGACGCGGCCCGGCGGTGGATCAGCTCTTCCTGCCGTTCTCGACCTTGACCGGGATCTCCTTCGCGACCGGCGTCGGCTCGGCGACCTTCGCCGTGATCTCGAGGATCCCGTCGACGTAGCGGGCGGCGATGGTCTTCTCGATGGCGCCGGCCGGCAGCGGGATCGTCCGGAAGAAGGATCCGTAGTGGAACTCGGAGCGGATCTTGTCGTGGACCGCCTCCTTGCGCTCCACCTCCAGCCGCAGCTCACCACCAGCGAACGTGATCCGGACGTCCTTGGCCGGGTCGATGCCGGGCAGCTCGGCCTTGATGACGTACTGGTCGCCCTCCAGGTAGTTCTCGATCCGGATGCTGGGCGTGAGCATCGGGAACAGGGACAGGTCGGCCCAGTCGAACGGGGCCAGCGGACCACGCTTCCAGCGTGCGATCGTCGACATAACGACCTCCTTGTCGTCTCGTCGTCATCTCCATCCGAACTCGCCGTAACCGGACCGGACAGGGCCGACCGGCCCATAGCCGGCCGCCGATGGACCCTGGTCCGGTGGACCCCCGCGGGCGACCGTGGAAGGGTGGGGTGAGGGCGCCCGCGGAGGGGAGACGACGGTGATGGGACGGACGGCTTCAGCGGTCACCGTGGCGCTGCTCGTGCTCGTGGCCGCGCTCGGCGGTTGCGGCGGCGGAGACGACGACGCCGGCCCGGCGCAGACCGGCAGTCCCAGCGCGTCCGCCCCGGCGACGCCGGACGGGACCTCCGCCGCACCGACCAGCCCGGCCGGCGCGACCCCGACCGCACCGCCCGCGACCACCCCGGGGGGCGACCCGGCGGCCGGCTGGACCACCGGGCCGGTCACCGTGGAGAGGCAGGTGCTGGCGCCGCCGCTGCCGCTGTTCCAGGGCATCCGGTCGGCCGCGCACCCCGGCTACGACCGGATCACGTTCGACTTCGCCGGCACCCTGCCCGGCTACCAGGTCCGCTACGTCGACACCGTGACGCAGGACGGGTCCGGCGAGACCGTCACGATGCCGGGCCGCCGGTACCTTTTGATCACTCTCCGGCCGGCGCAGGCCCACACCGACAGCGGCGAGCCCACGGTACGGCCGCGACGGGCGACGCTGGATTACCCCATGCTGCGCGGCTACGTGATCACCGGCGACTTCGAGGGGGTCGTCAACGTCGCCCTGGGCCTCGACGACGTGGTCGGCTTCCGGGTCGGCGAGATCCCGGGCACGCCCGGCCGCGTGTACATCGACGTCGCGGCGTAGCCCGGCCGCCGCGTCCCGGGGCCGCCCGGTTCCGGCTCAGGCGAGGGAGGCGCGCAGCGCGGCGTCCTTCTCCGCGACCAGCCGCTCCAGGTCCGCCTGGTAGGCCGACATCCGGTCGAGCAGGGCCGGGTCGCTGGCGGCGAGGATCCGGACCGCGAGCAGGCCGGCGTTGCGGGCGTTGCCGATCGACACGGTGGCCACCGGCACGCCGGCGGGCATCTGGACGATGGAGAGCAGCGAGTCCATCCCGTCCAGGTGCTTCAGCGGCACCGGTACGCCGATCACCGGCAGCGGGGTGACCGAGGCGACCATGCCCGGCAGGGCCGCCGCGCCACCCGCCCCTGCGATGATCACCTTGAGGCCCCGGCCGGCGGCTGCCCGACCGTAGTCGATCATCTTGACCGGGGTGCGGTGGGCGGAGACGACCTCGACCTCGTACGGCACCCCGAACTCGTTCAACACCTCGGCCGCGGCCGTCATCGTCGGCCAGTCCGAGTCGCTGCCCATGATCACTCCGACGGTCACGAGTCGCGCCCCTCCCGCAGCCACCGGGCCGCCCGCGCGGCCCGCGTCCGTACCTCGTCCAGGTCGTCGCCGAGCACCGTGACGTGCCCGATCTTGCGGCCGGGCCGCACCTGCTTGCCGTACAGGTGCACCTTCGCGCCCGGCTCGGCCGCGAAGAGGTGGTGCAGCCGCTCGTCGATGGACCTGCCGCCCGGTTCGCCGCCGAGCACGTTCGCCATGACCACGGCGGGGGCGGTGAGCGAGGTGTCTCCCATCGGGTAGTCGAGCACCGCCCGCAGGTGCTGCTCGAACTGCGAGGTCCGGGCGCCCTCGATCGTCCAGTGCCCCGAGTTGTGCGGGCGCATCGCCAGCTCGTTCACGACGATGCGGCTGCCCGCCGGCGCCGCCGGGTCGGCCACCTCGAACAGCTCCACGGCCAGCAGGCCCACGACGCCGAGCGCGGTGGCCAGGTCGATGGCGAGCTGCTGGGCGCCGACCGCCAGTTCCTCCGGCAGGCCCGGCGCGGGCGCCAGGACCTCGACGCAGATGCCGTCGCGCTGCACGGTCTCCACCACCGGGTACGCGGCGACCTGCCCGAACGGCGAGCGGGCCACCTGCACGGCCAGCTCCCGGCGCAGCGCCACCCGTTCCTCGGCGATGAGGCGGGTGCCGCCGGCCAGCAGCGTGGTGGCCAGCTCCGCCGCCTGGACGGCGTCCTCGGCCATCCACACGCCCCGGCCGTCGTACCCGCCGCGGGCCGCCTTGAGCACCACCGGCCAGCCCACCTCGTCGCCGAACGACACCAGGTCGGCGGGAACGGCGACCGGCCGCCAGGCCGGGTTCGGCGCGCCCAGCGCCGCCAGCCGCTCGCGCATGACCCGCTTGTCCTGCGCGTGCACGAGCGCCTCGGCCGGCGGGAAGAGCTTCACGCCCTCGGCGGCCAGCGTGACGATGTGCTCGGTCGGCACGTGCTCGTGGTCGAAGGTGACCACGTCACAGCCCTTCGCGAAGGTGCGCAGCGCGGCGAGGTCGGTGTGGTCGCCGTACTGCACGTCGGCGGCGACCAGGGCGGCCCCGTCGTCGGGGGCGAGCGCGAGCACGCGGAGCGACTGGCCGAGGGCGATCGCGGCCTGGTGGGTCATCCGGGCCAGCTGGCCGCCGCCCACCATGCCGACAACGGGCAGACCGGTACGGGAGTCCATAGCGGCGCCAGCCTATCCGGCCCGCCGACCGGCCCGTCCGCCACCCGGCCCACCGCCGCTGCCGGCGATCATGGAGTTGTGGTGCCCATCGCGCCCCGTTTCGTCACCTTTGTTCAGCACCACAAGTCCATGATCGACGAGGTTGGGCTAGCCGGCGGTCAGCTGCGTCACCAGGTCGCCGGCATCGGTGACGGGTCGGTCGCAAACAAAACCCCGGCAGGCGTACGCGGTGGGCCGCCCGTCGACCATCGGGCGGCCGGCGAGCAGCGGCACACCGGGCTGGTCCGGCCGCCCGGCCACGATCACCGCACCCGGCGGGGCGTGCCGGTGCGCCGCCAGGACCAGCGGCTCCCCGGCCGGGTCGTCGGTGACCACGGCCACCTCGTACGGCCCGGAGAGCACCGCCTCGCCGACGGTGGCGGCGTACCCGGTGAAGCGGGCGTGCTGGGCTGCGATCGGCGCCACGGTCGCCAGGGCCGCCTCCGCCGCCTCGCGGTAGCGGGTCTCCCCGGTGAGCGCCGCGTACACGACAAGCGCGGCGGCGACCGCCGACCGGCCGGACGGGGTGGCGTTGTCGGTGGGATCGGCCGGCCGGGCGACGAGGCGTTCCGCGTCGTCGGCCGTGTCGTAGAACCCGCCGTCCGGCCCGGCGAACCGCTCCAGCGCGACGTCGAGGAGCTGCCCGGCCAGGGTGAGCCACCGCCCCTCCCCGGTGATCTGGTGCATCGCGCAGAACGCCTCGGCCACGCAGCCGTAGTCCTCCAGGACGCCCGCGGAGTCGCCGACCCGACCGTCCCGGGAGGTCCGCCGCAGCCGCCCGTCCACCAGGTGCACCCGGGCGAGGTGCTCGGCCGCGTCCCGCATGGCGCCGTCGGCGACGATCGTGACGCCCTCCATGAGGTTGGCGTCGTCACCCGGGGCGTCCTCGGCGTACCCGGCGGCGACCTGCTGGAACTCGGCGATCGCGGTGATCGCGAGGCCGTTCCACGCGGCCACCACCTTGTCGTCGCGGGCGGGCTGGGGGCGCGCGTCACGGACGACCAGCAGCCGGCTCACGACGTCCTGCCAGCGCCGCCGGATCTCCGGGGCGGCGTCGTCGACGTCCCGGGCCAGCCGCAGCACGCTCGTGCCACCCTCGAACGAGCCCTGCTCGGTGACGTCGAACAGGTCGGCTGCCCAGCGGCCGTCCTCCTCCCCGAGCACCTCGATGAGCTGGGCGGGCGTCCAGACGTAGGTGCGGCCCTCGACGCCCTCGGTGTCCGCGTCCAGCGCCGACGCGAAGCCCTCGCCGGGCCGGTGCAGCTCGTCGGCGAGGAAGCGGGCCGTGTCCCGGGCGACCCGCCGGGCCATCGGGTCACCGGTGAGCCGCCACAGGTGTGTGTAGACACGCAGCAGCAGCGCGTTGTCGTAGAGCATCTTCTCGAAGTGCGGCACGGTCCAGTGCCCGTCCACGGAGTACCGGGCGAAGCCCCCGGCCAGCTGGTCGTGGATCCCGCCCCGGGCCATCGCCTCGCAGGTGTGCCGGACCAGCTCCAAGTCGCGCTCCGAGCCGGTGCGCTGGTGGTGCCGCAGCAGGAAGAGCAGATTCATGTGCGGCGGGAACTTCGGTGCGCCGCCGAAGCCGCCGTGCGTCTCATCGTACTCCTTGGCCAGCTGGTCCGCGGCGGCGTCGAGCAGTTCGGCGGTGAGCGGGGTGGACGGACCGCCGACGGCCTGGGCGCCGCCGACCGCCTCGACCACCGCGGCCCCCTGCCGGAGTACGGCGTCGCGCTGGTCGCGCCAGGCGGTGGTGACCGACTGCAGCAGGCGGAGGAAGTTGGGCTTCGGGAAGTACGTCCCGCAGAAGAACGGGGTGCCGTCCGGGGTGGCGAGGACGGTCATCGGCCAGCCGCCCTGCCCGGTCATCGCCTGCGTCGCGGTCATGTAGACGGCGTCGACGTCCGGACGCTCCTCCCGGTCCACCTTGATCGACACGAAGTTCTCGTTCATCAGGGCGCCGACCTGCTCGTCCTCGAACGACTCGTGGGCCATGACGTGGCACCAGTGGCAGGCCGCGTAGCCGACCGAGATGATGACCGGCACGTCCCGCCGTCGTGCCTCGGCGAACGCCTCCTCGCACCACGGCCACCAGTCGACCGGGTTGTCCTTGTGCTGGAGCAGGTACGGGCTCGTGGCGCCGGCGAGTCGGTTCACCCGACGACCATAACCAGCTCCGGCCGTGGCCGCCCGGCCGTCGGTCGCGCGCCTTCCGTCGTTCACATTTATCTACTTGGATCTGTGCATACGCCGACCGAAGGAGACCAGGCCGATGCGCAGACTCCCCCTCCTGTCCGCCCTCGCCGCCGGCACGCTCGCCGCGGCCCTGCTCAGCCCCGCGCCCGCGCGGGCGTCGGTCGACCCGGCCACCCGGGTCTCGGCCACCACCGCCGTCGGCACACACAACGCGTACGAAAAGGCGACGTACCCCTACCTGGCGCAGGCGCTCGACGCCCGTCCCGGCCTGATCGAGCTGGACGTCTGGCCCGACATATTCACTCGGCAGTGGCGGGTGAGCCACTCCAACCCGCTCGGCAACGACAACAACTGCGTGGCCGCGACAAGCGCCGCGCAGCTCTACACCGGAACACGCAACCGCAACCTGGAACACTGCCTGGACAACATCCGACTGTGGCTGGGCGCCCACCCGGACGCCGGTCCGCTGATCCTCAAGCTGGAGCTGAAGACGGGGTTCAGCAGCCGCACCGGCCAGGGTCCGGCCCAGCTCGACGCGGTGCTCGCCGCGCGGCTCGGCGACCGCGTGTTCACCCCCGCCCAGCTGCGCGGGTCGCACCCCACACTGGACGCCGCCGCCCGCGCCGACGCCTGGCCGACCCGCGCCCAGCTCGCCGGTAAGGTCGTCGTCGAGCTGATTCCCGGCACGGTCGAGGAGAACAACCCGACGGACGTGCTCTGGACCGACGTCGAGTACGCCCGCCACCTGGCCGCTCTCGCCGCCGCCGGCAACCTGGGCCGGGTGCAGGCCTTCCCGGCCGTGCACCGCGCCCAGGCCGGCGATCCCCGCACCCGGTACGCCGACGCCGGTCTGCGCCCCTGGTTCGTGCTCTTCGACGGGGACGCCACCGCGTACGTGACCGGCGGCATGGACACCGCCTGGTACTCGGCCAACAACTATCTGCTGATCATGACCGACGCCCAGAACGTGCCCCCGGCCGTCGGCGCGGACCCGGACGCCGCCCGCGCGAGGCTGGCCGACCTGGCCGCCCGCCACGCCAGCATCGCCAGCGCCGACTGGGCCGCCCTGCCCACCGTCCTCCCCCTGGTTCTCCCCCGCGCGTAACCCCCTACCCCCCAGCCCCCAGCCCCCAGCCCCCGGCCCCCGGCCCCCCAGCTCCCGGTGATCAAGAAGTTTTGGTGTCCCAGGTGCCCGTCCGGTGCCCCAAACCTCTTGATCAACCTCGGCGGTGGGTGGGCCGGGGGCCGGGGTGGGGGGTCAGGAGGCGTCGTCGGTGGCGGTGCGGAGGGGGAGGACCCGGGGGCGGGCATCGTCGAGCAGGGTGCCGAGGACGGCACCGATCTTGTCGGCGGGCATCGGCTTGAAGAAGTGGTAGCCCTGCGCGGCGGTGCAGCCCAGCTCGGCCAGCGCGCTGCGCTGCTCGGCGGTCTCCACGCCCTCGGCGACCACCCGCAGCCCCAGCTCCTGGGCGAGCCCCACGGTGGTACGCACGATCGCCGCCGCCTCCGGCGAGTCGGCCATCCGGATGACGAAGGAACGGTCCACCTTCAGCTCGTCCACCGCGATCCGGGTGAGGAAGGTCAGCGACGAGAAACCGGTGCCGAAGTCGTCGACCGCCAGCTGCACGCCCATCGTGCGCAGCGTGGTCAGCACCTCGTCGATGACCTCCAACTCGCTCATCACCACGGTCTCGGTGATCTCCAGGACCAGCCGGTGCGCCGGCACCTGGTGGCGGCGCAGCGCGTCCGCGATCTCCGCGGGCAGCCGGGGGTCGAGCAGGCTGCGGGCGGACAGGTTCACCGAGATGGGCAGGTCCAGGCCCTCCCGGGTCCACTGCGCCGCAACGCCGAGCGCCTTGTCCAGCACGTACCGGGTGAAGGTCCCCAACTGCTCGCTGTTCTCCACCGGGCGGATGAAGTCGTGCGGGCTCAGCCAGCCGCGCCGCGGGTGCCGCCACCGGATCAGCGCCTCCACCCCGGTCGGCGCGCCGGTCGCCAGGTCGACAGCCGGTTGCAGGGCCAGCACCAGTTGGTCGTCGGCCGCGAGGGCCTCACGCAGCTCGGCCAGCAGGGCGAGCTGGTCGGTGCTGGCCGCATCCCGGGTCGAGTCGTACGCGGCGACGCTGCCGCCACCCTCCTTCGCCTGGTACATCGCGATGTCGGCGCGCCGCAGCAGCTCCGTCATGTCGGCGGTGCCGGCGTCGGCGACCACCACGCCGACCGACACCTCGACGGACATCCGGACGCCGGCCACCTCCGTCGGTGCGGCGAGCCGCTCGGCGATCTCCCGGGCCTGGCGCAGCGCGTACGCCATCGGGGCGGTCCGGTCCCCGATCACCGGTACCGACGTCACCAGCAGAGCGAACTCGTCGCCCCCGAGCCGCCCGAGCAGGTCGCCGCCACGGGCCAGCGCACCCAGCCGGTTGGCGGTCAGCCGGAGCAGCTGATCGCCGGCGGCGTGCCCGAGGGTGTCGTTGACCTCCTTGAACTGGTTGATGTCCAGCAGCAACAGCGCCACCGGGTGGTCGTGCGCGAGCTGCCGCAGCGCCTGGTCACCCTTGCCGAGCATGGCCGCCCGGTTGACCAGCCCGGTCAGCGGGTCGTGCACCGCCTCGTACGACGAGCGGGCGATGACCAGCCGCAGCTCCCGGTGGGTAGCCGCATCGTGCAGGGCGGCCGCCAGCGCGTCGCCGTACGCGGCGAGCGCGTCGCGCTCCCGGTCACTGGGCGGCGCCGAGCGGGGGAACCGGACCCGCAGATGGCCGACGGGCGTGGCACCGACGGCGAGCGGCCGGACCAGGTCGCGCTCGTCCGGGTCGGCGGTGTCGGGCGGCCCGACTTCCCGGTCGACCACCTGGCCGCCCGCGTCACCCCGGTACCGTCGAAACCGGCCGTCGCCGCGCGCCACGTCCACATCGACCAGTTCGGCCTGGAACAGCGTCAGCGCACCGCTCACCGCTGCCGTCGCCACGCCCCGCTCGTCGAGCTGGTTGAGCGCCGCCGTCGCCTCGGCGAAGGCGCGCCAGGCCCGCCGCTCCTGGTCGGCGCGCAGCCGGTGCCGATAGGTCTGCTGAAGCAGCCACAGCGGCGGCGGGAGCAGCAGCAGCCAGCGCGGGTCCACCTCCAGCAGGGCCACCACGACCAGGCCCACCAGGACGTTACCGACGAACATCAGCAGCTTGCCGCGCAGAGCCGCGACCAGCAGGCTGGCCATCGAGGTGCCGTGGCGCAGCGTCAGGCTGACCCCGCCGAGCCAGGCGCTCGCGAACAGGTAGGTGACCGCGCCCGCGACCACGGCCAACGCGAGGGGCGGGGTCGGCGCGGCCAGCAACGGCCGGCCCAGAGCGGTGGTGACCGACACGGCCAGCGCGGTCGCCGCGGCCAGGGACGACGCTATCCGGACGAGCTCCAGCGCCGGCCGGCGCTCACCGAACAGCGACATCGCGGACCAGGCCAGCCCGGCGCCGAGCAGGGTGGCGGCCGGAAGCCAGTTCGCGGGCACCTGGTGGAGGCAGACGATGAGGGCGGCCTCGCCCCAGGTGATGTTGACGACGCCGGCGGCGGCCCGGAAGCGGAGCCGGGCGAGCTGTGCGAGCGCGAACACGCCGACCGCCAGCCCGAACCGGGCGGGGCCACCGAGGGGGTCGTCGGCGGGCAGGCCAGCCGGCAGCGTGAGGCCGACGACCGCCGCGACCAGGGCCGTCGCCGCCACCGCGGCCGTGAGCAGGAGGGCTCGCGTCGGGGCGTCGCGGGCCTCGACCCGCGACCGCCCGGCCGGGGCGGAGGTCACCGACCCGCCCCGGTGGCGGGCCGCACGAGGGTATGCCGGGCAGCCGCTGCTGTGCTGGTCATCGGCGCCCCCTCCCGCGCACGGCTGAAGGACTTTCCGTCCCCCCGGCGGAAGGCTAAGCCAATACCGGTGGCCGCAACAGGGGGTGACGGCCCGCTCGGCCGTGAATCATGCGGGGACTACCCGTTTCAGCGCTGCTGGAGCCCGTTGGGCGGGTTCGACGATGAATCCTGCGGTCCCGTGCCGTCTGTCGGATCAACGACTGCCGCGTCCGCCCGATCGGCGTCGCCCGGGCCGCCCTGGTGCGGGAACCGGTCGGGCAGGCGGCGCAGCCGCGCGTTCATGTTGCGGATCAGCAGAACGGTCGCGGTGGCCAGAACGAGGATCAGGAACAGACCCATCGGGCCGGCCAGGCCACCCGTGCGGGTGTCCCCGAAGTTGTTCTGGGCGAGCACCTGGGCAGCGGTCAGCATGGCGTCCCTCCGATGAGCGGTTGGTGACCAGCGTACGCCCGGGCAGGATCAGCAGGCATGCGCCGTCTCGCGTACGCCCGCGAAGAGGTCCGACTCGGGCAGCGGGCTGTCGACAAGCGACCGGACGAGCTCGAAGTCCTCCGTCGGCCAGGCGCGCTTCTGCAACTCCATCGGCACCTGGAACCAGAAGCCGTCCGGGTCGATCTGGGTCGCGTGGGCGCGCAGCGCGTCGTCGCGGACCGGGAAGTATTCCGCGCACTCGACCCGGGTGGTGATCCGCGGGCCCTTGTCCGGCCGATCCTCCCACCGCTTGAGCCACTCCTCGTACGGCGACTCGAGGCCGGCGGCGAGCAGCGTCTCGTGCAGCGCGAGGATCTTGCCCTTGGAGAAGCCGATGTCGTAGTAGAGCTTCAGCGGCTGCCAGGGCTCGCCGAGGCCCGGATAGCGCTCCGGGTCACCGGCGGCCTCGAACGCGGCCACGCTGACCTTGTGGGTCATGATGTGGTCGGGGTGCGGGTATCCGCCCTCCTCGTCGTACGTGGTGACGACGTGCGGCCGGAACTCGCGCATCAGGCGCACCAGCGGCCCGGCGGCGTCGGCCACGTCCTGGAGGGCGAAGCAGCCCTCGGGCAGCGGCGGCAGCGGGTCGCCCTCCGGCAGGCCCGAGTCGACGAAGCCGAGCCAGGCCTGCTCCACGCCGAGGATCGCGCGGGCGGCGTCCATCTCGGCCCGGCGGATGTCGGCGATGTTGGCCCAGACGTCGGGCCGGTCCATCTTCGGGTTGAGCACACTGCCACGCTCGCCGCCGGTGCACGTCACGACCAGGACGTCCACCCCCTCGGCGACATATTTCGCGGTGGTCGCCGCACCCTTGCTCGACTCGTCGTCCGGGTGTGCGTGGACGGCCATGAGTCGCAGTCGCTCTGCCAACGTCGGCGCTCCTCGTCTCTGCCCCCGGCGGTCCGCCCCCGGGCCGCCCAGCTGACCTGCCGGAATACTCCCCCCGTGGCGAAACCCGCCGGCACCGGCCTGAGATGCTTGACGCATTCGGCCGGCTGGGAGAATGGAACCCTGCCATTCTTGCCGATGCCCCCGACAACGACGCCAGGAGATACCCGCCGGTGAGCGAGACGCACGCCACAATCCCGTCCGGCGCGCCGGTCTTCCCGCCCGGCCGGTACGGGCGACGCCGCGAGCCGGGGCGCCGCCGCCCGCTGCTGGCCGCGCTGCTGGGGCTCGCCCTGGTGGCGGCCCTCGGCCTGATCGTGGTCCGGCTCTACCAGCAGTACGGCCCGGAGTACAAGGCGACGGTGATCACCTACACCGGGATCACCGACACACAGGTGCTCGTCGACTTCCGGGTCACCGTGCCGCCGGGCGGGTCCGCAGTGTGCCTGCTGCGCGCCCGGGACCGGGCCGGCGCGGAGGTCGCCCGCGAGCAGGTCACGGTTACCGCCCGGCCCGGCGAGCGGCAGGTGACGACGCAGCACCGCCTGGTGACCACCGCCCGTCCCTTCATCGGCGAGGTCCTGCGCTGCCGAGCGCCGGACTGACCGGCGCCGATCCCGATCTGACCGGCGCCGGAGGGCGGTCGCCGGTGCTGGCGTGACCGTCCCGCGGAGGGCCGGTCAGTGATCGTCGACACGCCGTGTCGGCGGTCACTGGTAACTTGGAAGTTCACCTGTCAGCCAGCACGCAAGACTGAGGAGATCGCCTGTGTCCACTGGCAACGAGGCGCCCGCCACCTGGCTGTCGCAGGAGGCGCACGACCGCCTCCAGGCGGAGCTCGACGAGCTGATCGCCAACCGGCCGGTAATCGCCGCCGAGATCAACGCCCGGCGCGAAGAGGGCGACCTGCGGGAGAACGGCGGCTACCACGCCGCCCGCGAGGAGCAGGGCAAGGCCGAGGGGCGCATCCTCTATCTGAAGGAGCTGCTGCGCACCGCGCAGGTGGGCGAGGCGCCCACCGCCGACACGGTCGCGCCCGGCATGGTCGTGACGATCTACTTCGACGACGACAAGGACGACACCGAGCGGTTCCTGCTCGGCTCCCGCGAAATCGCGTCGACCACCGACCTGACGGTCTACAGCCCGGAGTCCGCCATCGGCAAGGCCATCCTCGGCTGCCGCCCGGGCCAGACCTGCACCTACACCGCGCCGAGCGGCGCCGACATCAAGGTGACCGTGGTCGCCTTCGAGCCGTTCAGCGGCTGAGCACGCCCGTTCCCGACGCGCCGGCGCCCCTGGGGCCCCGGCGCGTCGCCGTCTCCGCACCGGTGCCGGCCCGGGGGCCCGGGATCACGCCTCACCGGCGAAGACCACCTGGTAGCCGCTGGCCCGCAGCGCGCTGATCAGCGTGTCCGAGTGCTCCACACCGCGGGTCTCCACCGACAGCGCCACCTCGACCTCGCCGAGCCGCAGATGCGGGTTCGCCCGCTGGTGCTCCACGTCCACCACGTTCGCCCGGTGCTCGGCGATCTCGCCCAGCAGCGAGGCGAGCTGCCCGGGCCGGTCCGAGCAGCGGACGGTGAACCGCAGGTAGCGGCCGGCCGCCGCGAGGCCGTGCTCGATGACGCGAAGCATCAGCAGCGGGTCGATGTTGCCGCCGGAGAGCACCGCCACCACCGGGGCCTCGACCTCGACGGCGCCGGTCAGCAGCGCCGCCACCCCGACCGCGCCGGCCGGCTCGACCACCTGCTTGCCCCGCTCCAGCAGCATCAGCAACGCGCGGGAGATGTCCTCCTCGGAGACCGTCACGATCTCGTCGACCAGCTTGCGGACGTGCAGGAAGGTCAGCTCGCCCGGGCGGCCGACGGCGATGCCGTCCGCGATCGTGGTGAACGACGGCAGTCGTACCGGCTCGCCGGCCACCAGCGAGGGCGGGAAGGCGGCGGCGCTGGCGGCCTGCACGCCGACGACGCGTACGTCCGGTCGCAGGGTCTTCGCCGCGACCGCCATCCCGGAGACCAGGCCACCGCCGCCCACACCGGTGACGATGGTCTTCACGTCCGGGCACTGCTCGAGGATCTCCAGCGCCACCGTGCCCTGTCCGGCGATCACGTCCCGGTGGTCGAACGGGTGGATCAGGGTGGCGCCGGTGCGGTCGGCGTAGGTCTGGGCGGCCACCAGCGACTCGTCGACGGTGTTGCCGACGAGTTCGACCTGGGCGCCGTACCCCTTGGTGGCCGCCACCTTCGGCAGCGGCGCGTTCACCGGCATGAACACGGTGGCCTGCGTGCCGACCAGGCCGGCGGCGAGCGCCACGCCCTGGGCGTGGTTGCCGGCGCTGGCGGCGACCACACCGTTGGCCCGCTCCGCCTCGGACAGCCGGGAGATCCGCACGTACGCCCCGCGCACCTTGTACGAGCCGGCGCGTTGCAGGTTCTCGCACTTCAGCCACGTCGGCCCGCCGAGCGCCGCGCTGAGCGGCCGCGAGGGCTCCATCGGGGTGGTCCGGACGACACCGGCGAGCAGTTCCCGCGCGGCCCGTACGTCCTCCAGGCTGACCAGTTCCGTCATGCCCCGATCGTGCCACCCGGCCCGGCCCCGAACTCGCCGCCCCTCCCCGCGATCATGCAGTTTCTGCCCTTGATACGCACCCTTTGCACCACTCTGCCGGGCAGCCCGTGCAGGATCGCGGGGCTCGGGCGTCAGCGGGTCGGGGTTGTCACGCGGGGGTAGCCGGGGGCGTGGCGGGTCCACGGGGCCTGCATCTCGAACTGACCGGCGACGCCGAGCAGGAGCAGCTCGCTGCCGGGCGGACCGACCAGCTGGACCGCCACCGGGAGGCCGTCCGGGCGGCGGCCGACCGGGATCACGATCGCCGGCAGGCCGGCGATGTTCCACGGGGCCGCGTACGGGGCGTACCGGATGTTGGTGGCCATGTTCGCCCGCCAGGAGCGGGCCGACCAGCTGTTCGCCTCCGGCGGCACGCTGGCCAGGGCCGGGGTGAGCAGCAGGTCGACCGAGTGGTCGGTGAAGAACCCGATCGAACGCTCGCGCCAGGCGGCCCGGTCGGCCTCCCGCACGTACCCCCGGCGCTGCGCCCACTCGCCGAACGTGACGTGCCGGCGGCTGCGCCTCTGGAGGCTCCGCCGGTCCAGCCCGGCGGCGCGGACGTCGGCGGCGGCCGCCGCGAACCAGGTCGCGATGCCCTGCAGGCCGAGCGCGGTCGGATAGACCGGGTCGGCCGGCACGGTGTCGTGCCCGGCGGCGGCGAGGAGCCGGCCGGCGGCGGCGACCGCGTCCCGGTTCGGCGCGTCCGGCGACACGCCGCGCACCGGGGAGCGCAGCGACACACCGACGCGCAGCCGCTGCGGCGGGACCAGCTTCTCCTGCGGGCGGCCCGCGAGCACCTGGAACCCGACCGCCGCGTCGGCGACGGTGGTGGTCAGCATGCCGTGTTCGGTGAGACCGAACCAGTCGTCCGCACCGAGCTGGCAGGGCACCACGCCGCGCCCGGGCTTGAGGCCGACCAGCCCGCAGCAGGCGGCCGGGATCCGGATCGATCCGAGCCCGTCGTTGGCGTGGGCGATCGGCACCAGCCCGGCGGCCACCGCGGCGGCCGAGCCACCGGAGGAGCCGCCGGGGGTACGCGTGAGGTCCCAGGGGTTGCGGGTCACCGCGGTCTCGTCGTCGGTGACGCCCCACAGGCCCAGCTCCGGCATCCGGGTCACGCCGAGGATCACCGCGCCGGCACCGCGCAGCCGCCGGACCACCTCGTGGTCGGCCTCCGCCACCGGCGTACGCACGGCGGCCGAGCCGTTCCAGGTGGGCAGCCCGGCGACCGCGGTGTTCTCCTTGATGGCGACCGGTACGCCGGCGAGGGGCAGGTTGGCCAGATCCTCCTGCTCGTCGACCTTCTCCGCCTCGGTGACCGCCTCGCCGCCCCGGACCGCGCGGAACGCGGCCAGCTCGGTGTCGGTGCGGGCCAGGTGGTCGAGGTGGTCCGCCACGACCTGCGTGGCGGAGACGTCACCCCGGCGTACCCCCCGGGCTATCTGCTTGGCGGTCGCCCCCACCCAGGTCGGCATGATGTCCTGCACGGCCACCCTCCCCAGCCCGCGGTCAGCCCAGCGCCTGCTCCAGATCGGCGAGCAGGTCGTCGACCGTCTCGATGCCGACAGACAGTCGCACGAGATCGCCGGGAACTTCAAGCGGCGAGCCGGCCGCACTTGCGTGTGTCATCCGGCCCGGATGCTCGATCAGGGACTCCACCCCGCCCAGCGACTCGGCGAGCACGAAGAGCTTCGCCCGGTTGCAGATCTCCACGGCGTGCTCCTCGCCGCCGGCGGCGCGGAAGGAGATCATCCCGCCGAAGCGGCGCATCTGCTTCGCCGCCACCTCGTGGCCGGGGTGCGCGGGCAGGCCGGGGTAGATGACCTCGCCGACCTTGGCGTGCCCGTCCAGGTACGCGGCGATGCGCTCGGCGTTGTCGCAGTGCCGGTCCATGCGTACGCCGAGGGTCTTGATGCCGCGCAGCGTGAGCCACGCGTCGAACGGGCCGTTGACCGCGCCCATCGCGTTCTGGTGGTAGCGCAGTTCCTCGCCGAGCCCGGCGTCGGCCGCGATCAGCGCGCCGCCGACCACGTCGGAGTGGCCGCCGATGTACTTGGTCGTCGAGTGCACCACGACGTCCGCGCCGAGCGCGATCGGCTGCTGCAGGTACGGCGAGGCGAACGTGTTGTCCACGACCAGCAGCGCCCCCGCGTCGTGCGCGACCGCCGCGAGGGCGGCGATGTCGGCGATGCCGAGCAGCGGGTTGGTGGGGGTCTCCAGCCAGACGATCCTCGTGCTGCCCGGCCGGATCGCGGCCCGCACGGCGTCGATGTCGGAGACCTTCGCCGGGGTGTACGTGAGGCCCCACCGCTCGGCGACCTTCGCGAAGAGCCGGTAGGTGCCGCCGTAGGCGTCGTCCGGGATGACGACGTGGTCACCCGGCTTGCAGGCGGTGCGGAGCAGGGTGTCCTCGGCGGCGAGGCCGCTGGCGAAGGCGAGCCCGACGGCGCCGCCCTCCAGCGCGGCCAGGCACTCCTGGAGCGCGTCCCGCGTCGGGTTGCCGGAGCGGCTGTACTCGTAGCCCTGGCGGGGCGCGCCGACCGCGTCCTGCGCGTACGTGCTGGTCTGGTAGATCGGTGGGATCACCGCGCCGGTGCGGGCCTCGGGGTCCTGGCCGGCGTGGATGGCGAGCGTCTCGAAGCCGTGACTCATTCCCGGAACGTTAGTCGTCCAGTCCGTCCCAGCGTATGGAACCCGGCCGTGGTCACGTCGGGTCGTGCCGTGGCGTGGCTCTGCCACCATGCGGGGGACCGCCGCCGGACCGTCCCCCGCCCGGCCGGCGTACCCCCGAGGAGATCCCATGGCTCGTCTCCCGCGCCGCCGCCGGATCCTGGCCGCGGCCGCCGCCTGCCTCCTGGCCACGGCGTCCGGGTCGCTCGCGGCACCGGCCCCGGCCTTCGCGACGGAGAAGTTCGCCCCGGCCCTCGCCGGCGGGGTGGCCGACAGTTGGATCGTGGCGCTGCGCGGTGACGCCGCGCGGGACGTCGACGGCAGCGCACGCTCCCTGCTGCGCCGGCACCACGGCGTGCTGGGGGCCAGCTACCGGGCGGCGCTCCCCGGGTTCGCGGCCCGGCTGTCCGCGGCCGACGCCCGCCGGCTCAGCCAGGAGCCCCAGGTGGCGTATGTGGCCCAGAACTCGCTGCTGGTCCCGCAGGACACCCAGATCGACCCGCCGTGGCACCTCGACGCCCTCGACCAGCACGGCGGCGAGTGGAACGACGCGTACACCTACGACACCACCGGCCAGGGCGTGCACGTCTACGTGGTGGACAGCGGGATGCGGCACACGCACACCGACTTCGGCGGGCGGGCCACCGGGGACGTGAACTTCGTGCCGCAGGGCATCGACCGGTGGGGCACCGGCGACTGTTCCGGGCACGGCACGCAGGTGGCCGGTGTGATCGGTGGGCGGGTGCACGGCGTGGCGAAGGGCGTACGCCTGCACACCGTCCGGGTGGGTGGCTGCACGCCGGGGCAGGTCGAGTGGGCCATCTCGGCGCTCGACTGGATCGTCCGGAACGCGGTGCGGCCGGCGGTGGTCAACGTCAGCCTGGCGACGACGGCGAACCCGGCTCTCGACGCCGCCGTCGGCGCGGTGCTCGCGGCGGGCATCCCGGTCGTCGCCGCCGCCGGCAACCACGGCCGCGACGCCTGCGAATTCTCGCCCGCCCGGGTACCGGACGTGATCACCGTGGGCATGGTGCACGCCCTGCGGGACCGGTTGCCGGGCTCGAACTTCGGCCCGTGCGTGGACCTGTTCTCCTTCGGCGACCGGATCCCCACCACGACCGCCGTCAGCGACACCTCCACCACCCTGGACTTCGGCGGCACGTCCGCGGCCGCGCCCATCGTCACCGGTGCGGTGGCCCGCTACCTGCAACGCTTCCCCACCGCGTCACCGCCGACCGTGGCCGCGCGGCTGGCCGACGAGGCCACCCGGGACCGGATGGCCGACCCGGCGGGCGCACCCAACCTGGTCCTGTACGCCGACCCGGGCGGGCCGGGCAACGACGGCTTCTCCGGGCGGCACGCCGACGTCAACGGGGACGGCCGCGACGACATCGTCAGCTTCACCCGGGGCGCCTCGGCGGACGTGCACGTGGCCCTGTCGAACGGCGCGACGTTCGGCGCACCCGCGCTCTGGCACACCTACTTCGGGGCGGGTCAGGAGTTCCCGATGCTCGGGGACGTCAACGGCGACCGCCGCGACGACCTGATCACCTTCACCCGGGGCAACACGGCGGACGTCTACGTCGCGCTCTCCACCGGCACCTCGTTCGGGCCGAGCCAGCGCTGGCACACCTGGTTCGCCGCCCTCAAGGAGACGCCGCTGGTCGGCGACTTCAACGGTGACGGACGGGCCGACCTCGCGACGTTCGTCCGGGAGGGCGTCCGGGACGTCTACGTCGCCCTCTCCGACGGCACCCAGTTCGTCGGCAGCGGTGTCCGGTGGCACTCCGACTTCGTCGGGGACGACCAGGTCCCGTTGGCCGGGGACGTGAACGGGGACGGCCGGGACGACGTCATCGCGGTCGACCGCTTCACCGGCACCAGGGTGAACATCGGCATCTCCACCGGCAGCGGCTTCGTGATCTCGTACTGGTGGCTGGACCATCTCCTCACCCACGGCAGCAGCGAGGTGCCGGTGGTCGGCGACTTCGACGGTGACCGGAGGGCCGACCTCGCCGCGGTCAACCTCAACCAGGGGTACGTCGACGTGGCGCTCTCCACCGGCACGCGGTTCCTCCCGCGTACCCGCTGGGGCTGGATCTTCCCGGGCGGCGGCGCGATTCCGGGGGCCGGCGACTTCACCGGCGACGGCCGGGCCGACATGGTCGCGTTCAGCCGGGGCACGGAGGCGGACGTGCACGTCCTGCGCTCGTCCGGCACGTACCTCACCGACCTGCGCCGCTGGCACGACAACTTCGCCGTCGGCACCGCCGTCCCGATGCCCGCCAGCCTCTGGTGACCCGGCCACCCCGCCGCGCTGCCGCACCGGCCGACCCGGCGGGGCGCCCGGTGGGCGTGCGATGTCGGACCGCCGGGTGATACTGGCCGGGTGAGTCCGACCGCCCTGCCGTCCCGTCTCATCGGCGCAGCCGATCGCATTCCGGCCTCGCTCGACCTGCTGGCCGGCCCCGACCACGGCCGGGTCGCCCTGCCGGTGCGGCTGGCCTGGTCCGGCCTTACCGAGTTCGACGTCACCGACCCCCGACAACGGCTCACGCTCTATCGGACACTGCTGGACTGCGGCCAACGGGAAGACATCATCCGCTACGTCAACCCCAGTCTGTTGCGCGCCGACTGGCCGCGGATCAGGCGGTTGACCTCCCGGCGACTGATCGCTCTCTGGGAGCGGAAGCTCCCCGGACTGAGCACCTGACATGGACGAACTTCATCGACGGCTTCTGCACATCGGCTTCGCCGCCGGCACCGAACTTGGGCTGGTCCTCGCTGGCGGTTACGCGCTCGCGGCACACGAGTTGACCAACCGACCGTCGCGGGACATCGACTTCGCAACCGCCACCCCCCTGCCGCTTCCTGTGGTGGCGGAGCGGCTCGCCGATGCGTACGCCGGCGCAGGGTTTGCCGCTCGTCTCATCGAAGCGACTCCGCGAATGGCTCGTCTGCTGGTCACCGGAGAGGCAGTGGCCTGCGAAGTTGATCTTCTGAAGGAGGCGATCGGGCCCCCCGCTCATCTCACCATCGGGCCGGTTCTGGCCCTCGAAGACGCGATCGGCCTGAAGGTGCGGGCCTTGCACGAGCGGGCGGCCCACCGTGACTACATTGATGTCCGAGCCGCCAACAGCCGAATGAGCCTGCATGAGCTGGAATCAGCCGGTGCGCGACACACGGTGGGTTTCACTCTCGCGGAATTGGCCGACCGCCTCGGCGGCGTCCATGATCTCGACGAGGAGACCTTCCTGTCCTACGGGCTGGATGAGGCACAGGTCGACGTTTTGCGCAGGTGGGCGCTGACCTGGGAGGCGGACATCCGGGCGCGCCTGGCGGGCGGCGAGACCGGGCCGGTCGGTGTGGTCGACGACGAGTGGGACGCGTACCTCGACCCGGCCTGAGTCCCTCGCCGGGGCACGGCGAGGGTCCAGGGCCTAGCCTGGGGCGATGGCGGCGTGCGTGTTCTGCGGGATCGTCGCGGGCGAGGTGCCCGCGTTCCGGGTCGTCGACGAGCCGGACGGGGTGGCCTTTCTCGACACCCGGCCGGTGTTCAAGGGCCACGTGCTGGTGGTGCCGCGTCCGCACCTGGTCACGCTGGCGGACCTGCCGCCGGAGTCGCTGGCCGGCTACTTCGGGCTGGTCCGGCGGCTGGCGATCGCGGTCGAGGGCGGGCTGGGCGCGGGCGGCACGTTCGTGGCGATGAACAACAGGGTCTCGCAGTCCGTACCGCACCTGCACACCCACGTCGTGCCCCGCACGAAGGGGGACGGCCTGCGGGGCTTCTTCTGGCCGCGCACCCGGTACGCCGACGATGCCGAGGGGACCGACTACGCCGCCCGCATCGCGGCGGCGCTGAAAGCGGCGGCCTAGCCCGAGATCTTGGAAACTTTCGGCCCTTCGAGGGGCCGTTTCCCTCCGAGATCTTCAGTGGAGCGCGTAACGCGAGATCCAGAGGTGCGGGATGACCTCTTCGTCCCCAATTGCTGTGAAGCCGAGCGACTCGTAGAGGCGACGGGCCGGTCTGTTGGCCCGACCGGTGGCGACGAGGACGCGACGCACACCGGCTCGGGCCAGCACCGCGCCGACGAGAGCCCGTCCGACGCCGCGCCGGTGGGCGGCCGGGTCGACCACCAGGCGGTCGATGTCCACGGTCGTGTCGTCCTCGCTCCACGCGATCGCGCCGACGGGTCGAGGCTCGACACCGGGTTTCACGCCGGGCAGGTCGGCGGCGAACGCGGCGAGCCAGCGCAGGGACGCCTCGCGTAGGTCGGCCACCGTCTCGCGCAGCGGCGGGATGCGGTCGTCGCCGATCATGGCGGCCTCGACGGCGTACGCGGCGTGCTGCACCGCCAGCAGCGACCGGGCCAGCGCCTCGTCGGCGTCGGGCCGGACCTCGACGATCGTCGGCGGCGCGGGGAGCGGGTTCACCCGTCAGCGGGTGGGCGGGGTGGCGACGAACGCGCGCCAGGCGGCGGGCGGGAAGGCCAGCACCGGGCCCTGCCGGTCCTTGCTGTCCCGCACGGCGACGACGCCGGGCAGGTTGCGCGCCACCTCCACGCAGTCGCCGGAGTTGCCGCTGCTGCGCGTGCTCTTCACCCACACCGCCCCGGTCAGGTCCATGCCTGTGCCGCCTCCTCGATCAGCTCGGTGCTCTGCCGGGCGGACAGCGCCTCGGCACGCACCGACTCCCAGGTCCGCACCAGCGATAGTACGTCCGGGCCGTGCGACACGACGTGCCCCTGGAGCTGGTTGTCCAGATAGGCCACGTCGTCGCCGTCGGGCGTGGTGGCGACGACGAACGCGCCGTTCAGGCCGGGGTACGAGCCGACGGCGGCCGGCACCACGTGCAGGTGGACGTGGTGCAGCCGGCTCAGCTCCGCCAGATGGCGCAGCTGCGCCCGCATCACGTCGGCACCGCCGACCGGCCGGCGCAGCACGTACTCGTCGACGACCGCGACCAGCTGCGGCGGCGACGCCTGGTGCAGCACGGCCTGCCGCTCGATGCGGGCGGTCACCTGCTGCTCCATCGCCTCACCGGCGAGTGGGCTGGCGCCGACGTGCAGCGCCCGGGCGTACTCCTCGGTCTGCAGCAGGCCCGGGACGACCAGCGGCTGGTACGACCGCAGCGCCGTCGCCTCCTGCTCGATCCGCACCCACTCACGGAACCAGGGCAGCAGCACCTCGCGGCTGAGCTTCTCCCGGATCCGGCTGAGCAGGCCGTCGGTGCCCAGCGCCTCGTCACAGCGGGTGGTGAACTCCGGGCGGGGCAGCCGCCGGCCCTGCTCCACCGCGGCCACCAGTGCCGCCGAGTAACTGATCTGCTGTGCCAGCGCCTCCTGGGACAGCCCGGCCGCGCCGCGCGCCCGGCGCAGCTCCCCGGCGAACAACTCCACCATCGGCGAACCCGCCATCCGCACCCCTTCCGCCCCGGCCGGAACGGCCACGCCGCCCGCCGACTGCCGCCGATACGGAAAGTAGCGGCGACATCACCGCAACGGGAAGGGGTCGGTACCCCGACAAGGGTGATGTCGGGGCTTCCGCCTGCGGATGCGGTGCCGGCGCGACGGCGCCTGAGGCCGCCCGGAACGGGTAAGGAAGTGGCACCCTCCGGCGTTGCAGGCTGGGAAGGGTACGAGAGGAGTCCCCACCGTGTTCCTGCGCCGCATGAAGGCCGAGATGATCACCCCCGAGCAGGCGCTGCCCGGCCGCCTGATTGCGATGCCCGTCGCCGATCGGCACGAGGTGCTGGGCACCCCGCTGAAGGGCCCGTTCCCCGAGGGCGCGCAGGTCGCCGTCTTCGGGATGGGCTGTTTCTGGGGCGCCGAGCGGCTGTTCTGGACCCTGCCCGGCGTGCTCACCACCTCCGCCGGCTACGCGGGTGGCTACACGCCGAACCCGACGTACGAGGAGGTCTGCTCGGGCCGCACCGGGCACACCGAGGTCGTCCAGGTGGTGTACGACCCGTCGCTGATCAACTACGAGGACCTGCTCAAGGTCTTCTGGGAGAACCACGACCCGACCCAGGGCATGCGCCAGGGCAACGACGTGGGCACCCAGTACCGGTCGGCGATCTACCCGACCACGGACGAGCAGCTCGCCGCCGCCGAGGCGTCGCGCGACGCGTTCGCGCCGATCGTGGCCCGCGCCGGCAAGGGCGAGATCACCACCGAGATCCGCCCGCTCGGCGACTACTACCTCGCCGAGGACTACCACCAGCAGTACCTGGCCCCGACGAAGAACCCGAACGGCTACTGCAACCACGGCCCCAACGGGCTGAGCTGCCCGGTCGGCATCGCCCGAACCACCGGCTGAACCCGCGCTCCCGCGTGGTGGGCCCGCTGCGGACGCCGCGGGCCCACCCTTACGGCCAGTCACCCCTTCAGCGAGTCCCGTCGATGCGTTGATTGTCACAACCGGTAAGGGGTCCCGATCCTCGCAGCGTGACGGCCGGGGGTACGAACCGCCACCGTCAAGTCCACCAGGACCACGCATCGTGATCGCGGGCGCGGATTTTAGCAACGCTTTTACAAGACTGTCATGGTCTCAACAGGCGAATCGCAACATCCTCTGGCAGCATCGGTCGACATGTGCGGACTTGCGGGAGAGTTCCGCCGTGACGGGTCACGCGCCGACGTATCGGCAGTGGAGCGCATGGCGGCCACGATGAGTGACCGAGGGCCGGACGACAGCGGGGTGTGGGCGCAGGGGCGGACCGCCCTGGGGCACCGGCGCCTGCAGATCATCGACCTCTCCGCCGCGAGCGGGCAGCCGCTGGTTGACGCCGCCGCCGGGCTGGCCGGGGTCTTCAACGGCTGCATCTACAACTACCGCGAACTGCGCGCCGAGCTTCAGGCCCGGGGCCACCACTTCTTCTCCTCCGGCGACAGCGAGGTCGTGCTCAAGGCGTACGCCGAGTGGGGGCTCGACTTCGTCGACCACCTCATCGGCATGTTCGCCGTGGCGATCAGCGAACGGGACACCGGCCGCCTCGTGCTGGCCCGGGACCGGCTCGGCATCAAGCCGCTCTACCTGGCCGAGTCGCCGGGGGTGGTGCGCTTCGCCAGCACCCTGCCCGCGCTGCTGGCCGGCGGCGGGATCGACACCGCCATCGACCCGGTCGCCCTCGCGCACTACCTGAGCTTCCACAGCATCGTGCCGCCGCCGCGCACCATCCTGCGGGGAGTGACCAAGCTGCCCCCGGCCACGGTCCGCGTCTACGAGCCGGACGGCCGCACCCACGAACGCGTCTACTGGGACCCCTCGTTCACCCGGCACGCCGACCGCGCCGACTGGTCGGAGAAGGACTGGCAGGAGGCCCTGCTGGAGTCGCTGACCACGGCGGTACGGCGGCGCATGGTGGCCGACGTGCCGGTCGGCGTGCTGCTCTCCGGCGGGCTGGACTCCAGCCTGGTGGTGGCGCTGCTGGCCGGCGAGGGACAGCGGGGACTCTCCACCTTCTCCATCGGCTTCGAGGCGGTCGGCGGCCGCGAGGGCGACGAGTTCCGCTACTCCGACGTGGTGGCGAGGACCTTCGACACCGACCACCACCAGATCCGGGTGCCGACCGGCGACCTGCTGCCGCCGCTCGAGGCGGCCGTCGCCGCGATGAGCGAGCCGATGGTCAGCCACGACTGCGTGGCCTTCTACCTGCTCAGCCAGGAGGTCGCCCGGCACGTCAAGGTGGTGCAGTCGGGCCAGGGCGCGGACGAGATCCTGGGCGGCTACCACTGGTACCCGCCGCTCGCCCGGGTCGCCCGCGAGGACGCCCTGGACACGTACGCGCGGGCGTTCTTCGACCGGGACGCGGCCGGGCTGGCCCGCGTACTCGACAAGGCCTGGCTGGCCGACGGCGACCCGGCGCGGGAGTTCGTGGCCGCGCACCTGGCGCGGCCCGGCGCGGAGACCGCGGTCGACGCCGGGCTGCGGATCGACACCCAGGTGATGCTGACCGACGACCCGGTGAAGCGGGTCGACAACATGACCATGGCGCACGGGTTGGAGGCCCGGGTGCCGTTCCTCGACCACGAGTTCGTGGAGCTGGCCGCGAGCTGCCCGCCCGAGCTGAAGCTGGCCCAGGGCGGCAAGGGCGTGCTCAAGGAGATCGGCCGGCGGGTCCTCCCGCACGAGGTGATCGACCGGCCGAAGGGCTACTTCCCGGTCCCGGGCCTCACCCACCTGGAGGGCAAGCTCCTCGACCGGGTACGCGACGCGCTCACCGCCCCCGAGGCCCGCCGCCGGGGCCTGTACCGCGCGGAGTACGTCGACACGCTGCTCGCTGACCCGAATGCCGAACTGACCCCGCTGAACGGAAACAAGCTGTGGCAACTCGGACTTCTGGAAATGTGGCTCCAGAGCCACGGAATCGACTGACCGTGTCCGACACCCTCGCGACCGGGGTGGCCCTCGCCGACCAGGTACGCGGGCGTAGCCGGCGGTACGAGCGGGTGGGGCCGGGCGGCGACCCGGTGGCCGCGACCGCCGGCCCGGCCGACGCCGACGACGCCGACGGCGGACCCGCCGACGGCGTGGTGCTGGACTGCGGGTGGGGCCGACTGGTGTTCGGTCAGACGTTCGCCGACCAAGCGGCCGTCGCCGACGTGCTGCGCTCGGAGGCCGCTGGGGCGCGGGACATCTGCATCTACCTCCGCGACCCGCACGTGCTGGTGTCCCGCCTGCCGGACGAGCTGTTCATCGACCCGTCGCTGACCTACCGGCTGCCGCTGGACGGTGAGCGGCCCACCGACCCGGAGGTCCCCGGGCTGCGGATCCGCCCGCTTCAGGACGCGGAGGACGCGGAGGACGTCAACCGGATCTACGCGGCGAACGGCATGGTCACCGCACCGGTGGACGTGCTTGTCGCCAACGCGGCCACGGACCGCTTCCTGCACCTGGTCGCCGAGAACGTCACCGGGGAGGTCGTCGGCACCATCACCGGCGTCGACCACGTCGCGGTCTTCGACGACCCGGACCGGGGCGCCAGCCTCTGGTGCCTGACCGTCGACTTCAACGCGGCACCGCCGGGCACCGGCCAGGCGCTGATCACCGAACTGGCGGCCCGACTGGTCGAGCGCGGGCGGGCGTACGTGGACCTCTCGGTGCTCGCCGAGAACGACGGCGCGATCCGGCTCTACGAGCGGCTCGGCTTCTACCGGACGTCGACGCTCTGCGTGAAGCGGAAGAACCCGATCAACGAGCGCCTCTTCCTGCCCGCCATGCCGGAGGGGTACGACCAGCTCAACCCGTACGCGAAGATCGTCGCCGACGAGGCGATGCGCCGCGGCATCCGGGTGGAGGTGACCGACCCGGTGTGGGGCGAGCTGCGGCTGACCAGCGGCGGCCGGACGATCCTCACCCGCGAGTCGCTGTCCGAGCTGACCTCCGCGGTGGCGATGAGCCGCTGCGACGACAAGCGGGTGACCCGGCGGATCCTCGCCCAGGCGGGGCTCGCGGTGCCCCGCGGCCGGACCGCCACCGGTGGCCAGGCCGACGCGGCGTTCCTCGCCGAGGTGGGCGAACTGGTCGTCAAGCCGGCCCGGGGCGAGCAGGGCAAGGGCATCACCGTCGGCGTGCGGACACCCGAGGCACTGCGGGCGGCCGTCGACCTGGCGGCCCGGTTCTGCCCGGACGTGCTCCTGGAGGAGTTGTGCTCGGGCGAGGACCTGCGGGTCGTCATGATCGACCACGAGGTGGTGGCCGCGGCGGTCCGCCGGCCGGCCGCGATCATCGGTGACGGCGTGCACGACATCGCGGAGCTGATCGAGCGGCAGAGCCGGCGGCGCGCCGCCGCGACCGGCGGCGAGTCCCGCATCCCGCTCGACGACATGACCCGCGAGGTGGTCGCCGAGGCCGGGTACGCGCTGGACGACGTCCTGCCGGAGGGGGAGCTGCTCCCCGTACGGCGGACGGCCAACCTGCACACCGGCGGCACGATCCACGACGTCACCGCCGACCTGCACCCCGCCATCGCGGAGGCCTGCGTGACCGCGAGTCGGGCCCTGGACGTCCCGGTTACCGGGCTGGACCTGCTGGTCCCCGCGCCGGACCGGCCGGAGCACGTCTTCATCGAGGCCAACGAGCGGCCGGGCCTGGCCAACCACGAGCCGCAGCCGACCGCCGAACGGTTCGTCGACCTGCTCTTCCCCGGCACCCGGGCACCTCAGCGGCTGTGGTCGCCACCCGGTGCGGCAAGCTCAGGGGTATGACCGCGAACAAACCCGCGCCGCTCCCGCTCGACCTCGACTACCTGCGCCAGGTGCTGGTGGAGCTGTTGGAGATCCCGAGCCCGTCCGGGCGTACCGACCACGTGCAGCAGTACGTGGGCGAGCGGCTGGTGGCACTGGGGATCCCCTCGACGCTGACCCGGCGCGGCGCGCTCAGCGCCTGCCTGCCCGGTCCCCGGACGACCGGGGCGGACCGGGCGATCGTGGTGCACACCGACACCATCGGTGGAATGGTGAAGCGGCTCAAGGAGAACGGCCGGCTCGAGCTGAAGCCGATCGGCACGCACAGCGCCCGCTTCGCCGAGGGCGCCCACGTGCGGATCTTCACCGACGACCTGGACCGGGTGATCACCGGTCAGGTGCTGCCGTTGAAGGCCAGCGGTCACCGCTACAACGAGGCCGTCGACTCCCAGGGCATCGGCTGGGAGCTGGTCGAGGTGCGGGTGGACGAGGCGGTCGACGACATCGCCGGCCTGCGCGCGCTCGGCATCGACGCGGGCGACTTCGTGGCGTTCCTGCCGAACCCGCAGATCACCCCCTCCGGGTACGTGAAGTCCCGCCATCTCGACGACAAGGCCGGCGTCGCCGCGGTGCTGACCGCGTGCAAGGCGCTTGTCGACGCGGGCGTCACCCCGGCGGTGTCCGCGCATCTGCTGATCACGGTCACCGAGGAGATCGGCCACGGCGCCTCGCACGGCCTGGACCCGGACGTGGCCGAGATCGTCTCGGTGGACGCGGCAGTGGTCGCCCCCGGGCAGCAGTCCCGGGAGGACGCGGCGACGCTGGCGATGGGCGACGGGGTGGGCCCGTTCGACTACCACCTGACCCGCAACCTCGCGGCGATCGCCCGGGAACACGGCGTCGACCTGGTCCGCGACGTGTTCGACTACTACCGCTCGGACGTGGCGGCGGCGGTCGAGGCCGGCGCCCACGCCCGGGTGGCGCTGCTCGGGTTCGGCGTGGACGCCACCCACGGCCACGAGCGCACCCACCTCGAAGGGCTGCGCCACCTGACCCAGCTGCTCTGCCTCTACCTCCAGAGCGACCTGGTCTTCCCCGAGTGGGACGCCGAACCGGAGGGCGACCTCGCCGACTTCCCGTCGCTGGCGGTCCAGCCCGCCAGCGAGGACGGCCCGCGCGAGGGCCCGATCGGCATCGCCGCGGGCAGCTGACCGGGCTCGACCGGGCCGACCGGGCCGGCGGGCAGTGCGGCGACCCGGGCGAGCACCGGCGGGGCGGCGACCGTGGCCACGCCGATCAGCACGACCAGGGCGACCTCCCCGGCCCAGGCCGGTCCGGCCACGCCGCCCACCCGGTGGGCGAGAACCGACAGGACGAGCACGGCGGCGCCCCACCCGGCCCACGCGAGACCCGACCGGCACAGTCCCGAACCCCACCTCGTCATGGGCCTCGTCGTCATGGGCCTCGTCGTCATGGACCGATGATGCCCACCGGCCGCCTCCGGCACAGGTCACCGCCGGTGTCCGGAGTCTGACGGATCGATGAACAGCCGGAACTCATTCCCGGTCGGCCTGTGATCGAAATCCGTTGCCCGGGCCCGAGGGCTCTGGATAGCGTGACGGTACACGGGAAAGGAGGTGGTCCAGACTTGTATAGCAATCGGACTCGTGAGGTGGCTGTCCGCTAGCCGCTGTCCTCGACAGTAATCGCGTCCGCCCTGCCAGGGCGGGCTCAGGCACCATCGTCGAGACCGTGTGGCAGCGGTGCGGCGAAACCACGACAGCCACCCGACCCCCGGGGTGCCGGCCCAGTCCAGCCGGCCCGCGCGTCAGCGCGGAAGCCCCGGGGGTCGCTTCATCTTCCGGAGAGCACGGTGTCGATGCGTGAGCTGGTGGTGCTCGGGACGGCCAGCCAGGCGCCGACCCGGGCACGCAACCACAACGGGTACGTGCTGCGCTGGGACGACGAGGTGATCCTCTTCGACCCGGGCGAAGGCACCCAGCGGCAACTCCTGCACAGCACGGTCACCGCCACCGACCTCACCCGGATCTGCGTCACCCACTTCCACGGCGACCACTGCCTGGGGCTGCCCGGCACCATCCAGCGCCTCTCGCTGGACCGCGTGCCGCACCCGGTGGCGGTGCACTTCCCCGCCGGCGGCGCCGAGTACTTCGCCCGGCTGAGGCACGCGTCGAGCTTCTACGAGACCGCCGAGCTGACCGTCGAGCCGATCACCGCCGACGGGCAGCGGATCACGCTGCGGTGCGGCACGCTGGAGGCGCGCCGGCTGCGGCACCCCATCGAGACGTACGGCTACCGGCTCGTCGAGCCGGACGGGTGCCGGATGCTGCCGGAGAAGCTGTCCGCGTACAACATCGCCGGCCCGGCCGTCGGTGAGCTGCTGCGCGTCGGGCACCTGGACGTGGCCGGGCGTCGCGTCACCCGGGACGAGGTGAGCGTGCCCCGCCCGGGGCAGCGATTCGCGTTCGTGATGGACACCGGCCTGTGCGACGGCGTGTACGCGCTCGCCGAGCACGCCGACCTGCTGGTCATCGAGTCGACGTTCCTGGAGTCGGAAACCGCGCTCGCCGCCGAGGTCGGGCACCTGACGGCGGCGCAGGCCGCGCGGGTCGCCGCCGAGTGCGGGGTACGCCGGCTCGTGCTCACCCACTTCTCGCAGCGGTACCCCGAGCCGGCGCGCTTCGCCGACGAGGCCCGGCGGTACTTCGACGGGGACCTGGTGATCGCCGAGGACCTGACGATCGTGCCGGTCCCGCCGCGACAGGTAGCCTCGGCCGGGTGACCGTCACGCTACGCATCGCGACCGCCGGCGACCTGATGGCCGTCGGCCGGCTGCACCAGCGGTCCCGGGTCGCCGCGTACTCGTCGTTCCTGCCGCCGGACGCGCTGGCCGACCCGACGCCCGAGGCGATGGGGCGGTACTGGTCCGAACGGTGGAGCTGGGAGCGGGACACCCACACGCTGACCGTGGCCGAACGGGACGGCGCGCTCGCCGGCTTCAGCTACGTCGGCCCGGACGACGCGGGTGACCCGGCGACCGGGCTGCTGTACGCGCTCCACCTGGAGCCCGCCGAGCGGGGGCGCGGCGTCGGCCGGGAGCTGATGATCCACGCGCTGGACGGCATGCGGGAACGCGGCTGGCGGCGGGCCGTGCTGTGGGTGCTGCGAGAGAACGCGCCCGCACGGCGCTTCTACGAGCGCGGCGGCTGGACGCCCACCGGGGTGGAACGCGACGACATGATCGGCACCGTCCGAACCCCCCAACTCCGCTACACCCGCCAGGTGTAAGGAAGGGCCCCCTGTTAACGCCTCCGGTAGAGGAAGGGCCCCCTCTTAACACGTGCGGCGTGCGTTCGCTGTCAGCGGATCCGGGCATGAGCGTCGATCCGGAGGCGTTGCCGCCTGCATGGACACCGATCGCACCGCCTCCGGTCCGGCCGAGGAGGCCGCGCTGGACGCGTACTCCCGGGTTGTCACGACCGTCGCGGCCCGCGTGCTGCCCAGCGTGGCCGCCCTGTCGGTGCGGACGGCGCGCGGCGGCGGCGCCGGCTCCGCGGTCACCTTCGGCACCGACGGCCTCCTGCTGACCAGCGCCCACGTCGTGCAGGGCGCCCGGGACGGATCGGCCACGTTCGGCGACGGCACCGAGACCCGGTTCCGGGTCGTGGGCACCGACCCGCTCTCCGACCTGGCGGTGCTGCGCGCCGACGAGACCACGGTACCGCCGGTCGAGCTGGGCGACGCCGACGGGCTGCGCATCGGCCAGTTGGTCGTCGCGGTGGGCAACCCGATGGGGCTGGCCGGCTCGGTGACCGCCGGAGTGGTCTCCGGGCTCGGCCGGTCGCTGCCGGCCCGGGACGGCCGCGTCACACGGTTGATCGAGGACGTCATCCAGACCGACGCGGCCCTCAACCCGGGCAACTCCGGCGGAGCGCTCGCCGACTCGGCCGGGCGGGTGGTCGGGATCAACACGGCTGTCGCGGGGTACGGGCTCGGGCTGGCGGTCCCGATCAACGCCACCACCCGGGGGATCATCCGGGACCTGACCGAGAACGGCCGGGTACGGCGGGCCTGGCTCGGGGTCGCCGGCGTGCCGGTGCCGCTGCCGCCCGAGGTCGCGGCGCGGACCGGGCAACGGCGTGGCCTGCGGGTGGTGGAGGTGGTGCCCGGCAGCCCCGCCGGGCTCGCCGGGATCTACCTCGGCGACGTGATCCTCGCCGCCGGCGGGCGCCCGGTCAGCGACGGGCAGGGCCTGCAACGGCTGATGCTCGGCGACGCGATCGGCAGCCGACTGCCGGTCACCGTGCTGCGCCGGGGTGCTCTCGTCGACGTGGTGGCGGTGCCTACGGAGTTGAGCCGTTAAGAAGGGCCCCTTGTACAACGCCAGGCGTTAACAAGGGGCCCTTCCTTACACCGCTCGCTCAGCGGGCGCCGAGGTGCGCCAGCAGGTCCTGGCGGGTGAGGACGCCCTTCGGCTTGCCGTCCACGAGCACCAGCGCGGCGTCGGACTTCTCCAGCAGCGTCACCGCCTCGCTCACCGGCTGGCCGCCACCGATCATCGGCAGCGGGTCACCCATGTGCCGCTCGATGGTGTCGTGCAGGTGCGCCTGCCCGGTGAAAAGCGCGTCGAGCAGGTCCCGCTCCGCGATGGAACCCGCCACCTCACCGGTCACCACCGGCGGCTCGGCCTTGAGCACCGGCAGCTGGGAGACGCCGTACTCGCGCATGTAGTCGATCGCGTCCCGGACCGTCTCGGTCGGGTGGACGTGCACCAGCTCGGGCAGGCCGCCCGGCTTGCCGGCCAGCGCGTCGCCGACGGTCGGCTCGGAACCGGAGTTGTCCAGGAAGCCGTACCGGGCCATCCAGGAGTCGTTGAAGATCTTGGACAGGTAACCGCGGCCGCCGTCCGGCAGGAGCACCACGATCACGTCGTCCGGTCCGGCCCTGCGGGCCACCTCCAGCGCGGCGACGACCGCCATGCCGCAGGAGCCGCCGACCAGCAGGCCCTCCTCGCGGGCCAGCCGCCGGGTCATCTCGAACGACGCCTTGTCCGAGACCTCCACGATCTCGTCGGCGACGCCCCGGTCGTACGTCTCCGGCCAGAAGTCCTCGCCGACGCCCTCGACCAGGTACGGGCGGCCAGTGCCGCCGGAGTAGACCGAACCTTCCGGGTCGGCGCCGACGACGCGTACCCGCCCGTCGGAGGCCTCCTTCAGGTAGCGCCCGATGCCGGAGATCGTCCCGCCGGTGCCGACGCCCGCGACGAAGTGGGTGATCCGGCCCTCGGTCTGCTTCCACAGCTCCGGACCGGTGGTCTCGTAGTGGGAGCGGGGGTTCGCCGCGTTCGCGTACTGGTTGGGCTTCCACGCGCCGGGGATCTCCCGGGCGAGCCGGTCCGAGACGTTGTAGTACGAGCGGGGGTCCTCCGGCGCGACGGCGGTCGGGCAGACCACGACCTCGGCCCCGTACGCCCGCAGCACGTCCTGCTTGTCCTGGCTTACCTTGTCCGGGCAGACGAACACGCACCGGTAGCCCTTGAGCTGGGCCACCAGGGCCAGCCCCACGCCCGTGTTGCCGCTGGTCGGCTCGACGATCGTGCCGCCCGGCTTGAGGATGCCGGCGCGCTCGGCGTCCTCGACCATGCGCAGGGCGATCCGGTCCTTGACCGACCCGCCGGGGTTCAGGTACTCCACCTTCGCCAGCACGGTGGCCTGGATGCCCTCGGTGACGTTGCGCAGGCGTACCAGCGGGGTGTTGCCGATCAACTCGACGACGTTGTCGTAGTACTGCACCTGGTTGTGCCCTTCTCCTCCGGCGCCGCCGGGTGGGCGGCCGGGCAGACGAATACTCGCGCCCAGCCTACGTCCCGTCAGCCGACCACCTCGCCCGGGACGACGGACGCGCGGCGCTCCTCCCACTCCAGGAACCGCTCGGTCTCCGCGAGCACGCTGCCGGCGAGCCAGGTCACCATGACCGCGTCGTCGGCCAGCCCGAAGATCGCCAGCGGGATCTCCGGAAGCAGGTCGACCGGCGAGACGATGTACGCCGTTGCGGCGGTCATCAGGGCCAGTCGCAGCCCCCCGTCGTACTCCCCCCGGCCGGTGGCCCGGATCATCCGGGGCAGCGCCGCCAGCCGCTTGCCCAGTGACGGCCCGCCGCGTACCCCGACCGCCAGCGCGCGGGCCAGCGCGATGAACGCCGCCCGTCGTTGCAGTGTCTTCCCCATCCCGTCGCTCCTTTCCCGTACGCCAGGGTGCCGCCCCGGCGCAAGCCGGCCGGCCATCTGGACAGGTACCCGGAACGGTCGCTTTCCAGGCCCGGGTGCCGTCCCGGCGACAGCGGCCTGTCGTGGGCTCGCGATAATGTCGGTGCATGGGGGTCGCTGGTCTGGTCGTCCCGTCCGGTTCGCGCCGGCAGCTCGTGCGGCGCGTCGCCCGGCTGGCCGCGATCGGCACGGGCGCGACCGCGGCCGCCGCCGTCGCCACGGGGGGCGTGTTGATCGGCCAGGCCCGTCAGGCCCGCCGCACGATCCCGATGGCGGAGGCGCCGCCGCCGCGCTGCGACGGGGTGTACGGGGCGAAGCTGCCCGGTCCCGCGATCACGATGGTCATCCTCGGCGACTCCTCCGCCGCCGGCTACGGCGTGCACCGCCGCCGCGAGACGCCGGGCTCGCTGCTCGCCACCGGCCTGTCCCGGCGGTTGCAACGGCCGGTCCGGCTGCACCGGTTCGCCGTGGTGGGCGCCCTCTCCGCCGTGCTGCGGCACCAGGTGGAGGCGGCCCTCGAGTGCCAGCCCGACATCGCCGTCATCCTGATCGGCGGCAACGACGTCACCAACCGCACGCCGCTGGCGCTGGCCGTGCGCTACCTGGTGGAGGCGGTCACCGCGCTGCGTGCCGCGGGCTGCGAGGTGGTCGTCGGCACCTGCCCGGATCTGGGGGCGATCCGGCCCATCCAGCCGCCGCTGCGCTGGCTGGCCCGCCGCTGGAGCAGGCAGCTCGCCGCCGCTCAGACGGTGGCCGTGGTCGAGGCCGGCGGCTGGACGGTCTCCCTCGGTGACCTGCTCGGCCCCCGGTTCGACGCCGAGCCCGCCCGGATGTTCGCGTGGGACCGGTTCCATCCGTCGGCCGAGGGTTACGCCGTGGCCGCCGCCGCGATGCTGCCGACCCTGCTGTCCGCGTTGGGCGCGGGGCAGGAGCGCAGGGCTGCGGCGACCCGGGTCGAGGGCGTACGGTCGCTGCCGGAGGCCGCCCAGGAGGCGGCGCGGCACGCGGGGACCGAGGTCAGCGGCGCCCAGGTCCGGGGCCACGAGCGCGGTCCCGCCGGTCGGTGGGCGCACCTGCGCCGGCGGGCCTTCTTCGGTGTCGGCGCCGTGCCCCAGCCCGGTCCGGCCACGGAGTCACCCACAGTGGAGGGACTGGCATGAGCGAGCGAAGCGTCGACGGCGGGACGGTGTCGCCGTGAGCGGGCACTTCCTCCCCACCGGCCTCGCCGGCCGGCTGGGCCGGGCCGCGGTCCTGTCCGTGGCGGCCGGGGCGGTGGGTGGTGCGGCCCTGTTGGCCGGGCAGGCCTTCGCCGCGCGGAACCGGCGGTACGCGCAGCCGGAGCTCGGCCTGGCCCTGCGGGCCACGGTCGGGCGGGCCGGCGCCCCGCCGCTGCGGCTCGTGCTCCTCGGCGACTCGTCCGCGCTCGGCGTCGGCGTCGACCGGCTCGAGGACACGATCGGCGGTCAACTGGCCCACCTGCTCACCGAGGGGCCGGCCGGCCGACTGGTCCACCTGTCCAGCGTGGGTGTCGCAGGCTCCCGCTCGACCGACCTGGCCACCCAGGTCGCCCGTGCCCTGCTGGGCGAGCGGCCCGACGTGGCGGTGATCCTCATCGGCGCGAACGACGCCACCACCCTGCGCCGGCCGGCCGACGCCGCCGCGTACCTCGGTGCGGCCGTGCACCGCCTCCGGGAGGCCCGCGTGGAGGTCGTGGTCGGTACCTGCCCCGACCTCGGTGCGGTCCGCGCGATCGCGCCGCCGCTGCGGCACCTGGTCGGCTGGTCCGGGCGGCGTGTCGCCGGGGCCCAGACCATCGCGGTGCTCGACGCCGGCGGCACGGTGGTGGACCTGGCGACCGAGACCGGGCCGGTCTTCCGGGCCGACGCCGGCACCCTCTGCCACGACGGCTTCCACCCGTCCGCCGACGGGTACCGGGTGTGGGCCCACGCCCTGCTCCCCGCGGTCGCGGCCGCCGCCGCGGTGGCCACCCGCCACTGACCTCCGGCCACCGAGCCCCGCCCGGTCACGCAGCAGCTTCGGGGAAAGTGCTGGCTCCGGCCGGCTTGAGGCAGCACCTTCCCCGAAGGTGCTGCCCCTGGCGGGGCGCGCGGCGGAGGGTGACATTTCCCGCCGCCGGCGCGGCTTCCGCGCCTTGTTACCGGCGGGTTAACGTTGGTTCATGCCGACTGAGTCGTCCCGCGACGCCGTCATCGTCGCCACCGCCCGCTCCCCCATCGGCCGGGCGCACAAGGGGTCCCTGCGCGACGTCCGCCCGGACGACCTCGCCGCGACCATCGTGCGGGCCGCCCTCGACAAGATCCCCCAGCTCGACCCGACCGAGATCGACGACCTCTACCTGGGTTGCGGTCTGCCCGGCGGTGAGCAGGGCTTCAACATGGCCCGCGTGGTCGCCACCCTGATGGGGCTGGACGGCCTGCCCGGCGCCACCCTGACCCGGTACTGCGCGTCGTCGCTCCAGACGACCCGGATGGCGATGCACGCGATCCGGGCTGGCGAGGGCGACGTCTTCATCTCCGCCGGCGTCGAGACCGTCTCCCGGTACGCCCGCGGCAACTCCGACGGCCTCCCGCCGGAGGCCCAGGCGCTGGTCGGCGGCGGCTGGGAGAACCCGCGCTTCGCCGCCGCCCAGGAGCGCTCGAAGCGCCGGGCGCAGGGCGGCGCCGACGTGTGGACCGACCCGCGCGAGTCCGGCGAGCTGCCGGACATCTACCTGGCCATGGGGCAGACCGCCGAGAACCTGGCCCAGGTGCACGACGTGACCCGCGCCGACATGGACGAGTTCGGCGTACGCAGCCAGAACCGGGCCGAGAAGGCGATCGCCGACGGCTTCTGGGCGCGGGAGATCACCCCGGTCACCACCCCGGACGGCACCGTGGTCAGCACCGACGACGGTCCTCGCCCCGGCGTCACCCTGGAGGCCGTGTCCGGCCTGAAGCCGGTCTTCCGGCCGGACGGGCGGATCACCGCCGGCAACTGCTGCCCGCTGAACGACGGCGCCGCCGCGGTCGTGGTGATGAGCGCCCAGCGGGCGAGGGACCTCGGGATCACCCCGCTGGCCCGGATCGTCTCCACCGGCGTGACCGCCCTCTCGCCGGAGATCATGGGCCTCGGCCCCGTCGAGGCGTCCAAGCAGGCTTTGCAGCGCGCCGGCATGACGATCGACGACGTGGACCTGGTGGAGATCAACGAGGCGTTCGCCGCGCAGGTGATCCCGTCGTACCGGCAACTGGGCATCCCGGAGGAGAAGTTGAACGTGATGGGCGGTGCCATCGCCGTCGGTCACCCGTTCGGCATGACCGGTGCCCGGATCACCGGCACGCTGCTCAACGCGCTGGAGTGGCACGACAAGACCATCGGCCTGGAGACCATGTGCGTCGGGGGCGGCCAGGGCATGGCCATGGTCCTCGAGCGCCTGAGCTGACCGCCCCGCGCCCGGCCCGCCAGCCCGCTCAGGTTGGCGGGCCGACGCGGGCGGGCCGGCGCGGCGCCGGGACCCGGCCGGGAGTTCAGAGCGCGGCGCGGGTCGCCGTCACCTCGTCGACGGCCCGGGCGAGCGTCTCCGCCGGCGGTTGGGCGGCGACGAGGTCCGCGGTTACGACCCGGAGCTGGTCCGGCAGGACGAGGTCGGTGTCGAGGCGCGGCACGGTACGCCGGGGCTGCCCTTCAGCGTCCGCGGCGAGGTTTGCGAGTTCCTGCACCAGCCGGTGCACCAGATCCGCCCGGGACACGTTCCCACCGGCCGCCACGGCGGACCATCGCGGCCGCTGCCAGTGCCCGACCTGCCGCACGAGCAGGTCCACCACCCGCACCAGTTCCGCGCCATCTCCCACGCCGCGGGAGTCTACGCCGTCCCCC
This sequence comes from Micromonospora sp. NPDC126480, assembly GCF_040302465.1. NCBI lineage: Bacteria > Bacillati > Actinomycetota > Actinomycetes > Micromonosporales > Micromonosporaceae > Micromonospora > Micromonospora sp. NPDC126480. Next base: position 117,445 of record NZ_JBEORU010000013.1, read on the forward strand.
TCCCGCGATCGTGCAGTTAAGGCCCTCGATTCGCCCCATTCGTGGTGCTGTGCCGGGGCAGGAAGTGCAGGATCGCGGAGAAGCGGGGGTGTATGCGACGGCGCCCGGCCCCGAGGAGCGGGGCCGGGCGCCGTCGCACGGGCGGAACGACGGGTCAGTCGTCGCCCTGGAAGTAACTGAGCAGGCGCAGCAGCTCGATGTAGAGCCAGATCAGGCTCACCAGGATGCCGAACGCGGCGACCCAGGAGTAGCGCCGCGGCAGGCCCAACCGGACGCCGTCCTCGACCTCCTTGAAGCTCAGCACGAAGCTGAGCGCGGCCACCACCACGATCACCAGGCTGAAGCCGATGGCGAGCGGGCTGCCGTCACGCAGGCCGGTGTTGATGCCGAACAGCGCCAGGACGAAGTTGATGAGGATGACGGCGAACAGGCCCGCCATCACCGCGATCATGCCCTTGACGAACGCCGGCGTCGCCCGGATGACCCTGGCCTTGTAGAGCATGGCCATCAGGAAGAAGACGCCGAAGGTGCCCACCACGGCCTGGAGCACGATGCCGTCGTAGAGCGACTCGAAGAACTTGCTCACCGCGCCGACGAGGACACCCTCGACGACGGCGTACGTGACGACCAGCGCCGGGTTCGCCATCCGGGAGAACGAGATGACCAGGCCGAGCACCAGGCCGACCATCGCGGCGCCGATCCACGCGGCGCCGAGCAGCTGGTCCGGGATCAGAGCCCACGCGGCGGCGGCGGTCACGCCGAGGATGCCGAGCAGGGTGACGGTCTTCACCACCACGTCGTCGAGCGACATGGTGTCGACGGCCGGCGGTGCGACCGGGTAGCCAGCCTGCGTCGGGTACTGCTGGGGGTAGCCGGGCTGTCCGTACGGCCCGGTCGGGGCGTACCCGGCGGCGCGCTCACGCTCGGCCGCCTGGCCGAGCCGGGCGAGCACCGGGTTCGAGGTCTTCACTGTCAGGCCTCCCTCAGGGGGTCGTTGCACGTCAACGTGCAGCCTCAAGGATAGACGTCCCGACCACTCCGTGGAGATCGCAGAGCTGAGCGGTAGCTGGGAGTGTCAGCCGGGGCCGGCTCCGACAGCGATCAGATGAGGCCGGCCCGCGCCCACAGCGCCCGACCGGGGCCGGCAACCAGGCCCAGATCCGCCAGGTTCTCGTACGCCCGGCTGGCCGACCACCGCAGGGTGGCCCGCCAGTGCGGGTTCGCGCGGGCGGCGGCGCGGCCGACCGCCGGCCGGATGCCCACTGCCGCGTACGCGTCGGGGTGGACCAGCCGGGAGGCGATCGAGTAGGCGGCACGACCGATCAGCAGCCGGGCGTACGCGATGGCCACCGGCCCGGCGGCGGCGACCTGGCGGGGCAGTTCCTCGCGGGCGAACCGGACGTGCCGCGCCTCCTCGACGACGTGGATGCGGGACACCATCCGGATCAGCGGCTGCAACGACTCGTCGGCCATGATCTCGCGCTGGAACGTGTCGAGGATCTCCTCCGCGATGAGGATGGCGGCGTACATCTGCGGGCCCCTGGCGGTGCTCTTCAGGAAGCGCCCGAGGGCATGGTCGACGCGGCCCGCCCGGTAGACGGGGCAGCCGAGCGCCTCGATCAGCCGGCCGAACATGATCGAGTGCCGGCACTCGTCGGCGACCTCGGTCAGCGCGTACTGGGCGTGCCGGCTGGTCGGGTCGGCGTCGTAGTACTGCCGGATCAGCAGCTGCATGAGGATCGTCTCGAACCACACACCGGCACTGGCGGCGCTGGCCACCTCGTGCCGGGTCAGCTCGACGCGCTGCTCCTCGCTCAGCCCCGCCCACAGCGGCGTCCCGTAGAGGCTGCTGCGCTTCGGCGGGAGCCAGTAGGCACCGGGGACGTGCGGCGCGGTCCAGTCGATCTCGACGGTGGGGTCGTAGCTCGTGCGCAGCGAGGAGGTGAGCAGCCGCTCGGCCGTGGCCTCGCGTTCGCGTCCGAACGATGTCGCTGCCATGACCCCTCCATATTGACGTGACGACGGGTAACTGTTACGAGTAGTAGCATGCAATCGCCTGTCACGGATGTCAATGGATCCGGCGCCTCCGCAGACCCTCCCAGGCCGCCGGCCAACCGGCGCCGCGACCGCTGGGCCAGCCACCGTGAGCAGCGGCGGCGGGAGTTCGTCGGGGCGGCCGTGCAGGCGTTGCTGCGGTACGGGCCCGAGGTGGACATGGACCAGGTGGCCGCGACGGCCGGGGTCAGCAAGCCCGTCCTCTACCGCTACTTCGCCGACAAGTCCGAGCTGTGGCTCGCGGTCGGCGAACTGGTCGCCGCCCGCGTGGTCGACACCGTCGCGCCGGCCATCAACCGCGTCCGGGAGGAACGCGACCTGGTCCGGGCGACCATCGACGCGTACCTCGGGATCATCGAGGCGGAACCGACCCTCTACCGTTTCCTGACCAGCCAGGCCGGCCACCCCGGCCTCCAGCAGGTGCTCGCCAGCACCACCCGGCAGGTGGCCGCCGGGCTGGCCCGGGTCATCGGCGACCGGCTCCGGGCGCTGGGTCTGGACGCCGGCCCGGCCGAGCCCTGGGCGTACGGGCTGGTGGGTTTCGTGCAGGCGGTCGGCGACTGGTGGACCGAGCACGGCCAGCCCATCCGGCGGGAGGCCCTCACCGACTACCTCACCACGCTGCTGTGGAGCGGGATCGAAGGGGTACGCCGCAGCGCCGACCTGCCACGCGAACTCACCCGGGCACACGAGCGGATCGTCCCGTGAGCTACCACGGACCGGCCCACGTCGCCGGCACCGCCGTACGGGTGCACCTGACCGGCCGGTGGGAACCGGTCGACGGCCGCTACCACTGGGGCGGACGGATCGAGCCCGCCGAACCGGTGGCCGGCCTGCTCCGGTCCGGCCGGCGGGACGTGGAGGTGCACATCGCCGGCCGGATGAGCCCGGCCCGGCTGGCGGAGGTCGATCCGTGGGGCGGCGTCCGGGTCACCGGCGTCGGCCCACCGCCCTGGCCGCCCGAGGAAGCGCCGCACCCGGAAACCACCGCCGCCCCGCCAGCCGCCGACGGCCCGCCAGCGGCCGTCCCGCCGGCCGAACCCGCACCGCGGAGGACAGATGGAGATTGACATCGCCGTCATCGGCGCCGGCTTCGGTGGCCTCGGTGCGGCCATCCGACTGCAGCAGGCCGGTTTCACCGACTACCTCGTCTTCGACCGCGGCGACGACGTCGGCGGCACCTGGCGGGACAACAGCTACCCCGGATGCGCCTGTGACGTCCCGTCGCACCTCTACTCCTTCTCCTTCGCGCCCAACCCCGGCTGGTCGCACACCTTCTCCGGGCAGGCGGAGATCTGGGACTACCTGCGCGGCTGCGTCGACCGCTTCGGCATCCGGCCACGGCTGCGGCTACGGCACGAGGTGGCGACCGCCACCTGGGACGACAAGCGCCAGCGGTGGCGGCTACGCACCTCCGGCGGCGAGTACAGCGCCCGCGTGCTGATCTGCGCGGCCGGGCCACTGAGCGAACCCGCCGAGCCGGACATTCCCGGGTTCGACGCCTTCACCGGCACGGTCTTCCACTCCGCCCGATGGCGGCACGACCACGACCTGACCGGACGACGGGTCGCCGTGATCGGCACCGGCGCGTCCGCGGTGCAGTTCGTGCCCCGGATCCAGCCGGTCGTGCGCCGGCTGACGCTGTTCCAGCGCACCCCCGCCTGGGTCATGCCGCGGCGCTCGCGTCCCGTCAGCCGGCTGGAGCAGGCGGCGTACCGGGCCGTTCCCGGCACCCAGCGGGTCACCCGGGCCGGGCTGTACCTGCTCCGCGAGGCGATGGCGGTCGGTTTCCTGCATCCGGCGGTCAACCGCGCCGCCGCGCGGGTGTCGCTGCGTACGCTGCGCCGCCAGGTGACCGACCCGCGGCTGCGGGAGAAGCTCACCCCGCGCTACGCGATGGGCTGCAAGCGGGTGCTGATCTCCAACGACTACTGGCCGGCGCTGACCCGCCCCAACGTCGACGTGGTCACCGCGCCGGTCGAGCGGATCGCTCCGGACGGCGTGGTCACCGCCGGCGGGACGCACCACCCGGTGGACACGATCATTCTCGGCACCGGCTTCCACGTCACCGACCCGCCCGTCGTGTCGCGCATCCGGGGCCGGGACGGCCGCAACCTGCGCGCGGCGTGGACCCCGAGCATGCGCGCGTACCGGGGCACCATGGTGTCCGGCTTCCCGAACCTGTTCTTCCTGCTCGGCCCGAACACCGGCCTCGGACACACCTCGGTCGTGCTGATGATCGAGGCGCAGCTGCGCCTGGTGCTCGCCACGCTGCGGCACCTCCGCGACACGGGCGCCGGGACCGCCGAGCCGACCGCCGAGGCCCAGCGGAGCTGGACGGAACACGTCGACCGGAAGCTGACCGGCACGGTGTGGCAGACCGGCTGCGCCAGCTGGTACCTCGACGCGACCGGCCGCAACACCACCATCTGGCCGGGCTACGCCACCGGGTTCCGGCTGCGGCTCCGCCGCTTCCGCCCGGCCGACCTACGGCTGGCGCCGGCCGTGAGCCGGCCCGGCGAGCCGGAACGGGAGCGCGCCGATGCGGTATGACCTGACTCCGGGCCCGGTCGGGCGCTCGTTCGGCCGCAGTTCGATGGGAGGATGACCGTGCAGATCCACGTCCGTCGTGGTGGCAGCGGCGAGCCGCTCGTGCTCATCCACGGCATCGGCCACCGCCACCAGGCCTGGGACCCGGTGTTCGACCGGCTCACCGCCAAGCATGAGGTGATCGCGCTGGACCTGCCGGGCTTCGGCGAGTCCCCGGTGCCCGACACCGGCCTGCCCGCCGACATGACCGCGACCGTGGCGGCGCTGCTGCCGGTCCTCACCGGATGGGGCCTGGAGCGCCCGCACGTGGCCGGCTACAGCCTCGGCGGGGCGATCGCCCTGGAACTCGCCGCGGCCGGGGCGGTCGCCTCGGCCACCGCCTTCTCCCCGGCCGGGTTCTTCACCCCCGCCGAGCGCCGCCGGGCCCTGGCCATCCTCCGGATGCTGCGGGCCAACTCGTACCTGCCCACCCCGCTCATGCGGGTCGCGCTGCGCTCGGCGTACCTACGGGCGCTCTGCTTCGCCCCGCTGGTCGCCCGCCCCGCCCTGCTCGACTTCGAGCGGGCGTTCGGCGACGCGCTCGCCCTGCGGAAGGCGGTCGGCTTCACCGCCGTCGCCCGTGCCTCCCGCGCCTACCGCTTCGACTGCGCCCGACTGACCGACCCGAGCGTGCCGGTGACGGTCGGCTGGGGGGCGCGCGACCGGATCTTCGGGGTCCACCAGGCCGAACGCGTCCGGGCCGGGCTGCCCTCGGCCCGGGTGGTGACCCTTCCCGGCTGCGGACACGTACCGATGAGCGACGAACCCGACCTGGTCGCGGGACTCATCCTGGAGACGACCGGTGCCGCCCGGGAGACGCGGGAGACGAGCGAACGATGAGTGCCCGGGGCGGGGGTCGAACCCGCACGCCTTGCGGCAGCCGCTTTTAAGGCGGCCGTGTCTGCCGTTCCACCACCCGGGCGGGTGACACCACGCGCGCCGAGACGCCCGGATGCAATGTCACCGTAGCGGGTCGTGCGCGACCCGGCGTACCCCGATGCCCCGCCCCCACTAGGGTCGGAACCGTGAGCAGCGCAGCCCCCACGGCCTCCGACGCCGCCGCCCAGGTTGTCCGCGCCGCCCCCCGGCTCTCGCTCCGGCACTGGCCCGCCCTGCTGGCCCGGCGCCGCGTGGACCTGGCCGTCCTGCTCTCGTTCCTGCTGCTGGCCGGCTGGCTCACGAAGGGACTCTGGCCCGATCCGGCGGTCCGGGTGTTGTCGCTCAACCCCGAGGACCAGGCCCTGTACGAATGGTTCCTGGCCGTCGACGCGCGCGCCCTGCTCGGCGACTTCGGGCTGCTCACCGACCGGTTGAACGCGCCGGACGGCGTGAACCTGATGACCAACACCACGGTGATCGCCCTCGGCGTGCTGCTCTCCCCGGTCACCCTCCTGTTCGGCGCACCGGTCACGTTCGCCCTGCTGGCCGGCGTGAATCTGGCCGGTACGGCGTTCGCCTGGTACCTGCTCTACACGCGTACGCTCGGCGCCCGCCGCGCCGCCGCCGTAACGGGTGCCGGGCTCTGCGGGTTCGGCCCGGGCATGGTGTCGCAGACCAACAGCCACCTGCACATGACGGCCCAGTGGCTGGTCCCGGTGATCGTCTGGCTGGTCGTCCGGCTGCTGCGGGCCGCCGACCCGGTCGCGCACGCCGGCCGCGGGACGCCGCGGCGTACCGCCGGCCCGGACCGCCGGAGGATCGCGACGTCCGCGGTGGCCCTCGCGGCGGTGGTCAGCGTCCAGGTGTTCGTCGGCGAGGAGGTGCTGTTCCTCGCCGCGCTGACCCTGCTGGTGATGGCGGTCACGTACGCGGTGACGGACCGGGACCTGGCCCGGCGGGCACTGCCCAGCTTCGCCGGCGGCATGCTGATCGCCACCGGGCTCGCCGTGCTCGTCCTGGGCTGGCCGCTGTGGTTCCAGTTCGCCGGGCCGCAGGGCGTGGCGGACGGGATGTTCAGCCCCCACTACTTCTCCGCCGACCTGCGCAGTTGGTGGGCGGTGTCACCGCTGTCGCTGCTCGGCACCGACGGCGCGGCGCGGCTGACCACCGGGCCGGCCGAGTACAACACGTTCCTCGGCTGGCCGCTGCTGCTTGTCACCGCCGCGTGCGCGCTCTGGTTGGGCCGGCGGCCACTGGTCGTGGCGTGCGTCGTCGGCATCCTGGTGACCGGTGCGCTGTCGCTCGGCCCCCAGGTGGTCGTCGGCGGCGAGCGCACCGCCCTGCCCGGGCCGTACGCCCTGCTCGCCGGCCTGCCGGTGGTGGACGGCGCGTTGCCGATGCGTTTCGCGCTCGCCGCGCTCCCGCTCATCGCCACCGTGCTGGTGCTGGCGCTCGACCGCGCACTGCGCGGCGTCGGCCGGTCCCGGCGGTGGGTGCCGGCGGCGGTCGGGGTGGCGTTGCTGCCGCTGTTCCCCCTGCCGTTGCCGACCGCCGTGCGGCCGCCGGTGCCGGAGTTCATCACGGCCGGTCACTGGCGCCAGTGCGTCCCGCCCGGCGGGGTACTGGTCCCGGTGCCGCTCGCCACACCGCCGGAACCGTGGCCGATGCGCTGGGCCACCGCCGCGGACGCCGAGTTCGGCATGCCGGAGGGGTTCTTCATCGGGCCGTACGGCCGTAACGGGAAGGCGGCGATGGGCACCAGCCGGCGGCCCACCGCAAGGCTGCTGGACGGCGTGTGGAAGCGGGGGCTGCAGCCGGCCGTCGGGGAGGACCAGCGCCGGCAGGCCGCCGAGGACGCGGACTTCTGGGACGCCTCGTGCGTGGTGCTGACGGTCGACACCCGCCACGCGGACAGCCTGCGCGGCACGCTGGAGCAGCTGTACGGCCCGTCGACCCGGGTCGCCGACGCCTGGATCTGGCGGGTCTGAGTGACCCGGGGTGTTAAGAGGGGCCCCTTCCTCTACCGGAGGCGTTAAGAAGGGGCCCTTCCTTGCAGGCTCAGCGGGCGCCGGCGCCGACCGGCTGGGACGCCTCGGCGAACTCCTCGCGCGGGTCGTGCAGCTGACCCAGGGCGACCACCTCGCGCTTGAGGAAGAACGCCAGCGTCCAGTCGGCCACGACCCGGACCTTACGGTTGAACGACGGGATCCGGCTCATGTGGTACGTCCGGTGCATGAACCAGGCCGGCCAGCCCTTCATCTTGACGCCGTACACCTGGGCGACGCCCTTGTGCAGGCCCAGGCTGGCAACGCTGCCGGCGTGCTTGTGCTTGTAGTTCACCGGCTGCCGGCCACGGACGACGTTGACGATGTTGTCGGCCATCCGGGCCGCCTGGCGCACCGCGTGCTGGGCGCTCGGCGAGCAGTAGTTGCCCGGCTCCTTCGTCAGGTCCGGCACCGCCGCGCAGTCACCGGCGCTCCACGCGCCGTCCACGACGCGGTCGCCGTCGACGACCTGCAGGGTGGGCAGGCAGGTGATCCGCCGCCGCTCGTCGCGGGGGAAGTCGGTGGCGTCAAGCATCGGCGACGGCTTCACGCCGGCCGTCCAGACGATCGTGTCCGCGGGGAAGCTGTCCCCGTCGGAGAGCTTCACCATCCCGTCGACACAGGACTCCAGGCGGGTGTCCAGCCGGATGTCCATGTTCCGCTTGAGCAGCTGCTGCACCGTGTAGGCGCCCATGTCGCGGTCGACCTCGGGCAGCACCCGCTGGGTGGCCTCGACGAGCACCCAGCGCATGTCGTCGGCCTTCAGCTCCGGGTAGTACCGCAGCGCGTCGCGGGCCATGTCCTCCATCTCGGCGAGCGCCTCGATGCCGGCGTAACCACCACCGACGAAGACGAACGTCAGGGCCCTGCGGCGCACCTCCGGGTCCGGCGTGGCAGCCGCCACGTCGAGCCGGTCCAGCACGTGGTTGCGCAGGTAGATGGCCTCACCGATGGTCTTGAAGCCGATGCCGTGCTCGTGCAGGCCGGGGATCGGCAGCGTCCGGGAGACGGAACCCGGGGCCACCACCACGTGGTCGTACCGGATCTCCCGGGTGGGGCCGATGATCGGCTGCACCTCCGCCGTCTTCCGGGCGTGGTCGATCCGGGTGACCGCGCCGACCAGGACCTTGCACTTGCGCAACTCCCGCCGCAGCGGCACCACGGAGTGCCGGGGCGAGATGTTGCCGGCCGCCGCCTCCGGAAGGAACGGCTGGTAGGTCATGTGTGGCTGGGGGTCGACCACGATGATCTCGGCCTCACGCCTGCTGAGCTTCTTCGACAAGCGCAGCGCGGCGTACAGGCCGACGTGTCCGGCACCCACGACAAGGATCCGCTTCGGATTCACGCCATCTATCTTTCCCCGCGCGGCTGCGGTAATCCCGCGCGCGGCCCCCGGTTGTGACGGAGCACAACCGGTGTGACCTGCCTAACCCTTCGCCGCCGGGCCGTCGCCGAGCCCGTCGACCGGCCCCTTCCCAGCGATCACCGGCGGCGCAGCAGCCACCCCAGCAACGCGGTCACCGCGACGGCGACGGCCAGGCCGGCCAGCGTCGCGACCTGGAAGCCACGGCCCTCGCCGGCCCCGGCCAGCTCGACCAGGAGGACGCCCAGCACGGCGGTGGCGAGCAGCACCGTGACCGCCCGGAGCAGCCAGCGCACGACCAGGTCCGGGTCGACGACCGCGTCGTACGGCAGCACCGCCGCGAGCGCGCACAGGGTGTGGGTGAGGTAGACCGCCGACGCCACGGCGAGCAGCCGCCAGAGCGCGACCGGCCGGCCGTAGCCGTCGATGGCCAGCAGCCAGCCCCCCACGGTGACCAGGACGGCGAAGGTCGGCCAGACCCGCCGCGGACCCACCGCCGGCAGCAATGCGACAAGCGGCACCACAAGCGGTTGCTCCCGGAGGACCTCCGCGGGGTACGCGAGCAGCAGCCCGACCAGGGTGCTGAGGAAGATGGCGGCGCGCACCAGCAGCGGCGTCAGACTGACCCGGGCGGCCGCCCGGGTCGCCACGCGGACCCGCTCGACGACCTCGTTCATAGCCGGCCGCCCTCGGCCACCGCCGTCACCACCCGGCTCACCTGGACCCCGCTCTCGGCGCGGTGGCGAGCCGGGCCACGTCCCGCAGCACCTCGTCGAGGCTGCCCGCGCCGGCCCAACGCACCACCGGCACGCCGTGCTCCCGCAACTGACCCATCATCGTGTCCCGGTCCAGCCGCCACAGCCGGTACGCCAACCCCGCCCAGCCCCGGTCCTCCGGCGGCGCCAGATCGGCGGGCAGCGTGTCGACGGCGACCACGAAACGGCCCGACCGGGCCAGCCGGGCGAGCATCTGCGCCGACCGCTCGTCCAGCAGCGGCGTGAGCACCACCACCAGCGCGTCCGCGGAGAGCACCTGCGGACCGAAGACCTGGTCGTACGGCTCGTGCGGGGAGGGCTGGGCGCGCACGTCGAGCAGCCACTCCAGGACCGTCAGGTACTGGCGGCGGCCGGTGGCGGGGCGCAGCCGGCGGGCACCCGGGCCGTACTCCAGCATCGAGACCCGGTCGCCCCGGTGCAGGTAGTGCTCGGCGATCGCCGCGGCGGCCCGCACCGTGGTGTCCAGCACCGTGGCCGCACCGCCGACGCCGCCCGAGCGGCCCGCCTCGGCGAGCACGTCGAGCAGCACCACCACCTCGGCGTCACGGTCGGAGAGGGTGGCCGCGACGTGCAGTTGCCGGGCCCGCAGCGAGACCCGCCAGTCGATCCGGCGCAGCCGGTCACCGGGGGCGAAGACGCGTACGCCGGCCAGTTCGCCACCCTCACCCGGCCGTCGTGAGTGGTGCGCACCGACCAGGCCCGCCGCGCGCGGCATCGCCTCCACCGCGTCGAACGGCTCGGTCACCGGGTAGACCCGCACGCGGACCGGTTCGGTGACCACCGCGCGCGAGACCAGCAGCCCGTGCGCGGCGCACGCCCGGACGCCCGCCGGACCGAGCGGGTGCCGTCCCCACCGCGCCGCCCGGCCCGCCAGTTCCAGGTCGACCGCGGCGTCGGCCGGGACGGCGGTCACGAAGGGACGGTCGGCGACCGCCCGGGGGCTGCCCGGCTCACCGGAGGTCGACGCGCCGGCGATCGTCGCCCGCTCGATCCGCAGCCAGGGCGACACCCGGCTGCGCACCACGGCCACGTCGTAGCCGACCGGGCCCGGGTTGCCGACGGTCACCTGTCCGGTCAGTTCGCCGCCCTCCACCAGGTGCCCCTCGTCGGCGGCGATCCAGACCTGCGGTGGCGCGGCGGGCCGGCGGCGTAGGGCGTACGCGGTGCCGATCGCGAACGGGGCGGCCAGCACGATCAGGTCGACCCGGCCCAGCAGCACGCCGGCGATCAGCAGTAGGCCGGTGAGGAGCACCGCCCGGCCGAGCGCCCGGGTCGGTGCCCAGCCGCCGGTCTGCTCCGGCTCCGCCGGCGGCGGCACGGTGGGCGGGGACATCAGAGTGCGGGCCGGCCGGCGGCGTAGCTGGGCAGGGCGCCGCTCGCCGGCGCCGGGGTCGCCTCCAGCACCTCGCCGACGACGAACGACGGGTCGACCCGGCGTAGCCACATCTCCGGGCGGAGCGTGATCCGGTGCGCCAGGGCGGGCGCAGCCACCTCCTTGACGTCCTCCGGCACCACGTAGTCCCGGCCGGCCATCACCGCCCGTACCCGGGCCAGCAGCAGCAACGCCAGCGAACCGCGCGGCGAGGCCCCGACCAGCACCGACGGGTGCTCCCGGGTGGCCGCGGTCAACGCGACGATGTAGCGGCCGATCGAGTCCTCCACGACCACGTCCTCGAGCGCGGCCTGCATGGCGCGCAGGGTCGCGGCGTCGACTACCGGCTTGATCTCGGCCTCCTCGCGGCGGCGGGACATCCGCCGGCGCAGCACCTCCCACTCCTCGCCGTGGTCCGGGTAGCCGAAGGAGACCCGGAGCAGGAAGCGGTCCAGCTGGGCCTCGGGCAGCGGGTACGTCCCCTCGTACTCGACGGGGTTCGCGGTGGCGAGCACGTGGAACGGCTCGTCGAGCCGGTACGTCACGCCCTCGACCGAGACCTGCTTCTCCTGCATCGCCTCGAGCAGCGCCGACTGGGTCTTCGGCGGAGTGCGGTTGATCTCGTCGGCGAGGAGCAGGTTGGTGAAGACCGGCCCGGCGCGGAACGCGAAGTCCCCGCTGCGCTGGTCGTACAGGAACGAGCCGGTCACGTCGGCCGGCAGCAGGTCGGGGGTGAACTGGAGGCGGCGGAAGTCCAACCCGAGGGCCTGCGCGAAGGACCGGGCGGTCAGCGTCTTGCCCAGCCCGGGCAGATCCTCCAGGAGCACGTGGCCGCCGGCCAGGATGCCGGCGAGAACCAGCTCCAACGCCTCCCGCTTGCCGACGACGACCGTACCGACCGCGTCCAGCACCGACCGCGCGAGGTGGCCGACCTCCGTGGCGGGCAGGCTCCGGTCCACGTCCTTCATCACAGTTTCTCCAGTTCGGCGACGATCGCCGCGAGCTCGCGCGGCGACGGGGGGCGGCGGGGCGGGCTCTCCAGGAAGGTCGACAGCCGGTCACCGAGCAGCGTCCGGGCCCGGGCGGGGTCCGAGCCGCGGGTCACGCCGTGACGCAGGCGCAGCCGCTCGTCGGCCAGTTCACCGAGCCGGGGCAGGATCACCTGGTTGAAGCGCTCGGGCCGGGTGGCCGACCAGTCCAGCGGCGTCTCCCAGCTGTTGATGGCGGCGCGGAGGGCGTCCATGGCGGCCCAGTTCCAGGTGCCGTCGTCCGCGCTGAGGCGGACCGGAGTCGGCGTACCGGCCGGCGGCGGGTTGCGCGCCGGGAACGCCAGCGCGGTGACGATCCGGCGCACCGCGAACAGCGCGACCACCCCGGCCACCAGGACCAGGAGCGAGACCTGCAGACCGACCGCGCGAAGGCCGGCGACCAGCACGACCACCACGGCGGCGACGCCGGCCAGGGTCCGCAGCGCCGACCGGAACCGCCCGCCTCCGGCCGGTCCCTCGGGCCTTGGCCGCTCCTCCTCGAAGGTGAGCAGGTCGTCGATGCTGGTGCTGCTCACCTCGACCCCTCCTCGGGTCGGGTCGGCCACCCGGGGGCGGTCATGCCGGCACCTCGCCGGCGGTCAGGGCGGTGAGTTCGCCGCGCAGCCGGCCCAGCGCTGCCCGGGCCTGGTCGCGGGTGCGTTCGTCGACCGGGCGGGTGGCGTACCGTGCCTCCCGGTAGACGTGCGCGAAAACGGCAAGCACGTCGGCGCTGGCGATCGCGGGAACCCCGGCCGCCGGGTCGCCGCGCAGCAGGCGGGTCACCAGGTCGGTGGGGGTGTCGCCGGCCAAGCGGCGCACACCGGCGCCGTCGGCGGCCTCCTCCAGGCGGACCCAGCAGGCGATCACCGCCGTACGCGGGTCGGTGTCGGCGTCGTCGAGGTCGACCAGGCCGGCGTCGAGTGCGGCCACGACCTCCCGGGCCGTGCCCTCCGCCGTACGCCGGGCCGGTTGCTTCGGCAGCGCCCGGGTGGTCCGGCGCAGCACACCCCGTACGAGTGTCCACAGCAGCAGGCCGACGACGACGAGCGCGGCCAGCCCGAGCAGCACCCCGAGGCCGGTCACGAACCACTCGGGGATCTGCATGCTGTTCACCTCGCCGGCGTCGCGGGGCTCGACCGGGATCGACGGCACCGGCTCGACCGTCGGGTACTCCGGGACGAGCGGCACGCTCTCGGCGGCGGGCGGGACCCGGCTCGCGCCGATCGACGAACGCGTCGCGGCGACCGTGGCGGCGGCCAGCAGCAACACGACCGCACCGACGGGCCACCACCGGCGGAGCACACCGAGGTCCTCCGGGAGGTACGGCGTGGACCGGCGCGTCCCGTCCGTCATCGCCACCGCCCCGCAGTCTCTACTCCACCCCGGCCAGTTGCTTCGCCCGGCCGAACACCTCGTCAAGCATTCCTGGTGTCAGCCGTCCGGTGAAGGTGTTCTGCTGGCTGACGTGGTAGCAGCCGAGCACTTCCGGTACGGCCGTTCCGGACCAGTGTGCCCCATGCGTGAACACCGGTCGCGGGCTGGGCGGGCGCACCCCGTACACCTGGCGCAGCGCCGGCCACCACGCGGACCAGGCGAAGGCACCCAGCGTGACCACGACGCGCAGGGCCGGCCGGATCAGCGCCACCTCGCGGTGCAGCCACGGGGCGCAGGTGTCCCGCTCGGCCGGGGTGGGTTTGTTGTCCGGCGGCGCGCAGCGCACCGCCGCGAAGATCCGGGTGTCGCGGAGCGCGAGACCGTCGTCGGCGGCGACGCTTGTCGGCTGATTCGCCAGTCCGGCCCGGTGCAGGGCGGCGAACAGCACGTCGCCGGAGCGGTCACCGGTGAAGATGCGGCCGGTGCGGTTCCCGCCGTGTGCGGCGGGCGCGAGGCCCAGGATGGCGATCCGGGCCGCCGGGTCGCCGAAGCCGGGCACCGGGCGACCCCAGTACTCCTGGTCGCGGAAGGCCGCCCGGCGGGTCCGGGCCACCTCCTCGCGCCAGTCGACGAGCCGGGGACAGGCGAAACAGTCGCTCACCGCAGCGTCGAGGTCGGCCAGGCCGGTCGCCCGCGCGGCGCGCGCGGCGACCTCCCCTGCGGTACGCGACTCAGCCAAGCTTGGCCCGGAAGAGTTCGAGGGTGCGGGCCCAGGCGGTGGCGGCGGCGCGCTGGTCGAAGTTCTCCGGCCGGTCCTCGTTGAAGAAGGCGTGCGCGGTGCCCGGGTAGTCGTACGTCTGGCAGGTGCCGCCGGCCGCCTCGATGGCCCGGCGCACGGCCTGCACGCCCTCGTCGGCCGATGTGCCGTCGGCCTCGGAGCAGTGGATGACGGCGTCCTTGCCCGCGTAGTCCGTCCACTCGGGACGCATGCCGTCCCAGGGCAGCCGCGGGTAGAACGCGGAGGTGGCCACGATCCGCTCGGTGCGGGTGGCGGACCAGAGCGCGAGGCTGGCGCCGGCGCAGAAGCCCGCGCAGCCGATCTTGCCGGTGACCTCCAGCCGGCCCGCGAGGTAGTCGGCCGCGCCGGCGATGTCCGCCGCGGCCTCGTCCATCTGCGAGCTGTTCAGCATCTGCCGTGGCTCGTCCGGCTTGCTGGCCGGCCCGCCGTGCCGGAAGTCCGGGGCGAGGGCGACGAAGCCCGCCTCGGCGAACCGGTCGACGACCGCCCGTACGTGGGGCACGAGGCCCCACCAGTCCTGGATGACGATGACCGCCGGGCTGGCCGCACCGCCGGACGGTATCGCGAGATAACCCTCACCCGTACCACCGTTGCTCCGGTACGTAACCATCTCGCCCATCGGCCGTCCTCCTAGCGGTCAGTCATCGTTGGCTGGTCGCCCAGTGGTCCTACGTGCCGGTAGCCTGCCACGCCGCGACGGCCCCGGGAAGACGCCGGGGAAGTGGCATTCACCTCCTGTTCGCCCCTCGGCAACCCGGACACGGCGACGGCGGCGCGGGAGGCACCCGCACCGCCGTCGGCGTCGTCCGGTGGGCCGCTCAGCCCTTCTTGGTGAGGCAGAGCAGGTAGCCCGTCTTGCCCGGCTCGATGCTGGAGAACACCCAACCTTCCTGACCCTCCGTGAAGAACTGGTCGCACGCCGCGCCCTCGCGGGCCTGCGCCTCGGTCTGGCCGTCGACCCGTCCGACCACCTCGTACGCGGCGTCGGTGGACGTGCACTCGACGACCTTCGCGCCGTCCACCTTTTTCGCCTCGGTGCCGGTCACCTTGGGCAGCTCGGCGATGCAGTCACCGGCCTTGGCCTCCGCGGTCTCGTCCTGGTTGAGGAGGGACCCGACGCCGAACTTGAGGCCGACGATCACCAGGCCCACGACGATCGCGCCGACGATGCCGAGCACCTTCTTGCCGCCGGACTTCTTGGCCGGCTCCGGGGCCGGCGGCGGTGCCGGGACGCCGGGCTGAGCCTGCGGGGCGTCCGGGGCGGGGGGCGGTGCGACCTGCTCTGACACGGGGATTCCTTCCGAGGGTTGAACGTGCGGTCGACACCGTAAGCGACCCCGGGCCCCGCCCGCCGCCCCGCCAACCTCATCCGTTCAGCCATTTTCCAGCAAGGTGTAAGGAAGGGCCCCTTCTTAACGCCTCGTGTAGAGGAGGGGCCCCTTCTTAACACTCAGCCGGTGGGCTCGGCGCTCGGCGTCGCGGCGGGCGACGGAGAGGCCGCGCCGGACGGAGTGACCGCCGGGGACGCCGTCGGCGCCTCGGACGGGCGGGGGTCTCCGGACGGGACGGGAAGCGGCGGCAGCACCGGCCGGGAACCCGCTGACGTTGGCCGGGGCCCGAACGGCGCCGCCTCGGGGCAGTACGGGTACGCGCGCAGCAACGGGTTCCCCGTGCCGTGCGGGTCACGCAGGTCGGGGCAGTCCGGGTAGCCGAGCCGGATCGGGTCGCCGTTCTGGTCGAACAGGCGGGCGTTCTCGACGAGCCGCCCTTCACTGTCGTAGACGAAGACGTCGCGGATGTGCTCGTAGCGCCCGTCGACGGCGGTCTGGTCGTACCAGTAGTCGGTGTAGCCGAGCCGGTCCTCGGCGTTGGCGAGCGCCGACAGGGCGAACACCACGAGCACGACGTTGCCGGCCACCAACCCGCGCCGTGGCCAGGTGCGCAGGCGGTCGCCCCGCCGGCCGAGCGCGACCGAGGCGACGACCAGCGCCGCCAGGACCATCAGACCGGCCTGTACGTTGCCGTCGACCCGGGGCAGCAGCCCGAACGAGCCGCCGGTGCTGACCACCGTCAGCAGCATCGCCGCGAGGTAGGCGCGCAGCACCCACCAGCCCGGGGCGAACAGACGGAGGAACTCGCGCACCGTCGCGTACCCGAGGGGCGGGCCGAGCTGCTTGTCGAGGGCGCGCAGCTGCGCGCGGGCGCGGCCGGTGAAGTCGGTCAGCCGCCCGCCCAGCCGGCGCCGGCCCGCGCCGACACCGGCGGCGGCACGCAGCTCGACGGCGTACGCCTCGGGTGCGCCGAGCCGTTCGACAAGCGATCCCCCGGCCTCGGCGGCCACCACGGCCAGGTGTTCCGGCAGGTCCTCGGTCAGCTCGTCGCGGACCGCCGGCGGCAGGTCGGCCAGCGCGGACCGGACCCGGGCGACGTAGTCGTTGATCTCCTGCTCAGAGACGGTCATGCCGCCCTCCCCCGATCGTCGAGCAGTGCGTCCATGGTGGTGGCGAACGAACGCCAGAGCTTGCCGGACCGGGCGAGCTGGTCGCGGCCGGCGGCGTTGAGCGAGTAGTACTTGCGGTGCGGCCCGGATTCGCTGGGGACCACGTAGGTGGTGAGGAAGCCGGCGGCGAAGAGGCGGCGCAGCGTGCCGTAGACCGAGGCGTCGCCGACCTCCTCCAGCCCGGCGTCGCGCAGCCGGCGCAGGATGTCGTAGCCGTAGCCGTCCTCGTCCCGGAGCACCGCGAGGACGGCCAGATCCAGCACGCCCTTGAGCAGTTGCGTGGTGTCCACGCATTGCACACTAGTGCGTATTGCGAAGTAGCGTCAACGGGACCCGCCGCCGGGCGGCGCGGGACGTGCAGCGCGGCCGGGTCACCGCACGAAACGTGATGCAGGGCATCGCGGGGGCGTTCGCCAGGTCGGGGACAGGTGCACGTGCGGCGCCCCCGACCGGGCCTGGTGGGGCAGCGGCCCGCCGTCAGCCGCTACTGCAGGCTCCAGGCGATGCCGTCGAGGATGTCGTGCTCGGAGGCGACCACCGAGTCCATGCCGGCGCGCTCCATGATCACCCGGAGCACCAGGGCGCCCGCGCCGATCACGTCGGCCCGGCCCGGGTGCATGACCGGGATCGCGAGGCGCTCGTCGCGGCTCTTCGCCAGCAGGTCGGCGGTCACGTCGGCCACCGCGGTGTACGGCACCCGGGCGTGGTGGATGCGCTGCGGGTCGTACTCCTGAAGGCCCTGAGCGATGGCGACCACGGTGGTGACCGACCCGGCGAGCCCGACCAGCGTGGCGGCCTCCCGGCCGGGCACCGTGTCCAGCGCCCGGTCCACCGCGACCGCGATGTCGGCCTGCGCCGCCGCGATCTCGTCCAGGCCCGGCGGGTCGCCGTGCAGGTGCCGCTCGGTCATCCGGACGCAGCCGATGTCCATCGAGATGGCGGCGTCGACGCCGCCGGCGCGGGTGCCGACCACGAACTCGGTCGAGCCGCCGCCGATGTCGATCACCAGGTACGGCTCGCGCGCGTCGGTGGGTAGCCCGCGTACCGCGCCGGTGAAGGAGAGCCGGGCCTCCTCGTCGCCGGTCACCACCTCGGGGGCGACGCCGAGCGTCCGCTCCACCATGGCGCGGAAGTCGGCGGCGTTCTCCGCGTCCCGGGACGCCGAGGTGGCGCACATCCGGATCCGCTCGGCGCCCAGCTTCTCGATCTCGGCGGCGTAGTCGGCCAGCGCCACGCGCGTCCGCTCGATCGCCTCCGGGGCCAGCCGACCGGTGCGGTCGACGCCCTGGCCGAGCCGGACGATCTCCATCCGGCGGCTCAAATCACGCAGGGGAGCGGCGGGGCCGGCGGCCGGGTCGGGCAGGTCGGCGACCAGCAGGCGGATCGAGTTGGTCCCGCAGTCGATGGCGGCCACGCGCGTCGTCACGCCCGCAACCCTACGGCAGGGCGGCACCCCGTGATCAGATGATGGCGTGCCGGTCCCGGAAGGCCGGAAGGACCGGCACGCCATCAGACGATCAAGGCACGCCCCGCTCAGAGGCGCAGCAGCATCCGGGTGTTGCCGAGGGTGTTTGGCTTCACCCGCTCCAGGTCGAGGAACTCCGCGACACCCTCGTCGTACGAGCGCAGCAACTGCTCGTAGACCGGCTGCGGCACCGGCGCCCCGTCGATCTCGGCGAACCCGAACGAGCCGAAGAACCGGGTCTCGAAGGTGAGCACGAAGATCCGCGCCACGCCCAACTCCCGGGCCGCGTCGATCAGCTCGCCGACGATCCGGTGCCCGATCTTGCGGCCGCGGTACGCCGGGTCGACCGCCACCGTACGGATCTCGGCCAGGTCCTCCCACATCACGTGCAGGGCCCCGCACCCGACCACGCCGCCGTCCGGCGCCACCGCCACGCGGAACTCCTGCACGTCCTCGTACAGGGTCACCGTCGCCTTGCTGAGCAGCCGTCGGTCGTCGGTGTACGTGTCGACAAGCCGCCGGATCCCCCGAATGTCGGTGGTCCGGGCCCGCCGCACCACGATCTCGTCGGCCGCGGGCGGCCCCGCAGGAGCGGTCATCTCACTCGTCCGCCGGCACGTCCACGCACGGCCCGCCGGTCCACCACGGCTCAATCAGCCCCAGCGTCTCGTCGCCGAGCGGGTTCACGCCCGGGCCGGCGCCGAGCGCGTGCCCGAGGTGCACGTGCAGGCACTTCACCCGGCCGGGCATCCCGCCGGCCGAGATACCGGCGATCTCCGGCACGTGACCGATCGCCTCCCGCCGCTCCAGGTAGTCCTCGTGCGCGGCCCGGTAGTGCGCCGCCAGCTCCGGATCCGCCGCGAGCCGGTCGGCCATCTCCTTCATCAGCCCGGCCGACTCCAGCCGGCTGCACGCGGCCGTCGCGCGGGGGCAGGTCAGGTAGAACAGCGTCGGGAAGGGCGTGCCGTCGGCCAGCCGCGGCGTCGTCTCCACCACGTCCGGCAGGCCGCAGGGGCAGCGGTGGGCCACCGCCCGGGTGCCGCGGGGCGGGCGGCCGAGCTGCGCGGCCACCGCAGCCAGGTCGGCCGCCGTGGCCGGTTCCCGCTGCGGCAGGGGTACGGAGGCAGCGGCCGGCTCCGGCGGCGGTACGACTGTCACGGTGCCCTTTCCTCGGTCGGTGCGGTGGTGCTCACGCGTCGGGCCGGTCCCCGTTGGCCGCCTCGACGCTCGACCACAGCGTGTTGTACCAGGGGTCGGGCGGTACCGGCTGAGCCGGACCGGCGGACTGGCCCGCGTCCCGGGCGGCGCCCTCCGGGTCGCGCAGCACCACAAGGATCTTCTCGTCGGGGCGGACCATGAAGAACCGCTCCCGCGCCTTCGCCTCGATGTACTTGGGGTCCTGCCACTTGGCGGCCCGCTCGGACAGCTCCTCGATCTGCTCCCGCTGCGCCGCCTGGGCGGCCTCCATCCGGGCGATGTCGGCCTGCTGGTCCAGGTAGACCCGGACCGGATAGGTGTAGCCGAGGGCGAGCGCGATGAGCACCGCGAACAGCACGGTCGCCCGCCCCGTGAAGCGTCGGGGGTGGGGTGCGGAGAGCCGCTTCACCGCGCCACCGGCAGCCGTCCGCCGGGCGGCCGGCCGGTTCGTCGCGCGTACCCCCTCGGTGGCCCGGGCCGGCGCGCGACCGGCGGTCGCCCGCGGCTCGGCGCGGACACCGCTCTCGCGGACCGGTCGGGCACCGCGGGCCCCGCCCGGCCGGCCGGTCTGACCGGGCCGGCGGGCGGGACGCTGGCCACCCGGCGTGCGACGCTGCTGCATCCTCACACCCCTCCCCCGAGGCTTCGCGTCCCTCAGGCCGAACGGTAGCGCGGGAAGGCGCCCGCTCCGGCGTACCGCGCCGCGTCGGCCAGCTCCTCCTCGATCCGCAGCAGCTGGTTGTACTTGGCGACGCGGTCCGAGCGGGCCGGAGCGCCGGTCTTGATCTGGCCGCAGCCGGTGGCGACGGCCAGGTCGGCGATGGTGGTGTCCTCGGTCTCGCCGGAGCGGTGGCTCATCATGCACTTGAAGCCGGCCCGGTGGGCCAGGTCCACCGCGTCCAGGGTCTCGGTGAGCGACCCGATCTGGTTGACCTTGACGAGTACGGCGTTGGCGGCGTTCTCGGCGATGCCCCGGGCGATGCGCTGCGGGTTCGTGACGAACAGGTCGTCGCCCACGATCTGGATCCGGTCACCGATGGACGCGGTAAGCGTCTGCCAGCCGGACCAGTCGTCCTCCGCCAGCGGGTCCTCGATCGAGACGATCGGGTACGCGTCGGCGAGCTTGGTGTAGTAGGCGCTCATCTCCTCCGCGGTCTTGGTGGCGCCCTCGAACGTGTAGGTGCCGTTCTCGAAGAACTCCGTCGCCGCCACGTCGAGCGCGAAGACGATGTCCGTGCCGAGCCGGTAGCCGGCGTTCTCGACCGCCTCGGCGATCAGGTCCAGCGCGGCGGCGTTGGTCGGCAGGTTCGGCGCGAAGCCGCCCTCGTCGCCGAGACCGGTCGAGAGGTCCTTCTTCTTCAGCACCGACTTCAGCGCGTGGTAGACCTCGGCACCGGAGCGCAGCGCGTCCCGGAACGTCGGCGCGCCGATCGGCGCGATCATGAACTCCTGGATGTCGACGTTGGAGTCCGCGTGGGCCCCGCCGTTGAGGATGTTCATCATCGGGACCGGCAGCAGGTGCGCGTTCGGCCCGCCGAGGTAGCGGAACAGGCTCAGCTCGGCGCTGCCGGCGGCCGCCTTCGCCACCGCCAGCGAGACGCCCAGGATCGCGTTGGCGCCCAGCTCGCTCTTGTTGTCCGTACCGTCGATGTCGAGCATCCGCTGGTCGATCAGCCGCTGCTCGCTGGCCTCGTACCCGATCAGCTCGTCGACGATCTTGTCCTCGATGTTCGAGACCGCCTTCTCGACACCCTTGCCCAGGTAGCGGTCCTTGTCACCGTCGCGCAGCTCGATCGCCTCGAAGGCGCCGGTGGAGGCGCCGGAGGGCACCGCGGCACGGGCGATCGTGCCGTCGTCGAGCCCGACCTCGACCTCGACCGTCGGGTTGCCCCGCGAGTCCAGAATCTCCCGGGCGACGATTCCCTCGATGGTTGCCACTGAGTCGCTCCTCATGTGTGTGTGCCGGTCCGGTATGGGCCGCGACGGTGCGGCTGAGGCAGGTGTTGCAACGCAGCGTATCGGGCGACGCCGTGGCGCACCGCGTCGCCCGGTGTACCGGGCGGCCGGCCACGCCGTCACGCGGCGTGTCCGGGACCCGCCTCCGGGACGGACATTCCCGTATTCTCGTACGTCAACCGGCAACGGGTTTGCGCGCGGTTGACCCGATCGGCAAGGCTGGGCGCCATGCCCGCCGCCTCGACCCGTCTCCGCCTGCTCGCCGCACTGGTCATCGCGTCGCTCACCGTCACCGGCTGTCAGACCCTCGACGACGCCGGCCGGGCCATCGGCCACTCCGACCTGGTGAACGATCTCGCGAACCGGCTGGACCAGGCACTGACCCTGACGTACTCGGCCGACTACCAGCTCGCCGCCGGACAGACCGCCAGCATCGCGCAGGCGCAGGAGCCGGCCCGTTCGGCGTACACCTGGCCAGGGGGCAGACTGACCGTCACCGAGGAGGCGACGACCCGGTGCGGGACCTCCGGCGGGCGGACGGTCTGCACCCTGGAGCCGCCGCCGGCCACCACGGCCAAACCGTCGGTCGCCATGTTCGCCGAGGCCAAGCGGCAGGGCCTGGTCACCCCGCCGGTGGTCGTCGGATTGCTGACCGCGGCCGCCCTCGACCCGGACGCGCTGATCACCAGCAGTGACACCACCCTCGCCGGGCGGCACGCCAGCTGCGTCGAGGTACGCGGATCGGCCAACGACTTCAGCGCCTGCGTGACCACCGAGGGGGCACTGGGCAGCTTCACCGGCCAGGTGGACGGCGCGCCGGTCGACCTGGCCCTGACCCGGTACCGGGAGACCGTCGACAGCACCGCGTTCGACCTGCCGCCGGGTGCCGGGGTGGTCGACCGCCGGCCCGCGGGTTCGTGACCGGCCGGGCGGACGAGCAGCCGGCCGCCGGCTCGTCGGGTGACCGCCCGGGTGCCGGCGCGTTCGTACCCGGCGCGGCGGTCGCCACCCCGGACGCCGGTGACCTTGCACTTCCGGTTGCCGGGCGTCGGCTGCTCACCGGCCCGGACGGCACCTTCCCGCGGGTCGCCGACCTGCCCGCCGGCACCGGGTGGGTCCCGCTGGGCACCCTCGACGGCCGGCCGGTCTGGACGGCCGAGCTGCCGGGCGAGGACGGCGTGGCCGGCCGGTGGCGGGGCTGGCGGTCGATCGCCGCCGAACTGCCCGAGCCGTACGCCGCGCTCGCCGGTCGGGCGTTGGCCCTGATCACCTGGCGGCGCACCCACCGGTGGTGCGGGGCCTGCCGCGAGGAGCTGGCCGACGTACCCGGCGAGACGGCCCGGCGCTGCCCCGGGTGCGAGCTGTACGTGCCGATGCAGCTGTCCGCGGCGGTCCTGACCGCGGTGACCCGGCCCGGCCCGGACGGCCGCCCGGACGAGCTGCTGCTGGTGCGCCACGCGTACGGGCCGGCGGGGTTGTGGGCGCTGGTCGCCGGGTTCGTGGAGGCCGGCGAGACGCTGGAGGAGGCGGTCCGCCGGGAGGTCGGCGAGGAGGTCGGGCTGGCCGTGGACCGGGTGGCGTACTTCGGCAGCCAGCCGTGGGCGATGTCCGGGCCGGGGACGCTGCTGGCCGGTTTCACCGCCCGCGCCGCGGACCCGCTGGCCGAGCCGGTCGTCGACGGGCGGGAGCTGGCCGAGGCGCGCTGGTTCCCGCTCGACGGGCTGCCCGCGGAGCTGCCGCCGGCGTACTCCATCTCCCGGTGGCTCATCGACGCGGCAGCGAACGGCGGGCGGCGCTGACCGGCCCCGCGCGGGCCAGCGCGGTGTTAACAGGGGGCCCTTGCTCTACCGCAGGCGTTAAGAAGGGGCCCTTCCTTACACCCCGAGCAGGGTGCGCAGGTGGCGCGGGGGTGGGCAGTCGTGCGCGAGCATCGCGTCGTGCCAGTCGCGGACGGACACGCCGTCCGGCCGGGCCGCGGCGATACCGGCCACCTCGCTGTACCCGACGAAGTACGTGGACAGCTGGGTCGAGGTGAGCAGCGCCCGCCGCCACTTGCCGGCCGCCTCGCCCTCCTCCTGGAAACCGCGCCCGGTCATCAGCGCCATCGCGTCCGCCTCGGTCATCCCCTCGCAGTGCACGAGCTGGTCGAGCAGCGCGTTGATGGTCATCCGCAGCTGCATCTTGAGCTGCTGGAGGCGCACCGGCACGCCGCCGAAACCGTGGTCGGCCATCACCTCCTCGGCGTACACCGCCCAGCCCTCCACGAACGGGCCGGAGCGGGACAGCGCCCGGACCCGGGTGGCACCGGTGTGCCGGCGGGCGTGCGCGAGCTGGAGAAAGTGGCCGGGCATCGCCTCGTGCACGGTGAGGTTGCGAACCATGTGGTCGTTGTACTCGCGGTAGAACGATTCAATTCGCCGCGCCGGCCAGTCCGCCGGCGTCGGGGCGATGCAGTAGAAGGTGGGCACGTCGGCCGTCTCCAGCGGCCCGGGCGAGTCGCAGTACGCGACCGCGACACCGCGCGCGAACTCCGGCATCACCTGGATGACGCACGGGTCGTCGACCAGGCTCACCAGGTCGTGGGCGCGCACGAAGTCGCTCGCCTCGTCCAGGGTTACCGACGCGAGCTCGACGATTGTGTGGTCGTCCGGGTGCTCGGCGGCGAGCAGGTCCAGCGCCCGGCGTACCGTCTCGTCGTCGGCCGGGCCGCCGACCAGCTCCACGGCCGCCGCGCGGATCTGCTCGGTCACCCGGTCCAGGTTCGTCCAGGCCCGGCGCTGGATCTCGGCGGCGCTCAACTCGGTGTCGAGCGTGTGCCAGAGCCGCGCCTCCCACAGCCGGCGCCCCAGGCGCGGGTCCCGCCCGGGCCCGCCGTCGCCGGCCAGGCCGGCACGGAGCCACGCCACGAACTCCTCGATCGCGGCGATCGCGCCCGCGGCCGCCGGTGCGACCCGGTCGTGCAGGCCGGGCGCCTGGTCGAGCAGGGCCGGCACCTCGTCGCGGATCAACGCCGCGGTGCCGGTGAACTGGCCGACCGCCGTCTCGGCGTGGATCCGCGGCATGTCGCGCAGGGTGGCCCGGGCGGTGGCGAGCGCGTCGGGTACGGCCTCCAGCCGGCCGGCCAGGTGGGTGAGCCGAACGTCGGCGGGAGCGTACGGGCGGGCCACGAGCGCGTGCAGCAACGCGCCGGGGTTGTGCCGCAACGGGTCCCACTCGTGGGCGCGGATCTCGTCCGCCTCGAACAGCTCCCGGTCGACCAGGGCGGTCAGCAGCGCGTGGTCCACCCGGTCGTCGACGTCGAGCCCGTCGGCGTCCACCTCGGACAGTGCGTCCGCGGCGTCCCGCAGCATGGCCCGGTCGGCTGCCAGCGCGTCGGCGGAGTGGTCCGGCAGCCGGTCGTCGTACCGGTGGTCCCCCGCGTTGGTGGCGACTCCCGGCCGCGCCGCCAGCAGCGCCTCGACGATCCGCTCCGCAAGCCCCGTGAACTCCTGCATGGGAGAACCCTACCGGCCCCGCACACCCGACCAACTCCCGTTGATCATGAAGTTGTAGCCGAAGGCAGCAGCGTGTCGCCGCTACAACTTCATGATCAACCCTGGGTGGGTGGGGTGGTGCGTTCCGTGGTGCGGACGGCGTCGGCGTAGGCCAGGGTGGCGCGGCGAAGGGCGGACTCCGGGTCGAGGTTTGCCGCACGGGCGGCGGCGACCGTGGTCAGGAGGCTGGCGCCGAGGCGTGCCTCCGGGTCCACCTGGGACTCCGCCAGTGGGGGCGGGACGGCAAGGCCGACGCGGGCGGCACGGTCGAGGACCTTCGCGGCCAGGGCGAGGGCGGGCTGGCTCATCGCGATCCCGTCCAGCACCGACTCGCGGGCCTTCTCGGCCCGCTTGATTCGCTCCCAGTTCTCCTCGATCTCCTCGAGCGTGCCGGCCCGTCCCTCAGCGAAGACGTGCGGATTGCGCCGGACCATCTTGTCGACCAGGCCGCCCGCCACGTCGTCGACGGTCCACCGCTCACCCTCGGGCAGCTCCTCGGCGAGCCGGGCGTGCAGCACCACCTGGAGCAGCACGTCGCCGAGTTCCTCGCGGAGCGCGTCGGTGTCCCCGGCGCTTATCGCGTCGTACGCCTCGTAGCACTCCTCCAGCAGGAAGCCGGCGAGACTCTGATGGGTCTGCGCCCGCTTCCACGGATCACCGCCCGGCGATACCAGCCGATCCAGCACCGCCACCGCGTCGAGCAGCCGCGCCCCGGGCGGGTCCCAGGAGCCGTACATCAGCTCCAGCTCGGCGAGCCCCGGCTCGCGGGCCAGACGCAGGCCAAGCTCCCGGGCGAGGGACTCGTCACCGGACGGACCGGCGAGCCAGACCGCCGTTCCGTGCGTGGCGACCGTGTCCAGCAACGCCACGGTCGCCCCGCCGTCGACCACGGTGACCTCGGCGCCCGCGGCGCGGACCGCCGTCGCCAGCTCGCTCTCCGCCCCGGCCAGCACCGGGTGCCGGCGTACGACGTCCCAGGCGGCCGCCGTGAGCAGGCCCGCCGGCAGCCGCGGCGAGGTGACCAGCAGGACGATCCGCGCCGACATGCTCAGGAGGCGACCGGCTCGTCCGCCTCGGTCGGCTCGACCGTCGGGAGCGGCTCCGGGGTGGAGATGTCGGTGACCGCGTCCGAGCCCGGCTCACCCAAAGGCACACTCACCGCCGGGGCGTTGCCGGAGAAGCTGAGCACCGGGAACTCCAGCGGGCGGTACCGGGGATTGACCGTGACGTCATACGTCTCGACCGCCTCCGCCAGCGTCTTGCGGGTGGCCAGTGCGGTCCGCAGCTGCGGGCCGTCGAGCTGACCGGCCGCCGCGTCGTCGGGCACGTCGGGCGGGATCACGCCCGCCTCGCGGCCGGCGGCGATCACGTCCGCCAGCTCCTGCTCGGTGGGTGCGGCCGGCTCGCCGGCGGGCAGGCCGGACAGGCAGGTGTAGAGAGCGGCGAGCTTCGCCACGTACTCCGACTCCGCAGCGAGGCCGAGCTGGCGGGCAACCTGAGCCGGCTCCGCCTGACCCTGCGGCCGGTAGCCCTTCTCGGCGGACACCCGCTGGCACACCTCGCTCAGCACGAGCGCGCTCACCACCTGGTTCCGGCCGGGCACCTGCGGCGGCGGCGCGCCCAGGTCGGGGCTGGCCGTCGGAGCCGCGGTCGCCCGCAGCTCGTCGAGGACACCGGTCACGGCATCCTCGGTGATCCGCTGGTCGCCGACGTACGCGGCGACACCGGGCTCGGTACGGCAACCGGCGAGGGCGACGAGGCCGACCGCCACGGTGGCGACGGCGACAAGACGGCGAGCACGCATGACGGCAACTCTCTCACGCCCGCCACCGGCGGTGTGACTCCCCCCACGGCTCATCGCGGGGTCCCCGCCAGGGCCGCCGGCTCCCCCAGGACGTCGGAGAGGAGCTGGCCGCACCACTCCAGCAGCGCCAGGTCGCGCAGCGGCTCGCCGCCGACCCGCCGGGTGCTCGGCCGCGGCACGCTGACCTGGTCGAGCGCGGACTTGTAGACCGCGTCCGGGTGGTAGCGCTTGAGCCGCAACTGCTTCGAGTCGGGCAGCGGAAGCGGGCCGAAGCGGATGTGCCTGCCCTGCATGCTCACATCGGTGAGCCCGTAGCGGCGGGCGAGCAGCCGGAACCGCGCCACCGCCACCAGGTTCTGCACCGGGGCCGGCGGCTCCCCGTACCGGTCGGTCATCTCGGCAACCACCTCACGCAGCCGCTCCTCGTCGCGGGCCTCGGCCAGCTTGCGGTACATCTCCAGGCGCAGCCGCTCCACGCCGACGTAGTCGTGCGGCAGGTGCGCATCCACCGGAAGGTCGACCTTGACCTCGACCTCCTCCTCCGGACGTTCGCCCTTGAACGCCTGGACCGCCTCGCCGACCATCCGCACGTACAGGTCGAAGCCGACGCCCTCGATGTGCCCGGACTGCTCGCCGCCGAGCAGGTTGCCCGCCCCGCGGATCTCCAGGTCCTTCATCGCCACGTACATGCCGGCGCCCAGCTCGGTGTGCTGCGCGATGGTCGCCAGCCGCTCGTGGGCGTGCTCGGTGAGCGGCTTGTCCGGCGGGTAGAGGAAGTACGCGTACGCCCGTTCCCGACCCCGGCCCACCCGGCCGCGGATCTGGTGCAGCTGGGCCAGGCCGAGCAGGTCGGCCCGCTCGACGATCAGGGTGTTGGCGTTCGGGATGTCGATGCCGGACTCCACGATCGTCGTGCAGACCAGGACGTCGAACTCCTTCTCCCAGAAGCCGACCATGACCTTCTCCAGGGCCTCCTCGCCCATCTGCCCGTGCGCGACCGCGACCCGGGCCTCGGGCACCAGCTCGCGCAGCTTCCGGGCCGCCCGCTCAATCGACTCGACCCGGTTGTGCAGGTAGAAGACCTGGCCGTCGCGGAGCAGCTCGCGGTGGATGGCGGCGGCCACCTGCCGCTCGTCGTGCGCCCCGACGGCGGTGAGCACCGGATGCCGCTCCTCCGGCGGGGTGGCGATCGTGGACATCTCCCGGATGCCGGTGATCGCCATCTCCAGCGTCCGGGGGATCGGGGTGGCCGACATGCTCAGCACGTCGACCGAGGCCCGCATCGACTTGAGGTGCTCCTTGTGCTCGACGCCGAACCGCTGCTCCTCGTCGACGATGACCAGGCCGAGCGACTTGAACCGGGTGGCCGACTGGAGCAGCCGGTGGGTGCCGATGACGATGTCGGCGGTACCGTCCGCCGCCATGGCCAGGGTCTGCTCGGCCTCCTTCGGCGTCTGGAACCGGGACAACTGGCGGATCGTCACCGGGAACTGACCCATCCGCTCGGCGAACGTGTTGTAGTGCTGCTGCACCAGCAGGGTGGTGGGCACCAGCACCGCCACCTGCTTGCCGTCCTGCACCGCCTTGAACGCCGCGCGGACCGCGATCTCGGTCTTGCCGTAGCCGACGTCGCCACAGATCAGCCGGTCCATCGGGACGGTCTGCTCCATGTCCCGCTTGACCTCTTCGATCGCGGCGAGCTGGTCCGGCGTCTCCTGCCAGGGGAACGCGTCCTCCAGTTCCCGCTGCCACGGGGTGTCCGGCCCGAAGTTGTGCCCCTTGGACGCCTTGCGCGCCGCGTACAGCTGAATGAGCTGCGCGGCGATCTCCCGGACCGCCTTGCGGGCGCGGGCCTTCGACTTCTGCCAGTCCGAACCGCCCATCTTGTGCAGCGTCGGCTGCTCACCGCCGACGTACCGGGAGAGCTGGTCGAGCTGGTCGGTGGGGACGAAGAGCCGGTCGCCGGGCTGGCCGCGCTTGCTCGGGGCGTACTCGATGACCAGGTATTCCCGGCTCGCGCCGTTGACGGTGCGCTGCACCAGCTCCACGTACCGGCCGATGCCGTGCTGCTCGTGCACCACATGGTCGCCGGCCCGCAGCTCCAGCGGATCGATCGTGTTGCGCCGCCGGCTCGGCATCTTGCGCATGTCCCGGGTCGAGGCGCCCCGGCCGCCGGTGACGTCGGAGCCGGTGAGCAGCACGAACCGCGCCGCCTCGTCGACGAATCCGCTGGTCAGGGATCCGCAGGTGACCAGCACCCCGCCGGGGGCGGGCGCCGCCGGCAACTCCTCGACCAGGCTGGCGCCCAGCCCGGCGTCCCGCAGCACCTCGACCGCCCGCTGGGCGGGCCCGTGCCCCTCGAAGACCAACGCGATCGACCAGCCCTCGCCGGCCCAGCGCTTCAGGTCGTCGACCACCCGCGCGGTCTCGCCGTGGTAGAGCGGGGCGGGTTGGGCGGCCAGGGTCACCGCGATCGCGTCGTCCGGTGTGACGTCGATCTCGGCCGGCTCGTCCTCCCACGGCTGTCGTTCAGCGGCGGCAGGCTCGGCCAGGCCGAACGGCGAAACCGTCCACCAGGGCTGGCCCAGGGTGCGGGCGGCCGCCCGGACGTCCGCGAGGGTCCGGAAGGCGGCGGCGCCGAGGTCGACCGGGGCCGCGCCGCCGACCGCGGCCGCGGCCCAGCTGGCCTGGAGAAACTCCTCCGAGGTACGGACCAGGTCATGGGCCCGGGTCCGGATCCGCTCCGGGTCGCAGAGCAGGACGTGGGTGCCGGCCGGCATCGTGTCGATCAGCAGCTCCATCGAGCCCGTGCCGATCAGGGCCGGGGCGAGCGACTCCATGCCCTCGACCGGGATGCCCTCGGCCAACTTGTCGAGGATCTCGGCCAGCTCCGGGTGCTCCTCGGCGAGGACTGCGGCGCGCTTGCGGACCGACGGGGTGAGCAGCAGCTCCCGGCAGGGTGCGGCCCACAGCAGCGGCACCTGCTCGATGGTGCGCTGGTCGGCGACGGCGAAGGTGCGGATCTCCTCCACCTCGTCGCCCCAGAACTCGACCCGGGACGGATGCTCGTCGGTGGGCGGGAACACGTCGAGGATGCCGCCGCGCACGGCGAACTCGCCGCGCTTGGTGACCAGGTCGACCCGGGCGTACGCCATGTCGGTGAGCCGGCGCGCCACGTCCTCGAGGTCGGCCTCGTCGCCGGCGGCCAGCCGCACCGGCTCCAGGTCGCCGAGGCCCTTGAGCTGCGGCTGCAGCAGGGACCGGACCGGCGCGACGACCACCCGCAGCGGGCCGGTGCGGCCGTGCGCGTCGGCCGAGTCCGGGTGGGCCAGCCGGCGCAGCACGGCCAGCCGGCGGCCCACCGTGTCCGACCGGGGCGAGAGCCGCTCGTGCGGGAGGGTCTCCCAGGACGGGAAGACCGCGACCTGCTCGGCCGGCAGGAGGCAGCCCAGCGCGGCGGCGAGGTCGTCGGCCTCGCGGCTGGTGGCCGTGACCGCGAGCACCGGGCGGCCGGCGCCGCCCACGGGCTCGTCGGCGGCGACGGCGGCTACCGCGAACGGGCGCAGCGCCGGCGGCGCGGTCAGGTCGAGCCCGTCCACCTGGGCGGCTCCGGTTCGCGCCAGGTCACGGGCCCGGGCGAGGGCCGGGTCGGCGAGGGCGGCGGCGAAGAGTCCGGTGAGCATCTGATCCACTTCTGTGACGGCACGACGATCACCCCTCGTCCGGGCTGGACGGGGGGTTGTATCACTCGACACTATCTCTCCGGGGTGACGATCGACGTCCACGTGGCCGGGATCGCCCTCAGGCCCGGCGACGACGACCTGGGGAGGACGGATGCCGGAGGGAACCGGGAGCGATCCGCGCCGGCGCACCACACCGGCGCGGTGGCGGGTGCTGGGTCACCCGCCCGGGATCCTGATTTACCAGGTGCGGTGCATCGTCGAGCACCACGGCTGGACCGATCCCGCGCAGGAACGGACGCACAAGGTGATGCTCGGCCGGTCGGGCGTCTACCGGCGCCGGGTCAACGGCCGGACGGCGTTGTCCGACGCCACCTCGGTGCTGCTCACCCGGCCCGGCGACGAGATGGCGGTGGCGCATCCGCTCGGCTGCGGCGACTCGTACACCTGCCTGGAGGTCGACCCCGAGGTGCTGGCCGAGCGGCCTGGTGCCGCCCGCTGGCTGCACCAGGCCGGCTGGGAGGGCTCGTCCGACGCGTCGCTGGACCTGGCACACCGGCTGCTGGTCGCGGACCTCCGGCGCGGGCTGGACGCGTTCGAGATGTCCGAGCGGCTGCACCGCTTCCTCGACCGGCTGCTCGACCACACCGACCCCGACGGTGGCCGGCCGTGGGCGGACCTCGACCGGGCGGTCGGTCGGCGGGCGGCCACCCTGGCGGCGCACCGCCAGTTGGTCGACCGGGCGCGCGAGGTCCTCGCCACGGCGGACTTCGCACTCACCCTCGACGACGTGGCCCGGGCGGTCGGCGCGTCACCGCACCACCTGAGCCGGGTGTTCCAGCGCGTCACCGGGAGCAGCCTCACCGCGTACCGCAACCGGTTACGGGTCCGGGCGGTGCTCGACACCCTCGCCGAGCCGGACGGGCTGCCGCTGCGGCTGGTGGCGTCGGAGTACGGCTTCGCCGACCAGGCCCACCTCACCCGGGTGGTCCGCGACCACGTCGGCCACCCGCCCGCCCGCCTGCGCGCCCTCCTCGCTGTGTAAGGAAGGGCCCCTTATTAACGCCTCCGGTAGAGGAAGGGCCCCTTGTTAACACCCGCCCACGCCGGCGCGCCCGGTGGCGCGCTGCCCGGCGGACCGACCAACCGAGCAAGGATCTTCAAGACCCGGCCTGCCGGAACGCCGGAGGATGGATCCCGTCGACCCGGGGGTGGGCGGGCCTGTTCGGGGAGGCCCGCAGCCCCGCCGGGCAAGTCGCCGGCGGCGACCCGACGCCGGTCCCGGAGGTGTCGCACCCCCCTGCGGCATCTCCGGCCGTCGGCGTACGGATCTTGACCGGTCCCGAGGACCGTGATCGGCTTGCCGGTATGAGCGGACAATGGCGCGCCCAGTTCGACGCGGCTGTCGACTTCGCCAACGGCGGCGGCCTCCGCGCCGAGGGCTTCCGGCTCGACATCCCGGGCCGGGAGATCGACGACGCGGACCTGGCGGCACTCTTCGTGCGGCACCTGGGGCTGCTGATGGTCGCCGAGGTACGGATCACCAACAAGACCGTCCTCGAGGAACCGCACAAGGGCGGGCGTGGCGTGCCCGGAACCGCCGGCGGGACGGCCCGCCGCCTCGTCGAGTTGAGTCACCCGATCACCGACGGGATGGTCACCCTGCCCGGCTGGCCGGCACCGCGGGTCACCGACTGGCTGACCCGCGAGGCGTCCCGCGCGAACTACGCGCCGGGCACCGAGTTCCACGTCGGCCGCATCGACATGATCGCCAACACCGGCACGTACGTGGACACCCCCGCGCATCGCTACCCCGACGGCCCCGACCTCACCGGCGTACCACTGGACCGGCTGGCCGACCTTCCGGGCGTCGTCGTTCGCGTCCCGGCCGGGACCCGCGCGGTGGACCGGCTCATGCTGGCGCCGTACGACGTGGCCGGCCGGGCGGTGTTGCTACACACCGGCTGGTCGGCGCACTTCGGCGCCGAGCGGTACGGCGCACCGGAGGCGCCGTACCTCACCGGCGACGGCGCCTCCGCCCTGGTCGAGGCCGGGGCCGCCCTGGTCGGCATCGACTCGATCAACATCGACGACATGAGCCCGGCCTCCGGCGGGAAGCGGCCGGCGCACAGCGCACTGCTGGCCGCCGGTATCCCGATCGTTGAGCACTTGACCAGCCTCGACGCCCTGCCGCCGGAGGGGTTCCGGTTCACCGCCGCACCGCCGCGGGTGGCCGGCATGGGCACCTTCCCGGTCCGCGCCTTCGCCGTCGTCGAGGGCTGACGGATCCGCCCGGACGCGAGCGCGACTTCCCGCGAGTCGGGGTAAGCGAATCGAGTCAGGCGAGTACCAGCCCGGCGCCAAACTGCCCTCAGGCACTGAGCTGTGTGCCGAGTTCGGAGTATCACGCCAGGTGGTTCGCTCGGCGATCGACTGGCTCAAGGCGCGAGGACTGGTTGAAGGAGCGCCCGGAACTGGGTGTTCGTCCGGGAGCCGGGCGGTCAGTAGCGCACGCTGATGCGGCGCTGCGCCGCGTCGACCCGGACGTCGCCGCCGTACGGGAGGATCAGCTGCGGATCCGTGTGCCCGATGTCCAGGTCGAACACGACGACCGCGTCCGGGTTGTACATCGACAACGCCCGGGTCACCGCCGCCCGCTGTTCCGCCGCGTACGCGGCCTTCTCGGCCGGATCGAGCCGCCGGTCGAACTCCCAGGCCTTCGCCCGGCCGACAAGCACCGCCGGGAACGTGCCGAGCAGCCCTCGCTCGCCCAGGTTGCGCAGGATCCGGAAGACCTCGGTGTCCGACGGCAGTTCCTCGCTGGTCTCCAGCACGAGGACCGACCCGGCCAGGTCGGCGACGGGCGCGACGCGGTCGGCGGCGAGCAGCCAGTGCAGGATCTCCAGGTTGCCGCCCCACAGCCGGCCCTCGACCACCCGCTCCGGGCCGGCCCAGGTCCAGCCCGAGCCGGGGAACATCACCGGCTCGTACGCCAGTGACGCCGGGTCGTTCCAGTCGTTCGGCTGGTCGCCCCACTCGGTGGCCGGGACCAGTTCGTACCACCCGTTGGTGAACAGCGCCGCGCGCAGCGAGTCGAACGTCAACGGGTGCGGCGCACCTGACCGGCCGAGGTGCACCAGCACCGACCCGCCGTGGTAGCTGACGATCCCCAGCCGGTGCAGGTGGTTGAGCACGTTTGTGTTGTCCGAGTAGCCGAAGTACGGCTTCGGGTTCGCCCGCAGCACCGCGTCGTCGAGGTGCGGGGTGACCGTGATCAGGTCTTCCCCGCCGACGGTGGCGAGCACCGCGGTCACCGTCGGGTCGGCGAAGGCGTCGGTCAGGTCCCGGGCCCGGTCCCGCGGGTCGGCGCCCATCACCCGGGTGGTCGGGTACTCGACCGGCTCCAGGCCGAACTCCTCGCGCAGGCGGCGCAGACCCAGCTCGTACACGTGCGGGAAGAGACCCGGCAGCCCGGCGGAGGGCGACACGACCGCGACGCGATCGCCGGGTCGTGGCTTGGGCGGATAGCGCAACGTCGGCATGATCCGGACGCTACCGAGCGGGGCCAGCGGTTTTCGAAACGGCATGAAACGCCCGAAGCCTTCCCTAGGCTGGCGGCGTGGAGGAGCAGTGGGACCGGGCCGTCCGCGACTGGGCGCGCGGTGGCGACGCCCGCGGCGTGGTCGGGGTGACCATTGCCACCCCCCCCGCCGCCACCGGGCCGCCAGGCCGCCGCACCCGTCGGGAGCAGCGACGATGCGTGAGTTGTTAAGAAGGGGCCCCGCTACTACCGAAGGCGTTAACAAGGGGCCCCTCCTTACATGCGGGTCCGCGCGGATACGATCCAGGGAGTCGGACAGCGCTGTCCTTCGTACTCACGTAAGGAGCGCACAGTGACCGACCAACACGATCACGACGGCCCCGACGCCGCACTGCGCGCCGACATCCGCCGCCTCGGCACCCTGCTCGGCCAGACCCTCGCCCGCCAGGAGGGCCGGCCCCTGCTCGACCTCGTCGAGGACATCCGCGCGCAGGTCCGCACCGACGCGCCGGCCGCGGCGCAGCGGCTCGCCGGGCTGGACGTCACCACCGGCACCAAGCTGGCCCGCGCCTTCTCGACGTACTTCCACCTGGCCAACATCACCGAGCAGGTGCACCGCGCCCGCGACCTGCGCCGCCGCCGCGCCATCCAGGGTGGCTGGCTGGACCAGGCCGCCAAAATGATCGCCGAACGGGGCGTGCCCGCCGAGGAGATCGCGGCGGCCGCCCGCCGGCTCGCGGTCCGCCCGGTCTTCACCGCCCACCCCACCGAGGCGGCCCGCCGCTCGATCCTGTCGAAGCTCCGCGCGATCGCCGACGAGCTGGACGCCGAGACGGCCAACGCGATCCTGTACGGCGCCAGCGACGAGGGCCCGGCCAACCGCCGCCTGGCCGAGCTGCTCGACCTGATGTGGCAGACCGACGAGCTGCGGCTGGACCGGCCCGATCCGACCGACGAGGCGCGCAACGCCATCTACTACCTGCGTGACCTGTACGCCGAGGCGGCGCCGCAGGTCCTCGACGACCTCGCCGACACGCTGCGTACGCTCGGCGTGGAGACGTCACCCACCGCCCGGCCGCTGACCTTCGGCACCTGGATCGGCGGTGACCGGGACGGCAACCCGTTCGTCACGCCCACGGTGACCCGCGAGGTGCTGATCATCCAGCACGAACACGGCATCGCGGCCACCGAGAAGGCGATGGACCAGCTCATCAACGAGGTGTCCGTCTCCCGGCGGCTGCGTGGCGTCTCGCTGGACCTCTCCGCCAGTCTCGCCGCCGACCTGGACGCCCTTCCCGAGGTGGCGCCCCGGTTCCGCCGGGTCAACGCCGAGGAGCCGTACCGGCTCAAGGCCCGCTGCGTGAAGGCGAAGCTCGCCAACACCCGGCAACGGCTGCGGCAGGGCACCGCGCACGTGCCGGGCCGGGACTACCGCGGCTCCGGCGAGCTGATCGCCGACCTCGAGCTGCTGCGCGCCTCGCTGGCCCGCAACTCCGGCCAGCTCACCGCCGTGGGCCGGCTCGCCTCGACCATCCGTACGGTCTCCGCCTTCGGCCTGCACCTCGCCACCATGGACGTACGCGAGCACGCCGAGAAGCACCACGAGGTGCTCGCCCAGCTCTACGAGGCGGTTGGCGAGGTGGCGGACTACCCGTCGCTGAGCCGGCTGGAGCGCACCAAGCTGCTCGCCGACGAGCTGACCGGCCGCCGGCCGCTGTCCACTCTCGACACTCCGCTCACCGAGTCGGCCCGCAAGACGTTCGACGTCTTCACCACCATCCGCGAGGCACAGGACCGGTTCGGCGCCGAGGTGATCGAGTCGTACATCATCTCGATGACCCTGGGCGTCGACGACGTCCTCGCGGCGGTCGTGCTGGCCCGCGAGGCCGGCCTGGTCGACGTGCACAGCGGCCGGGCCCGGATCGGCCTCGTGCCGCTGCTGGAGACGCCCGCCGAGCTGAACGCCGGCGGCGACCTGCTGGACGAGCTGCTGTCGCTGCCGGCGTACCGGGCGCTTGTCGCGGCCCGCGGTGACGTGCAGGAGGTGATGCTGGGCTACTCCGACTCCAACAAGGAGGCCGGCATCACCACCAGCCAGTGGTCCATCCACCGGGCGCAGCGCGCGCTGCGCGACGTGGCCGCACGGCACGGGGTGCACCTGCGGCTCTTCCACGGCCGGGGCGGCACCGTCGGCCGCGGCGGCGGGCCGACGCACGACGCGATCCTGGCCCAGCCGTACGGGACGCTGGACGGCGCGATCAAGGTGACCGAGCAGGGCGAGGTGATCTCCGACAAGTACACGCTGCCGGCGCTGGCCCGGGAGAACCTGGAGCTCACCACCGCCGCGGTGCTGCAGGCCACGCTGCTGCACACGGCGCCCCGCCAGCCCGCCGAGATGCTGGAGCGCTGGGACGCGACGATGGACGTGGTCAGCGCGGCGGCGTACCGGTCGTACCGGTCACTCGTGGAGGACCCGGACCTGGCGGCGTACTTCTGGGCGTCCACCCCCACCGAGCTGCTGGGCGCGCTGAACATCGGCTCCCGGCCGGCGAAGCGGCCGAACACCGGCGCCGGGCTCGCCGGGCTGCGGGCCATCCCGTGGGTGTTCGGCTGGACCCAGACCCGGCAGATCGTGCCCGGCTGGTTCGGGGTGGGCTCCGGCCTTGCGGCCGCCCGCGAGGCCGGCCACGCGGACGTGCTCGCCGAGATGCACCGCAGCTGGCACTTCTTCCGGACGTTCCTGTCGAACGTCGAGATGATGCTCACCAAGACCGACCTGACGATCGCCCGCCGGTACGTGGAGACGCTGGTGCCGAAGAAGCTGCACCCGATCTTCCACCAGATCGAGCAGGAGTACGAGCTGACCAAGCGCGAGGTCCTCGCCGTGACCGCGTCGCCGGACCTGCTGGAGAACTCCCCGGTGCTGCAGCGCACGCTCGCCGTGCGGGACACCTACCTGGAGCCGCTGCACCACCTCCAGGTGGCGCTGTTGCGGCAGTACCGGGAGTCCGGTGCGGCGGGCCGGGCGGTGGCGACCGCACCCGGTGGCCGGCGCGCGCCGAGCGACGGCACGGCGCTGGAACGCGCCCTGCTCACCACGGTCAACGGCATCGCCGCCGGCATGCGCAACACCGGCTGAGGTGTAAGGAAGGGCCCCCTTATTAACGCCTGAGGTAGAGGAAGGGTCCCTTGTTAACAGTCAGCTGTTAATAAGGGACCCTTCCTTCCGCGGGCGGCGTCACCAGTCGCCACCGCCGAAGTCACCGCCGCCGAAGTCGCCGCCACCGAAGTCGCCGCCCTCGCCGCCCTCGCCGCCGGCGTCGCCCTCGCCGTAGCCGGCGCCGTCCTGGAAGCCCTCCTCGTAGTCGGCGCCGTACCCCGGGTCGCCCCACATCGGGGAGAAGAGCGCGTCGGCGATCAGCAGACCACCGACCACACCGGCGCCCGTACCCAACGCCGTCTTCCACCACGGCGTCGAATACCACCCAGCGGGCACCGCCCGGCCCTGGAACCGCCCTCCCGGGTAGTAGTAGGGCGTGTCCCGGCCGGGCTGCGGGCCGGCCTTGAAGGTCTGCCCCTGCACGTCCACCTCGCGCTCCCGGGTGAGCTGCCCGGCACCCCGTGCCGCCGCGAGCGGCGGCAGCTCGGGCCCCGGGTCGATCCCCAGCGCGGTCCGAGCCGCCCGGATGTACGCCAGTCCCTCCAGTGCCGTCTCCCGGGCGAGCGCGTACTGGTGCGGCGTCCGCGCCTGCTCCAGCTGCGACCCGGCCGCGTTGTACCGCTCTCCCGCGTCGGCAAGCGCCTGCCGTACCGCCGGGTCGTCACCGCCGAGGTTCATCAGCTGCCCGCCCAGACGCTCGTACCAGCGCCGGGCCTCCGCGCGCGTGTCGGCCAGCTCGTCGCTCCGGCGGGCGCCGGCCTGGGCGCGGACGACCGCGAACGCGATCACCGCGCCGAGGGCCACCACGCCGAGGCACAGCAGAAGTTCCATGACGCGTACGTACCCACGCCCGCCGCGTCGTACCCGTTTGGCAAGCTCTGCGCATGGACTTTCCGACGCTGGCCGTGGTGGTCGTCTGCCTCGCCGCGGGCGGCGCGGTGGGGTGGTATGCGGCAACGGCCCGGTCGGCCACCCGGGTCGCCCGGTTGGAGGCCACCCTGACGGCCACCCGGGAGGGCGAGGGCCGGTTGGAGCAGTCCATGCGCGCGCTCAGCTACGAGGCCACCGCGCAGTCCCAGGAGGCCGTGGCCCGCGCGGTGGCACCGCTGCACGACACCCTCCGACGGTACGAGCAGCGCGTCGCGGAGCTGGAGCGCGACCGGGTCGACGCGTACGCGGAGCTGCGCGAGCAGGTGCGCGCGATGAGCACCGTCTCCGGTGAGCTGCGCACCGAGACGAAGCAGCTCGTCGCGGCGCTGCGGGCGCCCCAGGTCCGGGGCCGCTGGGGTGAGCACCAGCTGCGCCGCATCGTCGAGGCGGCCGGCATGCTGGAGCACTGCGACTTCGCCGAGCAGGTGACCGCCGCTACCGATCATCAGGGGGTCCGTCCCGACCTGGTGGTCCGGCTGCACGGGGGCCGCTCGGTGGTGGTGGACGCCAAGGCGCCGTTCGAGGCGTACCTGACCGCGATGGAGGCCCGCGACGAGCGCGGGCGGGACGCGCACCTCGACGCCCACGCGAAGCACCTGCGTGCCCACGTCGACGCACTGGCCGCCAAGACGTACTGGGCCGCGTTCGACCAGGCGCCCGAGTTCGTGGTGCTGTTCGTGCCGGCCGATCCGTTCCTCGACGTGGCGTTGCAGCGCGATCCGACGCTGCTGGAGCACGCCTTCGCCCGCAACGTGGTGCTCGCGACCCCGGCCACCCTGGTCGCGCTGCTGCGTACCGTGGCGTACTCGTGGCGCCAGGAGGCGTTGGCGCGCAACGCGGTGGCGGTGCACACGCTCGCCCGGGAGCTGTACGGCCGGCTGTCCACTCTGGGCGACCACGTCGGGAAGCTGGGCTCGGCGCTCGGTGGGGCGGTCACCGCGTACAACCGGGCGGTCGGTTCGCTGGAGGCACGGGTGCTGGTCAGCGCGCGCAAGCTCGCCGAGCTCGGCGTCTCCGGCGAAGAGCTGGCCGCGCCCGCGCAGCTCGAGGTGGCACCCCGCCAGCCGCAGGCACCGGAGTTGCTGGAGCCGGGTTCCTGAGAGGACGTTCACGGTCCGTCCCCACCCGGCGCAGGATGTGACAATGCGTGTCCGCGCATGTCACGAGATGGTCACAACGAACTGCCCGGTAGTGACACCGGACATCGATACCGCGAAGGATGCGGTCACGCGTGCCCTGCATCTGAGGGCCCTGTTCTCTGGAGGAAAGAGAACGTGAGCAAA
This sequence comes from Micromonospora sp. NPDC126480, assembly GCF_040302465.1. NCBI lineage: Bacteria > Bacillati > Actinomycetota > Actinomycetes > Micromonosporales > Micromonosporaceae > Micromonospora > Micromonospora sp. NPDC126480. Next base: position 156,774 of record NZ_JBEORU010000013.1, read on the forward strand.
CCCCGAAACCTGAGCCGGCGTACCTCCGCCGCGCTCTTCGCGTCGGTCATGGCCGCCAGTGCCGTGACCGTCGCGGGCGGCGCCGCCACCGCGAGCGCCGCACCAGCCGCACCCGGCACCGCGCCGGCCACCCCCATCGAGGCGCTGGGTTCGCACGACGCCAAGCTGCTCGCCGAGGCGGAGGCGAAGAAGGCCCCCACCGTCACCCTCATCGTCTCGACCGGCAAGGGCGGGACCAAGGACGTCGCCGACGACCTGAAGGGTCTCGGCGCGGCCGTCACCGAGCGGTACGACACCATCGGCTACGTCCTGGCGAAGGTCCCCACCGACAAGGTGGTGAAGGCCGCCACGCTGCCCGGCGTCTCCGCGGTCGACCTGGACGAGACGATCCAGCGGCCCGACCCGCGGCCGGAGCGCGCCGCCGACGGCCGGAAGGCCGCCAAGCAGGGCACGACGCTGAGCGGTCCGGGCGCCGACACCCGCGCCGACAACCCGTACATGCCGACCAACGAGACCGGCGCCGTCAAGTTCGTCGACCAGCACCCGGAGTGGGACGGTCGCGGCGTCACGATCGGCATCATGGACTCCGGTGTGGACCTGGACCACCCGGCGCTCCAGCAGACCACCACCGGCGAGCGCAAGATCGTCGACTGGGTCACCGCGACGGACCCGTTCGAGGACGCCACCTGGCGCCCGATGATCACCGAGGTGACCGGCCCGACGTTCAGCGCCGCCGGCCTGACCTGGACCGCGCCGGCCGGTACCTACCGGTTCAACCGGTTCAGCGAGTCCATCACCAACAACAGCGACCCGGCCGGTGACGTCAACCGCGACGGTGACAAGACCGACGCCTTCGGCATCCTCTTCGACCCGGCGACCAACAACATCTGGGTCGACACCGACAACGACAACGACTTCACCGACGAGGCCGTGATGCGGCCGTACCGGGAGAAGTTCGACGTCGGCTACTTCGGTACCGACAACCCGGCGACCGCGATCAAGGAGCGGATGTCGTTCGTCGTCCAGTACCGCAAGGGCGTGGACACCACCCCGGTCGGCGGCCCCGGCCTGGTCGACTACGTCAACATCGGCATCGTCGAGAGCGCGCACGGCAGCCACGTCGCCGGCATCACCGCCGCCAACGACATGCTGGGCAACGACGCGTTCGACGGCGCGGCGCCCGGCGCGAAGCTCGTCTCCGCCCGTGCCTGCTCGTGGGGCGGCGGCTGCACCTACGCGGCCCTCACCACCGGCATGGCCGACCTGGTGATCAACCGCGGTGTCGACGTCGTCAACATGTCGATCGGCGGCCTGCCGGCGCTGAACGACGGCAACAACGCCCGCGCCGAGCTGTACAACAACCTGATCACCACGTACGGCGTGCAGATGTTCATCTCCGCCGGCAACTCCGGTCCGGGTGTGAACACCATCGGCGACCCGTCGGCCTCGACCAACGTGGTCAGCGTCGCCGCCAGCGTCAGCAGGGACACCTGGCTGGCCAACTACGGCTCGGTGGTGAAGAAGAAGAACGCCTTGTTCAACTTCTCCTCGCGCGGCCCGCGTGAGGACGGCGGCGCCAAGCCGAACATCGCGGCTCCGGGGTCGGCCATCTCCACCATCCCGGTCTGGCAGGCCGGCAGCCCGGTCCCCGAGGCCGGGTACGCCCTCCCGCCGGGCTACGGGATGTTCAACGGCACGTCGATGGCCTCCCCCCAGGCCGCCGGTGCCGCCGCGCTGCTGCTGTCGGCCGCCAAGGCGAACGACCTGGGTGTCACGCCGGCGGCGCTGCGCCGGGCGATCTTCAGCTCGGCCAAGCCCATCGCGGGTGTCCCGACCTACGGCCAGGGCTACGGCATGTTCAACGTGCCGGGCGCCTGGAAGCTGCTGCGCAAGGGCGTGTCGACCCGTTCGTACGTCTCGGACGCCCCGGTCTGCACCGTGCTCGCCGGTCAGCTCGCCACCCCGAACCGCGGCACCGGCGTCTACAACCGCTGCGGCTCGGCCGACGGCGGCCACAAGGTCGGCCAGTCGAAGACCTACCAGGTCAAGCTGACCCGCACCAGCGGGCCGGCCGGCAACATCAAGCACAACGTCGGCCTGCGGGGCAACGACGGCACGTTCTCCGCGCCGAAGACCGTCGCCCTGCCGCTCAACCAGACCGTCACCCTCACGGTCTTCGCCAAGCCGAAGAGCGCGGGTGCGCACAGCACGATCATGACGATCGACGACCCGGCGACCAACACGATCGACTTCGAGGTCTCCGCCGTGGTGGTGGCCTCGAACGACGTCAAGAAGCCGGCCTTCTCCTACTCCGCCGAGGGTTCGGTGCACCGGAACAGCACCACGTCGTACTTCGTGACGGTGCCGCCGGGCGCCGGTGCGCTGCAGGTGAACCTCTCCGGCATCGCCACCGGCTCGCAGACCCGGTTCATCGCCTTCAACCCGTACGGCGTGCCGGTGGAGAGCACGTCGAGCCTGGCGTGCTTCACCAACTTCACCAGCGCGGTCGTCTGCAACGCCTTCGAGCGGGACTACCAGAACCCGATCCCCGGTGTCTGGGAGATCGAGGTGGAGTCGCGGCGCACCTCGCCGGCGTTGAACAACCCGTACCAGATCCAGGCGCGGGTTCAGGGCGTCGCGGTCGAGCCGGCCGTGGTCGAACTGCCGGCGGTCGACGCCGGTACGGCCACCCCGGTCACCTGGTCGCTGAAGAACACCTTCGGCCCGGTGTCGGTGACCGGCCAGGGCGGCCCGCTGTCCAGCGTGAACGCCGAGCGGCCCACGATCGTGGAGCTGGCTCAGCAGGAGTTCACCGTCGAGGTGCCGGCCGGGGCGACCAGCTTCACCGCCCGGATCGGCAACCCGGCGAACGCCAGCGCCGACCTCGACCTGTACGTCTACCGGGGCACCACCCTGGTCGGGCAGCAGGCCGACGGTGACTCGGAGGAGGCCGTGACGATCGCGAACCCGGTGGCCGGCACCTACCGGATCGTCGTCGACGCGTACGCCGTCGACGGTGCCGGTGGCAGCACCGAGTACGACTACCGGGACTCGTTCTCCGCCCCGGCGCTCGGCACCCTGTCGGCGCCGTCGACCCCGCTCACCCTGGCGCACGGCGCCACCGGCTCGCTCACGGGCACGGTGACCGCCCAGTCCACCCCGGCCGCCGGCCGGGAGCTCTACGGTGAGCTGGCCGTGGTGACGTCGGAGGGCGCGGTCGTCGGCCGCGGCGCCGTCGCCATCGGCGCGGTGAACTGACCCACCAGTAGCACGGCAGGAGCCCGTCCCCGGTCCCGGGGGCGGGCTCCCGTCGTATGGCGTGGTCCCTGGCGAGGCGCCGGCGGGCCACCATCGCGCCAGCCCCCGGCGGGCGACTGTGCCACCAGCCCCCGGCCGTTGACGTGGTGTCAGCCCGGCGGGCAACTCCGGGCGCAGCCCCGGCGGGCGACGGTGGTGTCAGCCCCGGCGGGCCGCCGTCTCGACCATGAAGGGGGTGCCCTGCTGGCAGGTGGTCATCAAGTCGGGCTGGATCTTGCCGGTCACGATCACCGACGCGCCGGCGGTCAGCACGTCGCGCGGGCCGCCGATCAGCAGGTACCCGTCGAGCAGCAGGCAACCGGGCTCGACGCCCGACTCGACCGTCCCGGTCAGCGTGGCGGCGCCCTCCGGCGGTGGCTTGGTCGGCCCGCCCGGCGACTTGGGGGGCCGGGTCGGCACCGGGACCGTCGACGGCGGCGGTTGGGCCGGTGTCGTCGGTACCGGGCCGGTGACCGTCGGATCGGGTGGAGTCGTCACCGGCGTCGCTCCCGTCGGGGTTGGAGTGCCGTCACCTGTGCCCTGGCCGCCGCAGGCGCCGAGCGCCAGGCTGACGGCCAGCGCCGGAACGGCGAGCCGAAAGATCCTCATACCGCTTTGACGCAGCGGAGGCATCGACCGTTCCCCCCGGGTCAGCCCCGGGCCGCGGCGGCGGCCTTCAGATCCCGCTTGAGCTCCTGCGGCAGCGAGAAGGTCAGCCGCTCGTTGGCGGTCACCACCTCCTCGACGTCGGTGAAACCGCGGGCCGCGAGGTGGGTGAGCACCTCCTGCACCAGCTCGTCGGGGACACTGGCACCCGAGGTCAGGCCGACCGTACGCGCGCCATCGAGCCAGGCGTCGTCGATCTCGTTGGCGAAGTCGACGAGGTGACCGGCCCGCGCGCCCGCGTCGAGGGCCACCTCGACCAGGCGGACCGAGTTCGACGAGTTCCGCGAGCCGACGACGAGCATCACATCGCAGTCCGGCGCGATCTCCTTGACCACGTGCTGCCGGTTGCTCGTGGCGTAGCAGATGTCGTCGCTCGGCGGGGACTGGAGCATCGGCAGCCGCTTCTTCAGCCGGGCCACCGTCTCCAGCGTCTCGTCCACCGACAGCGTGGTCTGGGACAGCCACACGACCTTGTTCGGGTCGCGCACGGTGACCCGGTCGGCGCCGTCCGGGCCGTCGACGAGCTGGATGTGCTCGGGAGCCTCCCCGGAGGTGCCGATGACCTCCTCGTGGCCCTCGTGGCCGATCAGCAGGATGTCGTAGTCCTCGGCGGCGAACCGCTTGGCCTCCTGGTGCACCTTCGTGACCAGCGGGCACGTCGCGTCGATCGCCTTCAGCGAACGCGCCTTCGCCTGCTCGTACACCTCGGGGGCGACGCCGTGCGCGGAGAAGATCACGGTGGCGCCCTCGGGCACCTCCTCGTTCTCCTCCACGAAGATCGCGCCCTTGGCCTCCAGCGTCCGCACGACGTGCTTGTTGTGCACGATCTGCTTGCGGACGTAGATCGGCGCGCCGTAGAGCTTGAGCGCCTCCTCGACGGTCTGCACCGCCCGGTCGACGCCCGCGCAGTAACCGCGGGGCTTCGCCAGGAGCACGCGCTTGCCGGTCCGGGTCGCTTCAGCCTCAGTCACCCGCCCATCGTACGTGCCGGCTCGCCGACCGGCAGCGGCCGCGACCGCCCTGCGTCGGGGGCGGGCCTTAGGGTGGGCGGGTGAGTTCGGGAGGGGACGTGCCGCGGAGCACGTCCGAGGAGCCGTGGCCGGTCCGGGTGGTCAGCCAGAAGGTCGGCGCGTGGATCGCGCGGCTGGGCTGGGTGTGGGTGGACGGGCAGGTGGCGCAGATCAGCCGCCGGCCCGGGGCGAGCACCGTCTTCCTCACCCTGCGCGACCCGTCCGCCGACCTGAGTCTCACCGTCACCACCAACCGCGACGTGCTGGACTCCGGCGCGCCGGAGCTGCGCGAGGGCGCCCGGGTGGTGCTGCACGCCAAGCCGGAGTTCTACGCCGCCCGGGGCACGCTGAGCCTGCGCGCGGACGAGATCCGGCAGGTGGGGCTCGGTGAGCTCCTGGCCCGGCTGGAGAAGCTCAAGAAGCTGCTGGCCGCCGAAGGGCTCTTCGACCGGGCACGCAAGCGGCGCCCGCCGTTCCTGCCGAACCGGATCGGGCTCATCACCGGCCGGGCCAGCGCGGCCGAACGCGACGTGCTCACCAACGCGCGCCGGCGCTGGCCGGCGGTGGCGTTCCGGACGGTCAACGTGGCCGTGCAGGGGCCGTCGGCGGTGCCGCAGATCGTCGACGCGCTGAAGGTGCTCGACGCCGACCCGAGCATCGACGTGATCGTCATCACCCGGGGTGGCGGCAGCATCGAGGACCTGCTGCCGTTCTCCGACGAGGCGCTGTGCCGGGCGGTGTTCGCCTGCCGCACGCCGGTGGTCAGCGCGATCGGCCACGAGACCGACGCGCCGCTGCTCGACTACGTCGCCGACGTCCGCGCCTCCACGCCCACCGACGCGGCGAAGCGGGTCGTCCCGGACCTCGCCGAGGAGGTACGCCTCATCGGGCAGGCCCGGTCCCGTCTGGAGCGCGCGGTACGCAACCTGGTCGACCGCGAGTCCCACCGGCTCGACCTGCTGCGGTCCCGGCCGGTGCTGGCCCGGCCCCAGGTGATGGTCGAGCAGCGGATGACCGACGTGACCGGGCTGCGCCAGCGGGCCGGTCGCTGTCTCGACCACCGGCTGGCCGCCGCCGACGACGACCTGCGGCACACGCTGGCCCGCCTGCGGGCCCTCTCCCCCGCCGCCACCCTCGACCGGGGGTACGCGATCGTGCAGCGCGCCGACGGCCACGTCGTCCGCGCGGCGTCGGAGGTCGGCAAGGGCGACCCGCTGCGGGTACGCCTCGCCGACGGCGAGCTGGCCGCGACCGTCGACGGCTGACGCCTTGTCGGCTTGATCGCGCTCGTACCTTCCTTTCACGCCGCCGCCGCATGATCACGCCCGGACGCACAAGTCAACACCGTTGCGTTTAGCGCCGTGACCGGGAGGCAAGCCCTTTTTCGAAGATTGTGATGTCGGCGTGGAAGCTGTAGGTCTGTGTGGTTGCGGGATGGTGGGCGGCGTTCGGGCTGTATTTGCTGGTCGGGTTTTTGCGGGAGCGGGCTTTGAGGCGGGGGCGGCGGCGTGCGGGTAGTAGGTCGGCCAGGACGGCGTGGCCTATCGTGCCGAGCAGGTCGGTGGGGTTGTGCGGTAGGACTGCGGTGGCGGTGGTGATCGT